>DASRTD010000256.1:0-9909 GCA_035656115.1 Mucilaginibacter sp.
AAAAAAGAGGACAACGCCAAAACAAATAGCTCAAAACGACTGGTAGATTCGCTGCGTCATTAAACTGTATAACTTTTTCTGCTCAATTAAACTAATCCTGCGTACAATTGTCCATTTTGGCATGAAGAGACTAATCACGGCGGTTTTGACGTTTATTATCATCCTCTCGCTGGCAAATATTTATGGCCGGCAAGTGGTGAGCACGCCGCAATTCAGGCAGTCGTTTTTAGACAAAATAAACCAGGCAAGGGCGCGTGGCTGCAATTGCGGGACAACTTATATGCCTCCGGCACCGCCATTGATTTGGAATGAACAGCTGGAAGTTTCGGCCGTAAAGCATGCCGGCGATATGGCCGCCAATAACTATTTCAGCCATACCAGCCGCGACGGCCGCACAATGCAGGATCGTATCCGCATGGCGGGGTACACTTACAATGGCTATAAAAGCTACCAGGTGGGCGAAAACATCGCCTGGGGACCGCAAACCATTGCCGAAGCGATGGATGGATGGCTAAAAAGTCCTGGCCACTGCAGGAACCTGATGAACCCGGGATTTAAGGAAATAGGCGTAGGCTACAACGATGGCTATTGGGTACAGGATTTTGGCGGCAGGGAAGCATTTTCAGGCGAGGTGCAGCGCATGATCAAAAGCGGGCGGTACCACGTAATTGAAAAACATTAGCGGTGGGCATTGTAACAAATTTGTTTATCTGATGAACCGCGGCATCCATACCATACTAAACCCTGTTTATAGCAGTTAAAATAGCAGGGCTTAAATTGATTACCCCTTTATTCGCCGTTTTGATTAAAAAACATTTTTGGTAAGCGGCTTGTTACAATCTTTATCTATGTTTTCTTCTGATTACCCCAAAACAACAAAACCTTCCGGCCAAACAATTTCGCGTCGACTTAAAATTATCGCTTTGCTGGCCTTTAGCCTGCCTTTTTTGGCGCAGGCGGAAAATTTTAAGTTCAACATCAAAAACACCACTAAAAACGTGGTAACGGTGTTTTATAAGATCGATAAAAAATCGGGCGTATACAAGCTGAAATCGCTGGTGAAACTGGCGCCCGGCGAAGAGAGGCTGAAAGAAGTATCTATCAGCAAAGGCGATACCATCGAATTTTACGGCCAGGACCCCCAGGATCAAACGTCCGTTATTATTCGCCGGGACTTCGACCTGCTTAACAAACAAAAGGACCTGGTTTATGATATCCCCATCATGATCCCTGAAAAGGAAAGCTCCAACTTCGAGTCGATGGAGAGTTTAAGCCTGCAGTTGGAGCATAATAAGGTATTAAGCTTCCTGATGAAAATGGACTCCTCGTCGATGACCAACCTGTCGCTGCTGGAAAATAATTTCCAAAACGTTTACCCGCTGGGCACTTTCCTTTTTGTCGACACCAAAACCAACCGCCTGCTGCTGCCGCCCCTGGAGCCGTCGTTTTGGAACAATACCGAAAACTACTTTACCATACAGGACAGCGTTTACGCGCTCGTCGATAATTCGCACGGGCTGAATGCAGGGGCGCAGGTTACCTTCATCGCCAAGCTGTTCGACTCGCTGAAGGTGAACAATGCCGAGGAGCTTGAATTTAAGGCCAGGTTGTCGCTGCTGCGATGGAAGCCAAGCGCCAACGCCGACATCTACCAGATACTAACCGATAAAGCTTTCGAGGCTTTTCTGCAGAACTGTTACGACCAGATTGATAATCCGGATCAACAATACCAGCGCTACCGCCTGTATTTTTTATCGTCGTACGAGCAGGTGGATGACCTGGAAATATCGGGCAAGCAATATTTTAATTATGGTAACGAAGCCGACCTGGGCCTGCAGGCGGGCAGCTCAACTTTTTCGCTGTTCAGCACCAACCTGGGGACGCTATATACGAAAAACAAAACCCTGAGTAATTATTATTCGGTGCAGAATTCGATATTGCGCACAAAGGCCTATGATTTTACCGCGCTGCTTTTTAACAGCTTTAAAAACAACGTTAAGCAGAAGCTGATTGAGCAGGGCTACCATATGCAAAAACGCCTGGCGGCCGACATCATTGGCGAATATATCAGCCTGGTAGGCTATAACCCGGCGCCACAAACGCTTGAATTGGTAAACGTTGATACAAAGGACACTGCCTCCGAGTTGAGCCCCATTATTACCACGGTAAATAACCTTTCACCTTACTTATACCAGCTGGACGACACCGCGAAAACAGCGTCAGCCATTACAAAAAATGAACGGGTCGACGCTTTTAATAACAGGGCAAAAATATTTAATGCACACCTGAAAAAGATCAACGACCTGATAAAAGCGCTGAATGAAACCAATTCGGATATTACAAAGATGTCTGAATCAAAGGATACCCCCTACCGTAATTATGCTAAAAATTCCTCCGGCCTGTTAAAGGAGATCGAGGTAAGCAATGATATTATCCGTAAGGAATGAGGTTGTCGTCCATTGGTTCACTGGTTCATTAGTTCATTGGTCTGCTTCATTATGCATTTCTACTAATAAACTAACGAACCAGTGAACCAACAAACAAAAAACTGTGCTACTTATTACTGCTACTCTCTTCCCCCTTCGGTCCTCGCATGTGTATGATCAATCCGTTTAAAAAGTTGCGCAATATCTGATCGCCGCAGGGCTTAAAGTTGGGGTGGTCCTCCTTGCGGAAAATGGCGGTCAGCTCTGTTTTGGTGACCCTGAAATTAGCAAGGTCCAAAACTTTGATAATATCATCATCCGTAAATTTTAAAGCTACGCGTAGCTTTTTCATAATATCGTTGTTGGACATGGTGAGTCGTTGAAATTCTTAAATACCGCCCGGTAAAAATAAGTAAATAACCATCACGTTTCGGCCGCTGGTTGAAATCTTAAGCCACACGCCAATAATTCCAGTGAGAAAAAAAACGGAAAGACACGTTATCAAATATGTCCATACTTCATTTTAATCGCCTGATCAACAACCATTTAAAAAAATTATGAAACTTATTAGGCAAACTCGTGTGGTGTATGCAAACAATACCCATTATGAAAAAAATAATTTTTACAAGCTTTATCTTATTTAGTTGCCTGTCTGTCAAATATGCCGAAGCACAAGTGCAGGTAGGCATAGGTTTAAATATTGGTAACCAGCCCGCCTGGGGCCCTGTAGGTTACGATAATGCCGGGTACTATTACCTGCCGGACATTGGCGCTTATTACGATGTTAACGCCCACCAATATATTTATCTTGCAAGCAATAATGTATGGGTCCATCGCGGCTATTTGCCGCCAAGATATAGCAACTATAACTTGTATGGGGGATATAAAGTGGTAATTAACGACCGTGACCCCTGGCTGCGGGACAATGATTACAGGACGAGATATGCAGGCTACCGCGGCCGGCACGACCAGCAAATGATCCGCGATAGCCGGGACGCGAGGTACAGTCAGCATTGGAGAGGCGGAGGCGAAAATCAAAGAGCAAATAATTTGAACGCACGGGCCCGTAACGAAAACATAAGAAACCGGAACCAAAATCAGCGCGATCAAAATTTAAACAACCGTGCTCGGGCTGAGAATCAAAGAGGCCGCCAGCAAAACCAGCGCGATCAAAGAGAAAGAGATAAAGGCCGCCATTAAACAATGATATTTGAAAAAAAGGCCCGGTTCAGATGCCGGCCTTTTTTATTACTTAGGCCCCCCTATTAAACTGTCCCAGGTATATTCACCTGTGCCGGGTGTGCCACCTGTTCCGGGCTAAAACACCGTTCCCTGCAGCAAAAAGAATATCCCAACCGCTGCAAAGCCCATGCTGGCCATCCACAACTCTTTTCGTTTGATAATGATGGAAATAGCTCCGATGGCGATAGCGATCTGGAATAAAGTTACCCCCCTGGCCAATATTTTATGTTTGGCGGAATGATCCTTTGATTCCGCCTCCGCTGCCCTGGCTTCCTTCATGATATCCGCCTGTTCTTTCTTGTTGGAGGCTATTTTGGCGGAATCCTGTGCAGCCGGTTTTTTGCCCATCGCGAGCAGTAGCTTATTACCCGAGGCAAGCACATCGGATTTAATGCCTTTGGCCTGGTAAAAGGCCCATTGGTCGGAGGCGTGTATCTGCGAAAGCATGGCTTCGTCGGCATGGTCGCCGGCCAGGAGCCCGGTGATGGCAGCCAGTACGGCGATCACGGCGGTAGTCATCGCCACCCAGATCACCCATTTATCTTTCTCGCCACCGTGATGTGCCGCATGGTGGGCATGCTCATTGCTTTGCTCGTGTATGTTTTCGGCGTAATTTTCAAACTCGTCCATAATGGCGATAAAGTATTATTTGTAAAATTATTTATTTTCAGCAAAACTCCCCTCCTGAGGTAATTACTACTTCATGTTAATCTTTCGAATGCGCTTAACTGCCGCAATCTAATCTTATCCGGCAACGCGCTATTGAAGCAAACTCGGGTCGGCCCCGGCAGGGTCTTTATAGTTTTTGATAAAATCGGCCACCTTAGCAGCCTCCTCGTAAGTAAGTTCGCCTATTCCGTCATAAGTCCAATTGGCCATCTCCTCGTCAAAAGTGATGCTTCCCATACCTACGGCGCCATCGCTCAGCCTAAAAACCCCGGTTTCATAATAATTGCCGCCCGGCAACGATTCAATGATGGGCGTGATGGTTAGGTGCACATAACCATCTACGGTGTTAATGTTGTATCCTACCTGGTTGATCATAGTTAGAAGTTTCGGTCACTAAAATTAAACATTTTTTAGCTGATGCAACTAAATAGAGAAACCTTGATCGAAAATCTGATTTTTTGCTCGCCGAAACAACAATAATAATAAGTTTGTAGCTGGTTAATTTGTTCACTGGTTCATTAGTTCATTGGTAGCGCCTGTTAAGCCCTTACGATTTAGTGAACTAACCACCATTGAACTAATGAACCAATGAACTAACAGATGAAATTAACTATACACGGAGCGGCCCGGCAGGTAACGGGGAGCATGCATTTGCTTGAAGTAGGCCGATATAAAATACTGGTTGACTGTGGGCTCGACTACGATCGCGACCGCAGCATGCAATCCAACGAAGATTTCCCTTTTAACCCGACTGAAATAGATGTCGTTATTTTAACGCATGCTCATATCGATCATTCGGGTAATCTGCCCACCCTAATCCGCCTTGGTTTTGACGGGCAAATTCTTTGCACGCCGCCAACCGCCGACCTGACAGAACTGTTGTTGCTCGATTCGGTCAGCATATTTATGCACAAGGCGCAAAAAGGCCGCAAAAACCGCAAGGGCAAATTCAATACCGGCGCCCAGCCGCTTTACCTGCAAAAGCATGTAATGGATACCGTTGAACGTTTTGTGACGATAGGATTTAATAAACCTTTCCGGATAAACGGCGACATCGAACTCACTTTTATCCCGGTCGGCCACCTTTTAGGCGCAGCAGCAGCGGTTTTTAAAGTGACCGAAGACGGAATAGAAAAAACGATTGCTTTTACCGGTGATATAGGGCGTAAAAACTATCCTGTGCTGGACGACCCGATGCCTCTGCCTGATGTTGATTACCTGGTTACGGAAGCAACCTATGGCGGCCGTTTTCATACCAAAGACAAAAGCGTTGAACAGGCATTGATAGAGACGATCGAGAAGGCCTGTATAAAAGAACAGGGAAGGCTGATCATACCCGCCTTTAGTATCGGCAGGACGCAATCGCTGGTTTACTCCCTTAATAAAATATTCACAAACGGGTTATTGCCGCCGGTAAAGGTTTTTGTTGACAGTCCGCTGGCAGTACGGTCAACCGAGGTATTCCGCAAATTCCATTACCTGGTAAACACCGAAGCCCAGGATTTTTATAACCGGCGGGGCGATGAATTTGAATTTGATAATTTGGAATATGTCGAATCGCTGAAAGACAGCCGGCAGGTTTCCAATTATTTCGAGCCTTGCATCATCATTTCGTCGGCCGGTATGCTGGACGGCGGCCGTGTGCAGGACCACCTGTATCATAACATCCAGAATTATTACTGTACCATTTTATTTATCGGGTATTGCGCCAAAGGAACATTGGGCCACCGCCTGCTCAGAGGCGACCCCATCGTACATATTAAAGACCGCGACCTGGCCGTTTACGCTACTATTAAACAAACGGACGTGTTGAGCGCTCACGGCGATCACAACGACCTGATGCAAACGGTTAAACAGCTGGACAAATCAAAACTGAAGAATATTTTTTTAGTGCACGGAGAAGTGCAGAGTATGGATGCTTTTGCAAGTGCACTTGAAGAGGAAGGGTATCCGGTACTAATTCCAGAGAAAGGAATGACGCACGAATTGCACTAATTTTTACGAATTACAGGAATTGGCGCGCCGGCCAATTCCTATAATCAGCTATAATTCGTAAAAATTAGTGTCTATCGCTTATTAAAGTGTCCGATAATCAAACTCGCCAGCTCCACTCCTATTCTTTCCTGAGCTTCGTTGGTAGCCGCGCCGATGTGCGGCGTTAATGATATTTTGGGATGTTTGATGATCTCTTCGCGCGGGGTTGGCTCGTTATCAAAAACATCTAATGCGGCAAAGGCTACCTTGCCACTGTCAAGGGCGGCTACAAGGGCAAGCTCATCGATCAGTCCTCCACGGGAAATATTTACCAGGCCAACACCTTTTTTCATACGCGCCAGTTCGGCCTCGCCAATCAGGGCTTTATCGACAAAAGGCGTGTGCAGGGTGATAAAATCAGCTTTTTCAATAATCTCGTCAAGCGTTGCGCTTTGAACCGATGCTTTAACCTTAATACCTCCACCCAGGGTTAATTCCAGTTCGGGGTTAAACGGGTAAAGGTCATAAGCCAGCACCTCCATGCCAACGCCGATGGCAATTTTTGCAACTTCCCTGCCAATGCGGCCAAAACCAACAATGCCTAAAGTTTTATCGCGCAACTCAACGCCTTTTGCATAGGCTTTTTTCAGGTCGTTGAATTTGGTATTGCCTTCTACCGGCATTTTGCGGTTACTGTCCGGCAGGAAGCGTACGCAGCCAAAAAGCTGGGCAAAAACAAGTTCAGCAACAGATAATGATGATGAAGCTGGTGTATTGTAAACGCCTATCCCTTTTTCTTTAGCATAATCTACGTCGATATTATCAACGCCTACCCCACCGCGGCCAATGAGTTTAAGATTAGGGCATGCGTCAATCAGCGCCTTGCGCACCTTGGTGGCGCTACGGACGGTAATGGCATCATAAGCTTGTAATTTCTCCGGCAGCTGCTCCTGTGGAATGTTATTGGTATCTACTTCAAAACCGGCATCTTCCAGCATTTTTTTGCCTATCGGATCGATGCCGTCATTAGCTAATATTTTGATCATTGGTGTTAGTTGATTAAGTTGGATTAAGTTGATCGGGTTGATTAAGTTGCCTGAGCTGGTTAACCTAATCAACTCAATCAACAACTTAACTCAATCAACTCATTTATTCTTCTCTGCAAATTCCTGCATTGTCTCAATCAGCACGTAAACGCTGGTGATAGGCAATGCATTATAGATCGACGCCCTGAAACCGCCAACACTGCGGTGGCCTTTTATACCAACAATGCCTTTTTCCTCGCATAATTTGAGGAAAGGTTTTTCATGCTCCGGGTTTTCCATGACAAAACAAACATTCATATGCGAGCGGTCTTCAATAGCGCAAACCGGCTTAAACAGCGGGTTACGGTCAATTTCTTCATACAGCACTTTTGCCTTGGCAATATTTTCCTCCTCGATAGCAGCAACGCCACCTTTTGATTTGAGCCAGTTGAGGGTAAGCATTGACACATAAATAGCGAAACATGGAGGGGTGTTGTACATCGAACCGCCTTCAATCTGGGTTTGATAATTAAACATGGCAGGTATCTTGCGACCCGATTTGCCTAATATCTCGTCCTTTATGATCACCAGCGTAGCGCCTGCCGGACCCATATTTTTTTGTGCCCCGGCGTAGATGATACCAAAGTCGGCAACATTGATCTTGCGGCTGAAAATATCCGACGACATATCACAAACGATGGGCACCGGCGACTTTGGAAAAGTTTGCGACTGGGTACCATAGATGGTGTTATTTGACGTCATGTGGAAATAGGCTGCATCTGCGGGGATCTTAAAATCCTTAGGGATATAAGTAAAATTGCTTTCTTTCGACGTCGCAACAATCTCCACACTTCCAAAGTATTTCGCCTCCTTAATGGCCTTGTTAGCCCATACGCCTGTTTCCAGGTAAGCCGCCTTGCCGCCCTCGGGCAGCAGGTTGTATGGGGCCAGGGCAAACTGTGTGCTTGCGCCGCCTTGCATGAATAATATCGAGTAACCTTCCGGTACCTCCAGCAGCTCTTTCACCAGCCTTACGGCTTCATCCAGTACGGCCTCAAACTCAGCCGAACGGTGCGATATTTCCAGGATAGAAAGTCCGATACCATTCAAATCAATAACTCCTGCAGCAGCTTGTTTTAAAACTTCGTGGGGTAAAATGCCGGGGCCGGCGCCAAAATTGTGTTTCATTGGAATTTAAAAATTGGTTTGCGTCGAAATATCTATAATTAACAACTTCACATTAAGACGGGCCGAAGTTAATTAATTTCGTAATATTTATAGCGTTTATTTACTTTTTTTGAAAAATGATACAATTAACAGACAATTGCTGCCAATTATTTTAAATATTAAAAAAATCAGGGCGGTTTATTGAAATGCTTGTATCACGATCGCGCGGCAGCGCTCAAGCTTTTCAATTTGGATATCATGCCAGCCGGATCGGTCGCTGAAAATACGGCATTGCCTGCCACAAAAACGTTCGCGCCGGCGGCTGTCAGCTGTGCGATATTGGTATCGTCCACCCCCCCATCAACCTCTATCAATAATTCAACGCTCTTGCGGGTGCAAAGTTCTGTCAGATCGTGTAATTTTTTATAGGTATTGGCAATAAATTTTTGCCCGCCAAAGCCCGGGTTTACCGACATGATGAGCACCTGGTCCAAATCAGCAATAATGTCTTCCAGCAAAGCCACCGGGGTATGCGGATTGAGCGCCACAGCGGCACGGCAGCCCAACTCTTTAATATGCTGAACCGTGCGGTGCAAATTAGGGCAGGCTTCATAATGCACGATGATCCCTGCGGCGCCTGCATCGGCAAAATTCTTTAAATATCTGTCGGGATCGACGATCATTAAATGCACATCCATCGGTTTTTTTGCGTGTTTTTTTACAGCGTTCATCACCGGGAACCCGAATGAAATATTCGGCACAAACATACCATCCATTACGTCAACATGTACCCATTCCGCTTCGCTGGCATTGATCATTTCAATATCCCGCTGCAGATTGGCAAAATCGGCCGCTAAAATGGATGGCGCTATAATGGTGTGCATGGGCCAAAGGTAGTAAAACCCCCCGGCCCCCTAAAGGGGGAGGAAAAAAAATTTGATGGCCATTGGTTTATCCTGCTCCCCTTTTGGGGGTTGGGAGGTTCAATCGCAATTCAGCAACAGATCATAATACTTCCGCATCAATACCAGGTCGTAATTTACAAGCGATGCGTAGGCTTCGCCAACCAGTTCATTCAGGATAGATGATCCAAGTTGCCCCGCGCCGTCGGGAATGGAATCGTAGTATTTGATCAGCTCTTTTACCCGGATGATCTCATAAAGCAATGCCTGCACAAGGTCGGACGACCGTCCTGATGGTATACCCGGCGGGTTGTTACCAAAAATGTCTAAGGGGTCGTCATTGGGGGGGGTCATTGTTCTGTTCAATATGACAAGGGTGTACTATGGCTTAACAATCAACATATAACTATGTAAAACTTAAAAAAGGTGAAAATTGTTTCAAAAATTTATAAAAAATGAAAAAAAATCCTTTAAACAACAAAACCCTCTAAATGAGGGTTTTGT
>DASRTD010000257.1:0-9218 GCA_035656115.1 Mucilaginibacter sp.
CTTTGGCAGGTTAAGCGGATTTTTTAACCTGATCTGTTTAGGAATGGTGTGGTCGATCAGCTGGTCCAGCGAATCTGCACCTATCGTCTTCAACATTTGCGCGGTATCTGCCGGGTTTGGCGCGATATGACGCGACTGAAATTTTTCCTGGTAATCGGTGTCCAGCTTCATGAAATTGTGTCCCTCAAATTTTGCTGCAAAGGTACAATTTTAGGCGCTGACTAACAATTGTTAACCTTATATTGACAATGGTTTTACATCGAAAAGTTGTATTTTTAGCGGATGTTCCCCTGAATAATGTTTTATAAAAAGCCTTTACTTTTTTTCATATTCATCATCATCAGCTTAAAAGCGTTTTCTACCGTATTTACGGTTACCAGCAATGCTGATTCGGGGCCGGGAACGTTGAGGGATGCTTTAACGCAGGCGGCGGCGAATGGAACAACAACTACGGACTATATTTATTTTAACCTGTCCGACTTATCAGTAGCGGGCCGAACCATTCTGCTTGTAACCCAACTGCCCGATGTTTCATCAAATTTAGTTATCGACGGAACCACCCAGGCAGGGCCTACATTTGGCCAAAGCCATGCCCACGTTAAAATAAGTACGCCTAATGAAGATAGCCCGTTTATTGTTTTTAACGGTAGCAATGTGAATAATATCGCGTTTTACGGTCTTTACCTATACGACCATGAAAACATTACCAACTATACCCCAAATACCAAGCCGAGGTATGGCATAAATCTTCAGCACACTTCCAACATAAGCATTGGTGCTGCTAATAAAGGGAACCTCATTAAAGGATTTTATACCAATACCATCTTTTTTGATTATAGTGATTCGATAACCCTGCAGGGAAACATAATAGGTCTTACTGATGCTAACGACCTTTCAGAAGGGATATCCTCCTATATGTACTTTCTCAGAAGCTCAAACCTTACTATTGGCGGCGCAACTTTGGCAGAGGGTAATATTATTTTCACCGATATGGAGATAACCTTCGACCGAAACGCCGATGGTGGCACCATCACTATCGACTCCAATAATTTCGGTGCATTTCGCGATCCGGTAACCGGCCAGTTGTTGTTGCTTACGCAAACCATTTCCATAAACACCCTTTACATAAATGAACAAGGCGCTACGCAACAGGATCTGGCTACCAGGGCGACGGCTAATATTTCTATCGACAATAACGAATTGAGTACTGATTTTATCGGGTTCCGTATAAACGGCCTGAACGGTAATATCGATTTTGCAAAAAACTTTTTGGGGATCGATCGCGACCGGCTGACGCCTATAGATGTTTCGAACGTTACCTCGTACGTGGGCAGCCAAATGAACATTTACAACTGCAGCGCCCAAATAAACGTGGGCACTACCAATCTATCTGACGAAAACTATTTCGGCTACTGCGAGATCGGGGTTAATATTTTTAACAGCGAAAATGTTTTCGTGCGCAATAACGAGTACCAGTGCCTGGTTTATAAAGCTTATAGCAATGATAACGCCAAAGGCTTACTGCCAAAAGTTGCCATAACTGGAGTCAATTCGGCAAACGCCCAGTCGAAAATTTCAGGCACGGCCGATCCGGCCGCAGTTATAGACATTTACTCGTCGGAGTCGTGTACGTATTCGCATTGCAGTATCCGCAAATACATTCAAACGGTTATTGCCGATAACGCTGGAAACTGGACAAGCGGGGTTTTTAACCTTACCGGCATTTTTTATGTTTCGGCTACGGTTGGGAATCGTACCTCGGAGTATAAGACCTTCGAGGTCAACAGCGATAATGCTGTGGTAACCAACCTGCGCTGTACCAATACGGCAACCATCACCGGCTTGCAAGTACCCAGCGGTATCAGTTATTACTGGACGGACGCCAATGGCAATATCGTATCAACCAGCCTGAATCTTACAACAAGCACACCCGGCAAATACCAGCTTAATTTGGCGGGCGGCTGTATTAGCAGCAGCGTATTTGAGATTGATGACAATCGGATTGTAATATCGGATAACGGTATGGTAAAGACCGATGCTTCCTGTCAAAACAGCAATGGGTCGATAAAAAATTTGAGTGTATACGACCCTTTGTTTAAAGTGAGCGGCTTTGCGTGGAAAGATGAGAACGGGAATATTGTTGGTACCACCACCGATGTAAGCGGCCTTGGTTACGGCAACTACAGTTTAACTGTTAGCACTACGGATGGATGTTCAGTTACTTATGGCCCGGTCAACATCAAAAACACAACCGGCCCCAATATCGATCAATCCAAAGTCGCCATTCAATCCACCAATTGCGGGCAGTCAACCGGCTCGATCACCAACCTCGCCGTTACCGGCACTGGTACCCTAAAATTTATTTGGTGGAATGGTCAGCAGCAAACTGTAAGTACGACACAGGACCTGCTGAACCAGCCAGCGGGCACCTACAAACTGGAAGTAACCGATGACAGCCAATGCGGGCCGGTTTATACCGCCGATTTAACCATACCTGAAACCAACGGGATAACTATGGATGAATCCAAAGCGCAAACTACCGTGGCCAGTTGCAGCAATAACAATGGTTCGGTAACCGGTATAACAGTGGCCGGCGCTTCGCAATACCAATGGCTGGATGCCAATAACAAAGTAGTGGGCACTGCTGCTGACCTGCAAAATGTTGCGCCGGGAACTTACACCCTTACGGCGTCCAACAGTTTTGGCTGTTCCGCCACCAGCAAACCTTACACCGTCGGGCAACTGCCGCCAACTAAATTTCCAATATACATGGCAAGCACCAGCCCGGCCTGTTTTCAACAAACGGATGGTTCAATTTCCGTAACAGTGGATGCCTCGGTCAAATCGGTACGGTGGGTAAACGCAAGCGGCCAGGATGCCGGCACTAATGTAGCCCTTACCGATGTCGGTGGAGGTCCTTATCAATTGTATTTAACCGATCAGAATGGGTGCGAAAATTATTATAATACCTATACCGTTGCCGAATTACCCGAATATCAGGTGGTGAGCAGTGGCGCAGTAACAAACGATCAATGTAACCTGGGCGTCGGAAGCATAAGTGCTGCCGACATCGAAGGGGGGTTGCCGCCCTATACCTATACCTGGTATAATTCAAACAACCAGCAGATTGGCACCGGCCCATCTATATCCAATTTGACAGCAGGAACTTATACCTTGAACGTGATCAGCTCCCGGTGCGGTGAGTCAAATACGTTGTATACCGTCGCCAACGAAACTACAGATGTAGCTGCACCCTCGGTCTCAAACGTTGCCCTGTGCAGCAGCGGCAATGCCATCATCACGGTTAATAACCCATCGTCATCCACCGTTTACCGCCTGTATGCTAACCAAACTGATACCCAGCCGCTCGCCGAACAAAAAGGTGGCACATTCATCGTAAATGTGGCTGGCAACACTATCTTTTATGTTAGCCAATTAAACGGATCATGTGAAAGCGCCCGCGCTGAAGTGATGGTGACAGTTGGCTTATCGGCATTAAATATCGCCAATACCTTTACCCCCAATGGCGACGGCATTAACGATTTTTGGGTGATCAACGGTATCACCAACTACCCCGCCGCCGAGGTACAGGTATTTACCCGCAACGGCCAGAGAATATTCGATTCAAAGGGATATGCAACGCCATTTGACGGCACCTACAACGGCAAAAACCTGCCCGAGGGCGTTTATTATTATATCATCGACCTCCACAGCAATTGCAGTCTGCTATCCGGGAGTCTGACTATTATTAGGTAGGTAAAAAAAATGTCATTTCGAGCATAGCGAGAAATCTTATCCACCTTGCATCCGAACTGTGCAGGCGGTAATGTCAAACGTATAAGATTTCTCGCTATGCTCGAAATGACAAATCAGATGTATTTCGTTTGTAGTTGAACAATCCTCACAATAATTTGTGTCATCATAACAATCATCCTCAATCTGTGATCAGTTGGCGGAGATACATTTGCACCGTATTCTCCAGCCCAAAATACAAGGCATCACAGATCAGCGCATGGCCTATGCTCACCTCATCCAAATGCGGGATATTTTGGGCAAAATACTTTAGGTTATGCAGATCAAGGTCATGCCCCGCATTTATGCCCAGGCCACATTCATGGGCTTTTTTGGCGGCGCTGACAAATGGTGCGATAGCCGCTTCTTTATTTTTATGGTATCGGTAGGCGTAGGCCTCGGTGTAAAGTTCAATGCGGTCTGTTCCAGTGGTTGCAGCGGCTTCCACCATTTCAACAACCGGGTCGACAAAAATAGAAACGCGTATGCCTGCCTGTTTAAATATGGCAATCATTTCCTTTAGGTAATCCTGGTTTTTTATGGTGTCCCAGCCATGGTTCGAGGTGACCTGCCCTAAAGCATCCGGTACCAGCGTTACCTGTTCGGGCTTATTGGCCAGCACCAGGTCAATAAATTTTTGCTCCTGGCAATTCCCTTCAATATTGAATTCGGTGGTAACGATCTTTTTCAGATCGAATACGTCCTGGTAGCGGATGTGCCTTTCATCCGGGCGGGGGTGCACGGTTATTCCCTGTGCCCCAAAGCGTTCGCAATCTTTAGCGACTTGAGCCAGGTCGGGGTTATTGCCGCCACGCGAGTTGCGCAGGGTAGCTATTTTATTGATGTTGACGGAGAGGCGGGTCATTTTTATTTCAGATTTCGGATTTTCGATTTCGGATTTATTTTTGTTTTTTTATTATCGAGATCTATCAGGTCAAAGTTAACACATCGGTTAATCATCATAGAACCTTATTTACAGCGATTAGTAATATTTACGTCATGAACCGAAAAATCACTATCAGTAAGCTTGAATTATCCATTGTATTGGTAGTCGCCTTGTTGCTCATTCTACTTTCAATTGATCCGGTAATTTTTATTAATTCTTCAGCTTTTGGCATTCATTTTCTCAACAAGCCATATTTGGTAGTTCCGAGTCAAAAGCTAATATTTCTAATTTTAATTCTTTTGTCATTAATCTATATTATTAAAGAGGCATTCTACCACTATAAACGAAGGTTTCAAAACTTGATATTGTTAGTGACTGTGTTGTTTGTCAATATTTACTTTCTATCCATTACAAAATTTTTCGCTGTATTCTTTTCAATTAGTTGCGGAAGGACGGTATACCCGCCTCTGTCCGCCATGCATGATAACCGTCCTCCATTATCGTCTTCTGCTTTTGAAGGCAGGCTAACCAACTTATTTTATATTCAAATTTTTTTCCTCGTATTACTGGTTATTATTGCAATTTTGACCGGCAAAAACTGGAATAGCAAACAAAGTGAAAGCTAAATACTTTAAAGCGATACTTTTATTCTCAACACTTATAACTGGCCTTCAAAACTTTGTCTGTGCACAAGGCAATTATGCCAAAATTACAGAGTACAAAGTTTACTACGCCTGGGCCAGCCATTACCCGCAGGATTGGCTCGTTCTGCGAGAGTTCGTGAATGAGGGAAAAAACTACTATTTACTGGTTAACCCGCAAACGCTGCAGACAAAGGTGGATGAGCGAGGTTTTTATAAAATCAGGCCCATGACCTGGGATGAAGCGAGAACATTTTTCAAAAATACACCCTATATGCGGGCCGTTGCCAAAGCCGAAAGAAGATCGGTTAGCCTGCAGGACGCCGGTATTGAGGCGGGTATGCCAAAGCTGACGGGCATCAGCCTTACTGCCGACCTGTGCCCCTCGCGCCACCCGCTCGACCGCAGGATATTCACCGAAATTTTTGCTGAATTTCAAAAAGTGGAACGGCCTGTGCCCGTTGCTTTGTCCATCACCGGTGTATGGATGCGCCAGCACCCGGCCGACCTGGAATGGTTAAAAAAGCTGCAGGCCGATAGGGAAATTAATATCACATGGATCAATCATTCGTATAATCATCGCGTAAGCCCAAAAGCGCCGCTCAGGCAAAACTTTTTGCTGGAGCCAGGTACCGATATCAACTACGAAGTGCTGGAAACTGAGAAAGCGATGTTAAAAAACGGCTTGCAGCCATCAGTATTTTTTAGGTTCCCGGGGCTGGTGTCCGACCAGCAGTTGGTTTATAAGATCACCAATTTCGGGCTGATCCCGATCGGCTCGGATGCCTGGCTGGCAAAAGGGCAGCAAACACAGGCCGGCAGTATCGTACTGATCCATGCTAACGGAAATGAACCGGTCGGGGTAAATGATTTTATCGCTTTGCTGCACCGCAAAGCAGGGGCCATCGCTAAAAAGCAATGGTTACTTTATGATTTGACTGAAAGTGTCAGCGAGGAATTTGAGGGGAAGAATTAACTGGGTTGGATGTCGCAAATTACTCCGATAGGTGACCTATTTCCTTATCTGAAAAAGATCTTTCCAAAGCGGTAACCAGGTCCTGAATGCTGATAGGTTTCGAAACAAAGCTATTCATTCCAGCTTCGATGCACGCGGCGCGGTCTTCGGCCATTGCGCTGGCCGTCATCGCGATGATATAGGGCTGGCGGGTTTCCATTTTGCGGATGATGCGGGTTGTTTCCAGTCCGTCGAGTTCGGGCATCTGCACATCCATCAATATAATATCGAAACTTTCTTTTTTAATTAATTCCAAAACCTGCGCGCCATTAATAACCACCTGTGGCTGATAGCCCAACCGGCCTATAATTTTGGTGATCAGTTTTTGATTGATCAGGTTGTCCTCCGCGATCAGGATGCTCATCGGGAAATTTTGCGCAAATTCTTCATTGAGCAGCGACACGGGTATATTTTCAATCACAATTTGCCGCCTGTTTGTAAGTTCCGACTGGAGGATATTACACAATTGCTGTTGTTTCAAAGGCTTTAGCAAAATTTTGTCAAACCGGTCGGAGTTCTTGCTTTTTTCGATCACCGAACAGGTTAAAATTATGGGGATTGACGGGTCGATCTTTTTAATGGTATCGCTTAATTCCAGCGTGTCAGTTCCCGGGATATGCGTCCCGGTAATTACCAGGCTGAATTTGGCGCCGCCGGTAAGTTGCTTTAAAGCTTCGCTTGCCGAGCGGGCGCAAACAGGGCTTAATTTCCAACGCTTCAACTGGTCAGCCAAAATTTCGAGGGCGGCCTCATTTCGGTCTATCAATAAAACGTGTTTTCCTTCCGCACCGGCGAGCATGCCGCTATTATCGGCTCCGTAAACTTTGCTGCCTGTTTCAGTTTTTAAATTAAATACAACGGTTGTTCCCAAACCGACTTCACTTTCAATCACAATATTGCCGCCCATCAATTCAACCAATCGTTCACATATTACCAGGCCCAGGCCGGTACCGCCATGACGCCGGGTGGTCGAGGTATCTACCTGCGAAAAGGCCTTAAACAAACGGGATAGTTTATCTTTTGGAATGCCAGTACCTGTGTCTTTCACTTTAAACCCGATGTTAACCCGGTCATCCGCTTTTTCAAGCAGATCGATTTCTATCAATACCTGGCCCCTGCTGGTGAACTTGATGGCATTATTTACCAGGTTTAATAATACCTGGCGTATGCGCAGCTGGTCGCCTTTTAAATTGACCGGGAGATTTGGATCGATCTTATACAATAGTTCCAGCTGCTTTTTGGCCGAAACCTCCGAGAAAACGTCGAGCACGTCTTCTACACAATGCCTTAGGTCGAAGTCGTGACGGTCAAGCTCCATATTGCCCGATTCGATCTTCGAAAAGTCGAGGATATCGTTAATCACGTTCAGCAGGTTCTCGCCGCTTACCCTTATAATGTCGGCGTATTCACGCTGCTCCTGGTTTAAGGCGGTTTCCAGCAACAATGTAGTCATACCCAGCACACCGTTCATGGGCGTCCTTATCTCGTGGCTCATGGTAGCGAGGAACACGCTTTTTGCCCGGTTTGCCTTTTCGGCTTCCTTGCGTGCTTGCAGTTCCTGGTCTTTTTGGTCGGTAAGCTCCTCATTTAATTCGTGCAGGTAGTCGGATTGCGATTGCAGCTCTTCCGATTGTGCTTGCAATTCCTCATTCAAAGCCTGCAGCTCCTCCGATTGGTTCTGCAACTCCTCTGACTGTTTTAATACCTCGGCGGTTTGTTCTTTAACCAACTGTTTCAAAACTTTCTGCTTCGCCTTTATGGCATATAGCCGGTAGCGATAATAACTATAGATGGCCGCGCAAATAGCGACAACCAGGAGTAGCCTGAACCACCAGGTCATCCAGAACGGAGGGATAACTATAATTCTCAAAGTAGCCGGCGCATTGGTCCAGACGCCGTCGTTATTTGCGGCCTTTACTTTAAAAGTATAAGTGCCCGGGTTAAGATTAGTGTAGGTTGCTTTTCGCTGTGATCCAACATAATTCCAGTCCTTCTCAAAATTTTCCAGTTTGTATGCGTATGCATTCATTTCAGGCAGCGTGAAATTCAAACCGCTGTATTCAATGGTAAACACCGATTGGCGATAATCTAATTCAATCGTCTTAGTTTCAGTGATCGATTTTTTCAGAACCGAATTTTCGCCGATGGGAACTTTTTTGTTGAACAGCTGGAAATCGGTAAACACCACAGGAGGCAAATGTTTGTTTGTGGCCAGGTTTCCCGGGTCCACGATGTTAAACCCTTTGTGACCGCCAAAAAGCAATTGCCCGTTATCTGCCTTTAATGCAGCGCCCATGAAAAACTCGTTGCCCTGCAAATTGTTGGCCGGGGTGTATTTTCTGAAATTATTTGTACCTGGCTTGAAACTGGCTAAACCGCTATTGGTACTCACCCAAATAAAACCATTGTTGTCTTCGCCAATACTGTTAATGATGGCGTAGCTGCCGCCGTCGGGAAAAGTATAAGGGACAAAACTTCCCTTCTGTTTATCATATAAATTCAGGCCCCCGCCTAATGTGCCCACCCAAAGGTTGTTTTTGCTGTCTTCGAGGATAGAAATAACGATGTTGCTGCTCAAACCCTTGTTCCACATGGTGAAATTTGTAAAATTGTCAAGCGCGGGATTGTATAAACTTAATCCCCCATAGGTGCCAACCCACATTTTATCTTCGTGGTCTCTGTAAATTACCTGTACGTCATTATTGGGCAGACAGTTTAGCGTGTCCGACAGCATGTAGCGGTATCTTTTCACAATTTTTTTGTTGTGAATAATATTGACGCCTTTTCCATCCATCCCTACCCAAATATTGCTGTTCTTGTCCTGGCCAAGCGCGAAGACGGACGTTCCGCTAATTTGGTCGGCGTTTTCACCGGTGTTAAAATG
>DASRTD010000258.1:0-41233 GCA_035656115.1 Mucilaginibacter sp.
AAACTACCACTCATCATTTAGATAACGTCCCTTTTTTTCAAAATGAAAATATACCCCCTTAACGAAGGCTCTTATTCCGTCGATGCTACAAAAAAATTTATTCCTTTCAATCCCGAAGTAGATAACTTCCGCGACCGGCCCGCCTCGCTTTTTATTCATATCAACCCGTTCCTTATCGAAACCGCCACCGAGTTGATGCTGTTAGATACAGGGCTCGGTTATAAGGATACCCGCGACGAATTAAACATCCACCAGCATATCCGCAACAATGGTTTTGACCCAGAGCACGTAAGCCTGGTGCTGATGTCGCACCTGCATTATGATCATTCCGGCGGCCTGGTGGTGGAGCGAAATGGCAAATTGATACCAAGTTTCCCCAATGCGCGCCACATCATACAGCAAAAGGAATGGGAATTCGGACTCACCGGCAGATCATCGTCCTATCACAAAGAAATTTTTGAGGCGCTAATGGGTAATGTTAAGCTGGAACTGGTTGATGGAAATGGCACGTTGCAGCAAGGCATCCGTTACGAAGTGTCGGGCGGGCATTGCCCATATCACCAGGTATTTTGGATTGAAAATGAAGGGCGCAAGTGCTTCTTCGGAGGCGATGAGCTGCCCGAACCGGAACAATTGATACGAAAATTTGTGGCGAAATATGATTTTGATGGTCGCAAATCGATGCAGCTGCGTGAAGAATATGGAAAAATAGCGGCTGAACAGGGCTGGACGTGCTTATTTTATCACGCCAAAACGCTGTGTGTTGGTAATGTGCTTTTGCAGGATGATCACTTTAAGGTTGAACCCGCTTAAGCGTGGTCTTCAACTTTAAAAAGCTCAACAATTTTGTCGACGTTAAGGGGTTTTGAGATAAAATCCTTTACCAGGGGATATGAACGGGCTTTGTTGATGTCGTTGCTGAATACGGAAGAAGAAATAATGAAGATCTTGGTTTTGCCCAGCGGGTCGATGTTCAGGCGTTTGTATTCGTCCAAAAACTCCCAGCCGTTCATGATCGGCATGTTTATGTCAAGCAGAATATAATCAGGCAATTTGTTGATGTCATTCCTTTGAATTTCAACTAATTGATCAATAGCAAATTTACCGTTAAGGCATGCCATGATCTCGGTGTTTAATAAAGCCTTCTTTATTAATTTAATGGAGATGAAGTTGTTGATCTCATCGTCATCTACCAGTAACACACTAACGGGTCTGCTATTGAATTCCATGTTATACCATTTATGTACTGCTTTATACGGGCCGAAAAATTAAAAGGTTATAGGCTGTTTAATAATAATTAAAATGCAATAAGGCTTTTTTAATGCCGTGAGCCGTATTCAGCAGGCCGTTTTATATTATGAGACCGTGTTTGTTAAAAAAATATTAATTAAAAGTAATATTTTTAAACCGAAAATTGCAAATTTTTCAAAGTGAAAAAAATCATCCCGCTGTCATTTCTCATTTCCAGTCCGGGTTGATTTTTTCTAAATTAGTCAAATTTTTTATTCCTGCAAGCTATATGTCAAAACCAATCGTAACCGGAATCTTGTCCTACGGGATGTCGGGCCGGATATTTCATGCACCATTCCTGCATACTAATCCCGGGTTTGAATTTAAAGCTGTGGTTGAGCGCCACGAAAAGAAGGCCGCAAAACGCTACCCGGAGGTGGTAAGCTACAATTCGATCGACGAATTACTTGACGATAATGAAATTGAACTGGTGGTAGTGAATACGCCGAATGATACCCATTTCGACTTCACCATAAAGGCGCTGGCCGCCGGTAAACATGTTTTATTAGAGAAACCGGCTGCCGCAAGCAGCACTGAGGTGAAGATCATGTTCGACCTGGCGAAAAAGCTTAACCTGCATCTGCTGTTGTATCAAAACCGCCGCTGGGACAGCGGCTTTTTACAGGTGAAAGAAGTAGTTGAAAGCGGTCGCCTGGGGCAATTGCAGGAAGTTTATTTCAGAATGGACAGGTTCAAAAGAGCGCTTAGCCCGAAAACTTTCAAGGAAACTGCGGCAACCCCAGCAAATGGGTTGGTTTATGACCTGGGCGCCCATTTGGTTGATAATGCCATTGCATTGTTTGGAAGACCGCTCAACTTTACCAAAACAACAGGCATATTCCGTGAGGGCTCGGAAGTGCCCGATTATTTTACCTATCATTTAAAATACCCTAACCAGTTGAACGTGTTTTTAACATCGGGCCTGCTTATTGCGGAGGTATTGCCCGGCTTTGTGATTCATGGAACAGAAGGAAGTTTTGTGAAAGAAAGGTGTGATGTACAGGAAGCACAACTGGACACCGGTATGATGCCTACTGATAAAGGTTATGGCGTTGAACCGAAGGGCAGTGACGGCAAGTTGGTATTGATGGACCTGGACAACAAAAGACATATTGAATTGCTAAAAGCGCCTAAAGGCGATTATAACGGATTATTTAACGCGGTTTATCATACCGTCAGGGAAAATGCGCTATACCCCATAACCGAAGAGCATATTGCCTGGCAACTGGAATTGCTGGAAGCTTAAAAAATTCGTAACTATGCTGCAAATGAAAATAATGAATAAAATAATACTGTTTTTGGGGATGATAGCCATTGCTACTTCCAGCTGCGCGCAAAGTAAAAGCCAAGCCGCTTCGGGCATCCCGCCATATAAAATATTAAACACCGATAGCGTTTATACCACGCCCGCTGACTTGAAAAAGAATGCGCCGGTAATGATCATCTACTTTTCGCCGGATTGCAGCCATTGTCAACATCTGATGTATGAGTTAAAGCCGAAAATGAACGACCTGAAGCACGTGCAGGTAGTAATGGTGACATTTGTACAGCAGTTGAAGGCCATCCAGGTATTTTACCGCGACTTTGATTTAAAAAAACACCCCAACTTTACCGTTGGAACTGAAGGCTATACCTACCTGGTGCAAAAATACTTCGATGTGCACACAACGCCGTACATAGCCCTTTACGATAAAGATCATAAACTGGTAAAGGCATGGGAAAAGGCGCCGACGGTGGATGAGCTGACTGACGAGGCCAAAAAGCTGTAATTTTTAGATCGATGTACACGTATATAGAGGCACCGGGGTTCCCGTTGCCTTTTTTATGGGATAGGGGCGCTTGCCCTGTTGGAGCGAATATTTTTTTGAACGGAGTTAACATTTGGATAATAATAATTTAAGTATATTGAAACCGGTTTAAACCACACACAATTTTACGTACCTGATGCTGTTTCGTAACCAGAATGCCTCACCAACGCGCAAAAAAAGGCACAGCCTGTTTATCGCATTTTTCTTATTGTTCTCCGGCTGGTTTTTACCGGCCCAGGCGCAATTTCATCAAATCCATATCGAACCCGATGTGGACCATGCCCGTAAACTGAGCTTCTTGACAGCAAGCCAGGGTTTTGTGGCTTTTGATAAATATGTCGGCTTTACAACTGACAGCGGGCGAACCTTTACCCAGAAAACCATAACAACCAGCAATGTTGATTATAGCGGCAATCCTGTCAATCTAACCTTCGGGTTCACTATAAACGGCGTGAAGGCTTTTGACAGCAACAACATTTTTGTTTATGGTGACTATGGTTTTCAGCCCACTATCCTGCACTCAACAGACGGCGGTAACACGTTTAAGATCGTTTTCTTTGTCGCCACTGATCCTGCTTCGAGCACGCCTACCATTACCGACCTTGTTTTTCCGCAGAACGACAACATTGGTTACGCCATATATGCCAACTACGTAATTAAAACAACCGACGGCGGGTTAACCTGGGCTGAAAATGCAGTAATTAACGACACCAACTATACCAACCTGCAATTTATTGACGACACGCACGGCTACGCTTTTGGCCCTAATGCATATGTCATGTCATACACCACCGATGGCAGCAGGTGGTTTTTGCTCGCCTCAACAGGCGGAACACTTCAATGTGCTTTTTTTCTCAGCACTACCAGGGCATGGGCCTGCAATACCGACGGAAGTGTTTATATGACACCGGACGGTGGCGCCGGCTGGACGTTGCAGACTATTCCATCATTAAGCAACATAGTACTTACTAAAATGCAGTTTGTGAACGACAGCACCGGCTACGCTATCTCGGCAGGATTCGACGTTTACAAGACTTCGAACAGCGGAAAAATATGGGAGCGCCTGCCCCGCAATACCAGCTATCATTACCTGGGTTATTCATTGAACGACCTGCAAGTGATGAACAATTTTATCTGGGCTGCTGGCGGGCATGGCTATATAGCGCTAAGTAACAATAACGGCGGACCGACCGTCCCGCTGCCGCTTTTTACAACCGATACAACCGGCTATTTCAATACCGGGGTAGTAAAGCTTGTAAACTATTCCAGGTCGGGTTACAATTATAACTGGTTTGTAAACGGTAAGTCCATCAGTACATCATACAACACGTCCTATGTGCATAACCCGAATCACTTTTATGATACGATTACTTTAATTAACACCAACGGCAAGTATAAGGACACGCTAACACAATATGGCAACCACTACTACGAAGTAATTCCAACAAGTTTTACCCCTGCCACGGCCAAACAGGGCGATGTGGTCACCATTACCGGCGCCAGGCTGGATTATACCATCGGTGTCGAATTCGGCGGCGTTCCTGCCGCATCATTCAATATCGTATCGCCATCTACCGTTACGGCGGTGGTCGGAACCGGGGCATCCGGAAAAGTTTCAGTGTATTCGGCCCTTAATACCGGCTCACTGCCCGGCTTTACATTTTTTCTACCTCCAGCCATTAAGTCATTTTCGCCGTTGACAGCACAAGGGGGTGCTACCATCACCTTAACCGGCCAGTATTTTACGGGGGCAACCAGTGTTACCTTCGGCGGCGTTGCCGCAACCTCGTTTACCGTTGTATCGGATACGCAGATCACAGCAGTTTTGGGGAAAGGCAGTACCGGAAGTATCACTGTTACCACGCCGGGAGGCCCGGGATCCATTACTGGCTTTACCATGTTACCCATTATCGATAGCTTCACCCCTGCCAGCGGCGGCGCAGGCACATCTATAAGCATAAGCGGTTCGGGTTTGGATGCGCCAACCGCAGTTACTATTGGCGGGGTCGGAGTACAATCATTCGTTGCCGATTCTGTTGGCCATATCACTGCGGTAGCCGGCGCCGGCGCAACCGGTGTCATAACCGTGACCACGCTTGCGGGCAGTTTCTCCTCAACGGCATCATTTACTTATTACAATCAACCGGTAATCACATCATTCGCGCCTTTAACCGCAAAGATCGGAGATGTTATCACGATAAACGGGCAGTACTTTACCGGCACAACAAGCGTTACTTTCGGCGGTGTTGCGGCAGCATCATTTACGGTGATCTCCGATACACAGCTCACCGCGGTTTTAGGTAGCGGCAGTTCCGGGACCGTGGCGGTAACGAATCCAGGTGGTATGGGTTCAATTACCGGTTTTAGTCAAACACCGGTCATCGACAGCTTTACGCCTTTAACAGGCGGAGGCGGCACCGATATCAGCCTTAACGGCTCCGGTTTTAGCGGAGCCACTGCCGTTACCATCGGGGGCACCCCGGTGCTGTCATTCGTGGTGGACTCGGCCAGCCATATCACTGCAATAGCCGGTGCAGGCGCTTCGGGTATTATCAGAGTATCCACTCCTTCCGGCAACTGCAGTTCAACCGCATCGTTTACCTATTACTATCCGCCGTCAATCGCGTCCTTCGCGCCTTTAACCGGCCCGGTAGGTGCAACAATAACTATAAATGGCACTCACTTCTCCACTACGGCTACGGACAATGTGGTGTATTTTGGTGCGGTAAGGGCAACTGTATTAAGCGCGGCGGCAAATGCTTTAACGGTAACTGTACCCGCCGGCGCAACCTATGGGTTCATCACAGTGCGGACAAATAACCTGGATGGCGTTTCGCGCTTGCCGTTTACCGTTACGTTTGCGAACGGCGGAACGCTCGATGCCAACTCCTTCCCTGCCACCACACTTAAAATAGCACCGGCCGCAGGCACCAGCCCTATTGTAGCGGATATTGACGGCGATGGCAAACCCGACATCCTCACCCGCAACCAAACCGGTATCAATGGGTTTTCCATACAGTTAAACACGGGCATACCGGGTAATTTTACCTATACACAACAAAATATCGACGGCATCAACGCCTATGCATTCGCACTGGCCGACCTGGATGGCGACGGGCTGCCCGAATTACTTGTCACTAATAATACGAGCAGTAAAATTGTTATCTATCACAACATCTCCACACCGGGCCATGTGGCGTTTGGCGATACTGTCGCCATTACCCCAACCAGCTTCTCCACCTTTTCAATGGCTATCGCTGCTGCTGATATGGATGGCGACGGTAAACCCGATATTGTGGTTACCAACAGCAATGGTTTAAGCGAAATAGATCTTTACCGCAACACGTCACAACCGGGGAAGCTGTCCTTTGATACAGTTTTCCCCCTTGGCGGTACAGCTGACAGTTTTACAATAGCCGATTTTGACGGCGATGGCAAGCCCGACCTGCTGGCGACTTTCAATAATTCCTCGGGGGGTATTGATGTGCTGCGGAACACCAGCACACCGGGCAGTTTTAGTTTCGACCGTGTGCCTGGCGTATTTCCGGCAAACCCCTATCCCATTTGCGCCGGCGACATTGATGGTGACGGAAAGTTAGATGTTATAATTCTTGACAGGCAGAGCAACTATATTGATGTGTACCGTAACTTATCCAGCCCGGGTAAGGTTTCGTTTGCCGCAATGACCACTTATGCCGTGCCGGCCTGGCCGGTAAATGCGATGATGGCTGATTTTGACGGCGATGGTAAGCCGGATATAGCCGTTAGCGCCGTTGATGTCAATACGCCCGGCAACAGCGTCGCAACTATTTTTAAGAATATTTCCACACCAGGTAAAATATCGTTGTTACCAGCGGTAAATTACGCCACGGGCATTACCATAGGCGATTTGATGGCTGCCGCTGACGTGGATGGAGACGGAAAGGCCGACCTGTTGTTCTCAACCGACGGGCAATCGTTGCAAGCGCTTATCAACCAGGTAAAACCCTCGCCGATGATCTTGTCCATGACACCGACTATCGGGATTGCCGGCGACACGGTTAATATAAAGGGTTTTAACCTGGTGTCAGCGACGGCCGTTAACTTCGGCGGCGTGGCGGCAGCGTCCTTTAAAGTAAATGCCGACCAGTCAATCACGGCTACACTCGGCGGTGGCGCCACAGGTACGGTTCAGGTGATCAATCCTGCGGGCACGGGAACAGGCCCCAATTTTGTTTATGGTAATATCCCGTCCATCACTTCGTTTACACCTACTACGGGCAATGCGGGAATTTCGGTAACTATTACCGGTAAAAACTTCGATACTGACCCTGCAAATAACGTAGTGTATTTCGGCGGAGCAAAAGCAACGATTACCTCGGCTTCGGCAACGCAGCTGGTAGTCACCGCACCCGGCGGCACTACCTATCAACCCATAGCGGTCGCCACACATAACTTTATTGCTTATTCTGCGCTACCTTTCAACCTAACTTTTAAGGGTGATGCAACGCTCGACGCGCAATCGTTCAGCAAAAAGTTCACGCTGCCCGGCAGCATGGTTACCGCTGCCGATATGGATGGTGACGGCAACCTCGACCTGCTGTTTATGTCGCCAAATAACGAGTTGGTTGTAGCGCGCAGCCGCGGGCTTAAAGACAGCGTTGCATTTGATGCCAATGCAATCGTTGCTACGGGCCTTAACATTAGCCATATTTACGTAGCTGATATTGACGCTGACGGAAAGCCAGATATTGTTTGTCTCACTACATCACCTGCTGCAATTATCGTTTATCGCAATACCAGCAGCGGCAGCAACCTCAGCTTTGATGCCGGGGTTCCATTACCGACGGGCGGCGCCGCTTACGCGTATCTTACGATAAACGACGCCGATGGCGATGGGCTACCCGATATCGTTTCGACCAGTTTTGGCCAGCAATCGGTAATTGTTTACCGCAATAACACAACGGCAGGCAAAATAAGTTTTGCGCCGCCGGTATACCATAACGTTGGCAATGCCAGCGACAACGCCGTATTAACGGATCTTAATGGTGACGGCAAAACTGAAATTGTATCTTGCGGGACGGAAAACGTATCCCTTAGTATTACAAATAATGCAAGTACACCGGGCAATTTTAACTTCGGCGCCACCACAGTTTTATCGGCCGGTACCGGCGGCCTGCTGCAGGTAGCAGATTTCGACGGTGATGGCAAGCCCGACATTGCTGCGGCGTTCGACTATTATTTTCAGCCAACCCCAACGTTTTTCCGCAATACCGGAACCGGAAAGCTGGCTTTCAGCCAGGTGGTGATATCAAAAGATATTGCACCAACCGCTGTGATTGCAGGCGACCTGAACGGCGATGGCAAGCCGGAGTTTATCGCGGTTGACCCGGGCTTTCAAAGGCTCGCGGTGATGGTTAATACCAGCACACCCGGAACGATATCGTTTAACAAAGATTACTTCATTGCAAACAGGGACCCTGTCTCGGGAAATGGCACCACGGAGGCCTATTCGCAGGTGGCAGCAGGCGATGTGGACCAGGATGGGAAGACGGACCTGATCATATCGGCCAATGGCACCATAACTATTTACCGTAACATAAGGGCAACCTTAACAACACTGCCCGATACCGATCTGAAAGTTACGTTTACCAGCCTGAGCTGCAGGGGAACCAACGACGGCTCCATCAAGCTAACAGCCGCCGTATCGGCCCCGTATACCGCGACCGTGAGCGACCAAAGCGGCAATGTGATAGCGACCGGCAATTTTACTACAACCTACAGCGCCACCAGCCTGGATACCGGTTATTACAACATCTGCGTTACTGATGCCGATATTCCCGGGTTTCAGCAATGCTTCAGCGGGCGCTTAAGCGAGCCGGCGGATCTTTCGGCCTATTCGGTTGTAAATAATGAAAAGCAAACTGCCGATTTGCATTTAAGCGGCGGCGTTAGCTATACCATACAGGTGAATGACCAAACTTACCAGACTAATCAATCCGATTACACCGTTCCGCTGCAAAAAGGCAATAACAAACTAACCATTACTACCGATAAGGAATGCCAGGGCGTGTTTATACAGCGCATTACCATTGGCAATACCATGGTGATATACCCTAACCCGTTTGTGGCCGGTGTGCAGATCGATGTGGGCGATAGCCAGGCCCCGGCAGGCATGGTAGAGATCGTTGATGTGCTGGGGCGAAACGTATTTAAAGACAATATTACCAACGATTACGGTAAGCTGAACATGGACCTATCCCAACTGAAAAGCGGGTTTTACGTGGTGACGCTTACCATCGATAACACAAAATCGGTTTATAAGCTATGGAAAAAATAAGGCTGTTTATATTTTTAGGCTTATTGGCAGCTGTACTTGCATCGTGCAGCAAAAAAAGCGGGCCAACCCCGCCGGTGCCGCCGCCCGATACCACGGTGACCGTTAAACCGCCCGGTCAGGCTAGCCAGCTAACGCCGGCGAATAACGAGCCGTGCACCGTTGGCACCAACGTAACCAGCACACAAAGTAATGTTACTTTTACCTGGAGCGCCGCTGCTTATACCGATAGCTACGAATTGCACATAAAAAACCTCCTCAACGATAACCTTACGGTGCTTTCAACAGCTAACTTAACACTTGATGTTCCGCTTTTACTGTCAACACCCTATTCGTGGTACATCGTTTCAACTTCGAAGAAGACTTCCCAAATTGCGCAAAGCGATACCTGGAAATTCTATAATTCCGGGCCGGGCGTTACGTTTTACCCACCCTACCCCGCCGAAGTGGTATATCCTTTGGTTGGGCAAACAATAACATTTCCGGTTGGCTCAGGGGGTGGAAATATAACCATAAAATGGCAGGCAACAGCGGGCAGCAGCCCGATAGCGGGTTACACGGTATACTGTAGTAATTTATTAACAAATCTGAACAACGCCAACGCACAAGTAGTTTCAACTGCTACCACCTCGGCAAGTGTATCCGCAAGTGCGGGCACTACCTATTACTGGGACGTTATTACAACGGATGCTGCGGGGAACACGTCTACATCGCAGGTTTATAGTTTTTATGTGGAGTAGCTGAATATTTGCCGATTGAAAACAGCCATAAGGGAGGTGTTTAAAGCTGGGCCTGTGCGATTCCCCTCTTGAGAGGGGTGGAGGGGTGTGTTAACGAGCATGCTGGCTAACACACCTCCCGCCACCGCTCATTCAGCCGCACCCCCGCTCAAGAGGGGAGTCGACTTAACAATAACAATATCAGCAATTTATCATACTTTTGTTGAAGATTTCCGACCCTACAGGTTCTTGTATCTTAGTTCTTAATTGGCGTAATGTTTTATGAAATTCCCCGGCCTTTTATTGTTTTTAGTAATTTGCAGTTTTGTGCAACCACGGCATAATAAGGTCGTTCAGTTTAACATTAACCCGATACTTAACGCGCGCCCGGTAAGCACTTTTAACGGTGGAAACCCGGTAACCTGGAAAACCGGAATAGATGGCGGCGGGAACGGGGATGGTTACCTGACCAAAGCTGCAGCGGCATTCATTATGGACCCGGTTGACCACGCGTTACCTGACGACCCAAGGTTTGCAGGAAACGATGCCCATCCGGAAATCCGGTTACATTATTCCAACGACGACAGCCTGCATTACCAGGCCTGCGCCATGCGCGGCGAAACTTCAATTACATTTTCAGTGCCGAAAGGAAAATATTCCATGCTTTACTTCGCCCTGACCAGCGCCGAAGGAGGATCGCCTATCAAATTTGATTTGACCTACGCCAACGGTGATCAAATCACCGAGATTTTGCTGCCCGACTATTACCAGGATATCCCGGCAAACGATGCAAACCTGTGTTACCTCCTGCACGACCTGGCCAAGTGGGGTCCGGCCAACAAAATGACCGAAAGGAACCACCACAATATTGATCTTGTAAAAGTGCAAACTGATCCAAAACGAACGTTGCTGAAAATAAAAATAAGTAAAGGCAAAACAGGATATGTTGTGTTCTGGGCAGCGGCGGGAGTGCTGCATTTAGTGTCAGAATGATTTGACTTTCTAAAATTTTCTATTTAATTTAGAGCAGAATTGTGCACACTAAACTTTTACTTTATCCCGCTTTCTTTTGCCTTTTAGCCTTTGCCTTTTCATGCAAAAAGAACCAGCAACCACAACCAGAAACAGTAGCTCCTCCGTCGGCCATTTATATTGCCGGAGGGATTGGCGGAAATGCCGTCTACTGGAAAAATGGAATAGCGGTTAATCTTCCCGTTTCAACGCCCTCGGTAAGTCTACGTAACACTTTTGCTAACGATGTTTTCATTTCGGGCGACGATGTATATATATCCGGGGATGGGCAAACTACCAAAAAAACTGACACCGCCTTTTATTGGAAAAATGACGTGCTCAGTATTTTATCCGGCACGTCTGAAGGAGACCAAAACTATGCAATAGCTGTGGCTGGCAGTAACGTATACTGCGGCGGCCACCGTTATGACACCAGTGATGGACAAGGCGGGGTTTTGTGGAAAAATGGTGCAGCAAACAGTTTTGGCAGCGCTCAAACAACGGTCAATAGTATAACGGTGAATAATGATGACGTATATACTTCCGGGCCGGATGAATACTCACCTTCAGGGCCGTGGATCGCCACCTACTATAAAAACCAACAAAAAGTATTGCTTTACAGTAATGGCATGCGTGCCTGGGCATATGAAGTTGCCGTGTCCGGAACGGATATCTATGTCGCGGGCTCAGTTGTGGACGATCGCGACTCATCTTTTGCCGTGTACTGGAAAAATGGCGATATGCACATGATAGGTGGAGCGGGATCCGGTGCCTCGTCTATTTGCGTATCGGGCAGTGATGTTTATACATATGGGAGCGATCTTGTAAATGGGCGTCGCACAGCCACTTACTGGAAAAATAACACGGCGGTTCACCTGGTAACAAATGCATGGGCCGAATCAGAATGCAACCAGATAAGGGTTTGGGGCAATGACGTTTATGCAGTAGGCGAAGCTTTTTACACTGATCACGGCGACCAGGCAACTGTATGGAAAAATGGCGTTGGAACTATAATAGGCCCATACGTAAGTTTCGCGTCGACTATAGCATTTAAGCCATAATTGTTGTTAAAACGGAAATCCTTGGGATAATTTTTGAGTGTTTTGGCAACAGCCGCTTTAACCGGTGTTTTAAACCATGGTATCAACACTAATAAAACCTTTATTTTAGGTGGAAAGATTATAGCCTCCCGGTTGGCGGCCACGCCTTTCTTCATCATCTGAAATTTGCACATTCGCACATCATCACTGCTGTTGCTGCTGCATCATTTCCATATAACGCTGGTAGCTGTTCTTTGGCGTTTCGGACACCAGGCTTGTTGCATGTGCTTCCGCGATCTGGTGGTCGCTGTTAGTCAGTACATTTTCATCATCAACCGAAACTGCTACTTCCAGTTTGTGTTTTGACGATCCCTTGTAAACCCCTTTTACCGGCGAACAATCTAAAAAATTTCGGCCGACGGCCAGGCGCACGTGCGTTTCGTTAGCGACACAGTTGTTGGTTGGATCAATACCGAGCCAGCCATAGTCAGGAATATACGCCTCGGCCCAGGCATGGGTAGCCCCTTGCCCCCGCATGCCGCCGCGGCTGGTGCAAATATAGCCGCTAACATATCTCGCCGGGATATGGGCCATCCGCAGCATTTCCATCAATATATGGGCAAAATCCTGGCAAACGCCGGCCTTCAGCTTCCAAATCTCATCCAATTTGGTTTCAACCGTGGTCACACCTTTGATGTATTCGAAATTGTCGTATACATACTGGCAAAAATGCAAAGCCGCCTGGTAGGGCGATTCCAGCTGTGTTTTCTCCTCTTCCACCACCTTACGGAGCTCATCAATACCCTCAAAATATTCCTGTTTTAAAAAATCTATGTAAGGAACTACATACCTCAAACGTTTCAAATCTTCCCATTGCTGCGCCGGGAAAATATCTGTTAAAGGCAGTTCGCGGTGTTTGGTAACCACCCAAATCTTCGAGTTTATCGTGAGCACCATGTGTGGCTCGCTGTAGGTAAAGCTGCCCACTTCGTTGCCATAATAATCAACGTAGGTATCCACATGGGGATTGCCTGTTATTGTCAGCTCCTGTTTCAGCACATCCTGGTACAGGTCCTTTATCGGGAACAGGATGATCTGGTTGGCACTGTCGCGCACAGGGCTGTCATAGGTGTAACGGGTGATATGCTGTATCTCAAACTCGGGCATGTTGTCAGGTATGAATTAGTGAATTAGTGAGTTAGTGAATTGGTGATTGAAAGGCTTTCTGACTTTCCAACTCTTCTGTCTTTCGGACTTCCGGACTTTTCGGACTTCCGACTTCATCACGAATTCGCAAAATAATGTTCATTAAGTGAATTACCTATTCCGTAAAGCTCGCTCCGCACATGCGGCAAAAACCGTTGCAAACCCTCCTCTTCGATACTTGTTACCGAACTGTACCTGATGCGGCTTTCCAGCCTGCCTATCTGGAAGGACAATTCCCGGAAGTCTTCCAAATTACTGTCATTCTTCAGCCGGTCGAAATACCGCTGGATATGGACGACCGAATAGATGACCGACCGGGGGAAATCATTGTTAAGGACTACCTGCTCCAGCACGTTAGCCGCTTCAAATCCTTCACGGTAAGTTTTAAGGTACAACTCATATCCCCCCAATGACAAAAGCAGGTGCTTTAAATAGCTCGTATCTGTCAGCAACTCGTTATTATCGCTCGCGGAACCAAATTTAGCATCCAAAATATCCACCGATTGTATCGCCCGCTCCAGGTATTTGCCCACGTTCATAAAGCTTCGGCCCTCACCGCGTTCCATCGTGATCTCCAGCGTGCCGTAGTAAAGCATTACTTGTTTTATCAATTCATCCAGCACACCGATGGGGTCTTCGCGCATGAGTGCCCGCTCCCATTTGGGGTCTTTCACTTTGTGATAGTATTCATTCAAACACTGCCAAAGGTCTTTTGAGATATGCTCCTGCACCCCGCGCGCATTTTCTCGCGCCAGCGTAATAATATTCAGAATGGAGTTGGGATTTTCCTTGCCGGTCACCATGAACTTCATTACCTCGCGACCATTGTTGCCAAGCTTGCTGATGTCCCCCGAATCGGAGCCCGCAAATATCCGCACCACCGGCTCCCAGGTAAACTCCTGCACCGTATCCTGCGAGGACGCATAGTTTATTTTAAGCATCCGCAGCATACCGTCGCTGCGTTCGATGTAACGGCTTAACCAGTAAAAACTTGCTGCTACGCGACTTAACATGCTTTGGATTTACGATTTACGATTTCAGAATTACGATTTTTTATTTCGGATTTCGGATGTTCGTCCCGATAGCTATCGGGATCGGATTTATTACTACTCATTTTTTTATCTTATAATTTGCATATCTGCACATCCGCACATCAACCCAATACCCACGTATCCTTACTGCCCCCGCCCTGCGAGCTGTTTACCACCAGCGAACCCTGCTTCAACGCCACACGCGTTAGGCCGCCCGGCACGATCTCGATCCCATCGGGGCCAAATAGCGCATAAGGCCGTAAATCAACCCTTCGTGGCGTCAGTTCACCCTGCATGTAGCAAGGCGACGATGAAAGACTGATCGTGGGCTGTGCTATGAAATTGCGCGGGTCTTTCAACACCTCCAACTTGTATTCTTCTATCTCCTTTTCACTTGCCGCATGGCCCATCAGCATCCCGTAACCACCGCTGCCGTTGGTTTTTTTGATCACCATTTTATCGATGTTCTTAAAAACCACCTCACGTTCATCGGGGTTACCCAGTTGGTGCGTTGGGACATTTTTTAGGATCGGCTCCTCATTAAGATAGTATTTTATCATGTCCGGAACGTAGGCATACACGGCCTTATCGTCAGCCACACCGGTTCCTACCGCATTTACAATGGCCACATTCCCCTTTCGGTAGGCGCCCATAATGCCCGCTACGCCAAGCATACTGCCCGGGTTAAACACCAGCGGGTCGAGGTATTCGTCATCCACCCGGCGGTAGATCACATCCACCTGCTGCAAGCCAACGGTGGTTTTCATGTAAACCTTATGGTTATTCACCACCAGGTCGCGGCCTTCAACCAGTTCAACGCCCATCAGGCGGGCCAGGGTGCTGTGCTCAAAGTATGCCGAATTATAAATACCCGGCGTTAGCAGCACAATGGTTGGGTTGTGTATCTGCCGGGGCGACAGCGCCAGCAGGTTTTTGTACAAAATATTGGGATACTCCGTCACACTCCGTACCCCGCATTGCGGCAGCAGATCCGGGAAGAGGCGTTTAGTGATCTCACGGTTCTCCAGCATATAACTCACGCCCGAGGGTGTGCGCAGGTTGTCTTCCAGCACGTAAAAGGTGCCGTCGTGGTCGCGGATCAGGTCGATACCGCTGATGTGCACATAAATATCATGCGGCACCTGCAACTGGTACATCTCGCGCAGAAAATGCGGGCAGGAGTAGATAATGTCAATTGGCACCACACCATCATTGATGATGAACTGGTTGTTATAAACGTCCTTAATAAACAGGTTGAGCGCGGTTAGGCGTTGTTTTATGCCCTTCTCTACAAAGGCCCACTCCTCGCCCGTAATAATGCGCGGGATAATGTCAAACGGAAATATCTTCTCGATCCCCTCCCCGCTGTTATAAACAGTAAAGGTGATGCCCTGCGTCATGAACAGGCGCCTGGCCAGTTCTTCCTTTTTATTCAGGTCATCAGCCGATTCGCCCGAGATATACTCGATTACCTTGCGGTAATGATCGCGCACACGGGCATTTTCCCCATACATTTCATCCCAAACGCCGTCAATGGGGTTGTATTTATCAAAATAAGCTGATTCCTGCATAGTCAAATCGCATAAATTTAAACCAGTTACTTTTAGAATCGTAATTTATAAACAGTTTTTGTATAAAAGCGAATGTTTTGTTAAATTTTTTAAGGATTTCTAAATTTATTTTGACTTTAATATAAATAATCGCAATTATTTGGATGGAATAAGGTGAAAGGCGAAAGGTAAAAGGCGAAAGGCAGAAATATCTTCCGGACTTTCGGACTTTTCGGACTTAATCATCCCCACATCATCTCAACATCCGAACATTTGCACATCCGCACATTTGCACATCTGCACATTAAACACTTATCTTTCCCGGATGTACTCCATCTGCTGCATCGGCCACATCACGTCTGATAAGATCGTCACCCCGCAGGCTGTCAATTACCTGCCCGGTGGTACGGCTTACTACTTTTCGTGTGCACTCAGCAGGCTGGATGTCGGCTACCTCCTGGTCACCTCCCTCGCTCCTGCCGAAATGCATTATGTGGAGGCCCTGCGCGCCAAAGGCATCGGCGTACGCGTGCAGCCCGGCAGACATACCGTGTTCTTCGAGAACATCTACGGCGACAACCCCGACGACCGCTCTCAAAACGTCCTCCAAACCAGCGACCCGTTTACCATGGACCAACTCCACGACGTCGACGCCCAGATCTTCCACCTTGGCCCGTTGCTGGCGGACGATATTTCCCCCGATCTCATCCAAACCCTTTCCACCAAAGGCCGCATCAGCCTGGACGTACAGGGCTACCTGCGCAGGGTGGTGAACCAAAAGGTGTACCCTGCCGACTGGCCCCAAAAGCAGCAAGCCCTCCAACATTTCGAAATCCTAAAGGCCGACGTCGCCGAGCTGCAGGCCCTTACCGGCTGCTCCACCGTTGCCGAAGGCGCCCGGCTTGTCGCGGAGTGGGGGGTTAAGGAGGTGGTGGTGACCAATGCCAGCAAGGGCTCGGTGATTTACAGCGGCGGCGTGTTTTATGACATCCCCGCCTACCCGCCCCCGGTTATCGCGGACGCTACCGGCTGCGGCGACACCTATATGGCCGGCTACCTGTACCGCCGCAGCAAGGGCGATGCCATCCAACAAGCCGGCGAATTCGCGGCGGCCATGGCGGGGTTGAAGACCGCTAAAAACGGCGCTTTTGAGGGTACTGAGGCCGATGTTTTGCAGTTTAAGGCCGGTTTTTAATTGCGTTTGCTGTTGCAGCGCGTGTGCCTGCGCGATGAAACAGCTGCAACACCCGCAACACACCCCCCATCATTACCAGGCACTTACGCCCTCCGGCTGCAACAGTTTTGCAACAGCATGCAACACCATATTTTGCCCTGATTTCTAATTAACTATCAATCAACAACTTATAAAAAACGCACTGTTTCACCCTGCCACCGGGGTTACAATTTTGCACGAATATGACGCACCGCCCGCCGGAAATTAAAACCCTATGCCTAAATTCGGGTTAACAATTAAAAAAGCTGATGAAACGCGCCACCGCAGGCACCGCCGTAATTTTGGTTACATTGTATGTAATGGCGTTCGTTGTGGTGTTAAATGTGGGGGCGCTGTTTTTCCTGGCGCCCTGGCTGTTTACCGCCTTCCCTTTTTTGCTCCTCTGGATGGTATGGACCGTTTTAACCGACGACCGCCAAAAATACCCCACCCTCGGCAAAAACGAATGGGGCTACCGCGACAAAAACCGCGACGACCTGGGATTTTTTTAACCCGTAGAGACGCAACATTTGGCGTCTCGGACCCTGCTGATCAGCGCAACGGTTCCGACATTTCGCGTCTCGGACCCTGCTGATCGGCGCAATGGTTTCAACATTTTGCGTCTCTGACGCCGCGTTGATTTGCTCCGGGAGCCTTGTTGATGAGGCAATTAACGGTAAATGCGTGCATTTCGTTTCGAGACGCAAAATGTTGCGTCTCTACAAATTCTGATTAAATTTGTTATTAAATAGTTAAAAAAAAGCAGCTACCCTCTTTGCCGCTTGCGGCAGAGAGGGTGGTCGAGCGAAGCGATGACCGGGTGAGTCAACCGCCAGACATTACCGCCAGTGCCATTGGGTAATGCCCGGGCATTAGTCGCCTCACCTAAATCCTCTCCAAAGGAGAGGACTTTAAGAAGCCTTTCGTTTAAACCCCTCTCCTTTGGAGAGGGGTTTGGGGTGAGGCGACCGCAATGCAAAACGAAACCCAAAATACCCCCATGCAAACCCCACCACCCAACATCCGCCTCACCGTGCCCTTCTTCATGGTGCGCGACATGGAAGCCTCGCTCGATTTTTACTTAAACAAGCTCGGCTTCACCATCACCAACCAGTGGACGCCCCGCGGCAAGATCGAATGGTGCTGGCTGCAGCGCGACGCCGTGGCCTTCATGCTCCAGCAACCGCGCAACCACGACAAACTTGACCAGGCCGGCCCAAAGGGAACCGGCGTCTCCATCGCCTTCCAGTGCGCCGACGCCCTGGCCCTGTACCACGAATTCACCGCAAAAGGCGTGGAGATAAACGAACCCTTTGTGGGCAACAACATGTGGGTGGTTTGCTTCGCCGATCCCGACGGCTATAAGCTGGATTTTGAAAGCATGACGGATGTGGAAGAGGAGACGACGTATGGGGATTGGGTGAAGGGGCAGAATAAATCTTAACACCGGCTTTAGGGGCTTATGACCGGGAGGCGCCGAAAAAAACAGGAATGACGATGGGTTAAAAGAAATGCCGGAAATAAAAAATATGTCATTGCGAGGAGCGGCAGGGCATGGCGCGAGAGGCGCGACGAAGCAAACTCGTCGCTATACATTAGCGCTAATGCATAGGTGGAAGTTGCATGGCGACGAGGTTGCTTCGCTCGTACCTCGCTCGCAATGACAAATTTTTATATTGATTATCAAGATGTTATAAACACGTTATTATAAGGTACCCGAAACCTGAAGGAGCGGAAAGGCCTTTGCCCGCATGCTTCGGGCGCCTCAGCATAACACCTCGCGTACGACTTTCGACTTAAGACTTTCGACTTTGGACTTAACATTAAATAGCTTAAATTTGTTATATGGAAACATTGATCATAAACGTTCCCGAGCAGAAAAGCAAAATCGTAAAGCTGCTGCTAAAGGAATTGGGCGTTACCATACAAAATAAAACCAAAGCCAAACAACTGGCCCGCGAAATAAATAAAGGCATAAAGCCCGGCGCCAAACCCGGTATGGATGAGATTGCCGCTGAAATAAAAGAGGTGCGGACTGCAGTCCAAACTCCTTACAACCAGGAGTTTGTAGATAAAATATTGCAGGGCGACGAAAATTTTAAAGCAGGAAAAGGTAAAAAAATGACCATGGAAGAGCTGAACAGCTTATGGAAATAATATACCTGCCCATGCCATCAAACTGCCAACTGCTACTGCCAACTGCTACTAAATCCTAATATGCCCTTGCCGGTAAGTAGTCCCGCCGCATAACCGATACACACCGGTACGTCTATCAAATCGAAAACAATACGCTAAAAGTATATTCTTTAAAAGGGCACTATTAGCCAAGCCAAACTTTCCCTCGCATGACTTTCGACTTAAGACTTTCGACTTTGGACTTAAAAAAAGGGCGTTTCCCGGCGGACAGAGCCGGGCCGCGTGTGGAGACCCGTCCCGATGCAGATCGGGATTATACTGCGCGAGGCCTTAGGCGCTGTTTCTTCCACCATGCATCCTGCTACTGCCTTCGTCCGCCATAGCTTCAGCGGCGGCGGATCACTACAAACTGCTCCTTCTTAAAAAGGCTGGCCGGTATTCGCTGCACCCGCTAACGCGAGGCGCCGTACGTGAAAATATTTTAGTTGTCAATTAGCCACCCCCAGCTGTCTACTGTGTGTGGAGACTTTAGCAAACATTTTGTACGGGGTCAACTGACTTGCTTTGGCAGAAGGTTTGCATTTTGACGATTCAGTGAAAATACGGGTTGACAATTTGATTTTATAGTTGTAGATTCATCAAATTGTTTAGAGTGAGTTCTTTATATTTAATAAAAATGGAATAACACACTCAAAATTGAATATTTAAACGCTTATCCGATTAAAATATGACTAGCACAAAGAGTTCACAGGCAAAAATTCTATCCTTTTTTTTGCCAATTACTATATCAGTTTTCACCTTCGTTTCGAGTTGCTCTCCGAATATAAAAAATTTGTCTACAATAAATATAGGCATTCAAAATTCACCATCTAACGCTCTTGTTATTATAGCTGCTAATAAGAAATTTTTTGACACTTCAAAAGTTAAAGTTGTAGTTAAAGAGTTTAGTGCTGGTAAATTAGCATTGCAAGCGCTGCTGGGTCAATCAGGAGATCTTGATGTTGCGGTTTCCGCCGAAACTCCAGTAATATTATCATCACTTGGCGGTAATAAGGTTAAAGTCATATCAGAAATTGTAAATGCCAAAAATGAATGCCGCGTCGTGGCTCGAAAAGACGCTGACTTGACTACCCCCGAGAAATATTTTAGCAAACCCAGAAAACTAACGACTTCGCTTGGTGGCAGTCCCGAATGGCTGACTTACAATTTTATTAAAGAATATAACCTTGATAAAAACAAAGTTGAAGTAATAGCGATGCTTCCAGAAAATATGCCCGCCGCATTATCAAATGGCTCGGTTGATGCTATTTCTATATTCGATCCATTTGCCAGAATCGGCGAAACGCAATTAGGCACCCAAGGTATAACTTTTTACAATAAGAACATTGCTAGCTATTATGTACTAAGTGTAAGGGATGCGGTAGCTGTTAGTAAAAAGCCCGCACTAGAAGAAATATTAAAAGGGCTTTTGAAGGCGCAAGAATTCATTAAAAATAATCCTGAAGAATCAAAACAAATTGTCGCAGCACAGACCAATCTTGATATTTCAATTATTAATTCGACATGGAATAATTATTCGTTCAGTTTAAGGTTAGACGATTCTTTTATAGAATTATGTAACCAGCAGGCTAACTGGGCAATAGAAAGTGGCAAATATCCAAAAACCACAGTAATACCAAACTTTAAAGAGATAACAGATGTTGAAATTCTGAGAAAAGTCGCGCCCAATAATGTTGATATTAAGTAACCAAACCTTTTAACTATCTTTAAATGCAGTCAAGGAAATTTTATAAAATTGGCTTTTCGCTAATTCCTGTTTTTTGTTTATTGCTCATCTGGCAATTGCTAAACATATTGAATATTTTCAATTCTCCCTCAATTCCGTCACCCTTTAAGATTGTTACGGCATTTGGCGACTTGGCATCAAAAAGTCAAATATTAACAGATTTTTACACATCGATATGGAGGGCGTTGCTTGGACTTATAATAGGTTCATCAGCGGGCATTATATTAGGACTCTTAACCGGAAGAAACAATAAAATTAACATGGTACTCAGCCCTATTTTAAATGTATTTAAAGCATTTCCACCGGTGGCGATGCTGCCAATATTCATCACTTTTTTTGGCATTGGGGATTTATCGAAAGTGTTTTCGATTTCATTTGCAACACTTTTTCCCTTATGGGTCAACACTCATATTGGCGCAAGCGCCATTCCAATTGAGTATATTAGGAGCGCAAAATTACTTTCAAAATCGAAAAGCAAAATTCTTTTTAAGATAATCGTTCCGGCCTCGATGAATTCCATTATCGGCGGTTTCAGGATTAGTATAGCAATTAGCTTTATAATGCTTTACGTTTCAGAACTGGCTGGTGCTTCGAGCGGTTTGGGTTACCGGATTTCAAGTTCACAACTTTCATATAGGTATGACGAAATGTTTGCTGCTCTTATCATTTTAGGGATAACAGCTTCGAGTGTAGATTATATATTTAACAAAGTGATTAAGTATTTTTTTCCATGGGTTCAGTTAAATAAATTAATGTAATGGCGAATAGTGTTGCTATTTCTGTTCATAACCTTTCTGTGTCCTATGGTGAAAATAAAGTATTAGATAAGCTAAACTTTGAGATCAATAGCGGGGAATTTATTGGAATAGTCGGTAAATCAGGCGAAGGTAAAACGACATTGCTAAATACCTTGGCGGGTTTTGTCAAATACAATGGTAGTATTGATTTGCGGGGGGATATCGGATTCTGCTTTCAAAATCACAGTTTGTTTTACTGGATGACAGTTGCTGAAAACATTGGCTTTGGCCTTGGTAATATGAGTAGAAATCAAAAACAGGAAATCGTCAAAGATGTTTTAAAAAGAATTGAGCTGGAAAAATATGAAGATAAATATCCTATGGAATTGTCGGGAGGGCAGATGCAGAGAGTTGCATTAGGAAGGGCAATAGCATACAATCCGGGAGTTCTGTTATTAGATGAGCCCTTCTCAAGTTTAGATATTTATACGAGAGATCAAATGATTGATTGGATTTTGAAAATTATATCTGAATTGAAGGTTACTATCCTAATGGTTACTCACTACCTGGATGAAGCGCTGATTCTTGCTGACAGGGTTTTTGTTTTAAAAAACAAAGAAATTATAAATGAATTAATAATTCCTTTCTCTAAGCCACGAACGCTAGCAGTAAGGTTTACTGAGGAATTTCAAAATATTAAAAAAGACCTTTCGTTAATTATTAACCCCTACAAACCAGAATTCTGAAAAATACAGCGTATGATGCTTTTAAATGGGAAAACAAGTGAGCCAGCTACTGATCAAATGGTTTTGATTCCGGCGGGCAAATTCTTTATGGGTGCCGATGGATGGGGTGAATTTGAAAGCCCCGTTCACGAAGTTTATATCAACGATTTCTTAATCGACAAATCGCCAGTGACAAATTTTGAATTTGAAAAATTTGTTAAACAAACAGGATATAAGACTTCCGCTGAAACTAAAGGCTTTGCAATGGGTTACCAAAGCGGCAAAATTATTGGCATCAAAGACCTTTCTTGGAGAAACTATTCAACGCGAGAACGTAAAGACCATCCGGTTGTGCTGGTATCCTGGTACGATGCAAGTGAATATGCCAAATGGACTAGAAAGCGTCTCCCGTCGGAGGCGGAGTGGGAAAAAGCAGCCAGGGGGGGCTTGATACAACACTTGTATCCATGGGGCTCAAAGGAGCCTGACAGTGTTACTTGCAATTGGGCGAAATCAACCAAAGACGTTCCCGCAACTATGCCAGTGGGTTCATATGAGCCGAATGCCTATGGGATTTACGATATGGCCGGTAATGTTTGGAATTGGTGTGCTGACTGGTTTGGGGAGAACTACTATTCTGCAACGCCAAATGAAAACCCCAGAGGTGCCAAAAATGGAAAGACTAAGGTAAGGCGAGGTGCATCATTTAATATTATTCAACCATTTCGATTACGTTGTTCAAACCGTGGCGCATTTTTACCAGACAATTATGCCATTAATATTGGATTTCGATGTGTTAAAGATTTAGAGAATGTCCGATAAGGAAAAACAAGTTCAAGCGATTTTGAAAACCTTACTGCCGGCAATGGAGGCTGATGGCGGAGGTGTTGAATTATTTTCAATCGACAGCGACATTGTGCATGTAAGATTTAGCGGCGCTTGTTTGTTGTGCCCAAGTATTGGGATGACGATGAAATTCGGAATTGAAAAAACTTTAAAAGAAAAACTACCATGGATAAAAAAAGTTGAGAGAGATTTTGATAATTGCTAACCTGAATGTTATGAGTACTAATCCTTTATTACATGAACCGACATTTACGTCATCTGGTTTTTGCTGGTTGATGTCCTTCTTAGTAACGCTATTCTTAATGGGCCTTACTAGGAATAAATTGGATGCTAAACTACAGAAAAAAGAATCATTAAGAAACTTTATATGGGTTCTTTGTTGGCTGTTCTGTATCACATCACTGTTTACTTCGCTTTATTTTTTTAATATTTTCCATCAAAAGGAAAACATTGACCAGCTATTTATGTCTGAAGTCGATGGCTTGGTCATGTTAATGTCGGTGATCGGCATTATTGGGGCGATCTGGGCAGTATTTGCCAGGGTTGATGCTGAAAGGGCGTTCAATGCTGCAAAAGAAGCAAAAGACGAGGCAATAAAGGCAAAAGAAGAATCAGTTAAGACATATAAATCATTCGGCGCTTCTTTTGAATTTCTTGACATATTAGACGATAACAAAAAAAACGAAAGGCTGCCATTCATAATTGATAAAATCGGTAGTTCCAACACTATTGTATCGCTGTATTTAGGCTTCCCATGCGTTGGCTGTTTGTACAAAGATTATATCCATTTTACGAAAAACATCAATCGCGTTTTTAATGATTTTGTGGAAAAATTAGGATTTATAATAGATGCGGAACATTCCTTTACATTAAACCTTGCGGTATTTGATGCGACCAGCATTGCCAAATTTATGTCTAAAAGCGGATTAGATAAATTAGAATATCAAGGTGACAACTTATTTAAAAGGTATTTTGAAAAGTTAAGAGCGCTTGAAAATAAAATGAAAGATCCGACTTGGAATAAAGAAAAAATTATAAAAATAATTAAACTGACCCCAGAAACAGAAAAGTTTAGATTCGCCTGTGTTTATCGAAATCCAAAATTATCCAACGTTACTTATGACGAAAATCAAATAAGCAGGGGTTTAATTTGGGTAGTGCCGGACTTATTATATGACAAAAAATTTGATAGTGCTGGATTTCAAACCTCTGATGTTGACATTATCAAAATGTTACAAAAAGTATTTGAATGCTCTAATCCGGAAGATTCAATTGAGTGGGCCTATAACCCTGATTACAAACTAACTCCAGCCAAGGTGACCGCTTGACTACTGCAAAAAAATGACCATAATCTTTATCATACTTCTGGTAAATGCGCTTTTGGCCATAGGCCTCTATTTCGTTATTGTTAAACCCAAAATCGGCGCCTACAGAAAACTATTTCAGTCCTATTATCCTCTCAAATTCACCTTCGACTCAGACCTGCAAAGTGAGTTTTTGCGACAAATAGGTTATTATGAACAATTGAAAAAGTCTTCGGTCCAAGTCGAAGAAAAAATCCAGCTCCTATCTTTTCCCTATCCTCAGGATATCACTGACTCAGATAGTCAAGAAATAGTTTTCAATAAACTGTTCAACGTCATTAACAAAGAATCTTTAGCTTTTGTCGGAAAGGCGCAATTTATCTTATCGGTTTTTCCAATAGACAAAATTCCAGGTTTATTAACTTGTATGTATGAAAATATTCCAACTCATACATCTCAAGCTGTTGCTGAGAATATCGCATCAATTCAAACGATTTGGGCGGAAGGAATTATCAGTTTACAAAGCGAAGAAATGATAAAATGTATAAACGACGTATCCCTTTCCGTCGGTGAATATTTGAATAATTCCGAAAGCTATGACCAGCTACAAACCGGATTTATAGATTTTGATGTTGACGCCCTCTCGTCATCTTTTTTAAATGAATATCTGATTGCCGATGCACCCCACCCTTCAGGCAATTTATTTCAACATTTAAAGGAAATTACCGATGCGTGGGCCCATCATTCAACCCAAGCTTCCCAAGCGATTTACGATCATTGGGTAAACGATTTTGACGCTGACTTTTCTTTCCACTTTCCTTTTATTGCTCTTATTTTCTCAGGCTACAGGGAGGCAAATCTATTAATTGAAAACAAAACCACTTTTGATAATTCTCTGAAGAATATCAGCTTAGATATACTAGGGTCAGGATTGGGTGCTTGGGGCGGATCCCAACTAGGCGTTGCCATCGGCACCGCGATCTTCCCGGGGATTGGTTCGGTTATCGGTGGATTGCTTGGTGGAGTCTTTGGAGCTATGGGTGGAAGATACTTAACCAGAGAAGTAAAATATATTCCTTTAAAAAACGCAGTATCTGATTATCAGCTATCCTATGAAAACACACTGTTTAATATCAAAAATCTGGCAACCGTATCAGTTAAAGAGATGCAGAAAATTTCTAACCTAAATCAAGTAAAATATATTGATAATGTTGTAAATTCTCCAAAATTAGATCCAAAGAATTTCGAAATAGATCAAATTTGCAATTCACTGTCTAATCAGCTAATTGGAGACATATTGGAATATGAAAGGTCTATTTATTGGCTAAAAAAATCTTTGTTTGCCAAACTTCCGAAGTTTAAAAGGCGTTTAAGGGAAATTGATTTCCAGATACTTAATCTAAAAAAAAGAATTCCAAATAAAAGTCAAATCACTCAAAATCCAATCGCATCATTAAGACTTTTAATAGGCCTAGCATATTTTGATATAGGCGTTTATAAATCGCTGTTGTTAAATTCAGTTGAAGACCTGAAAAACGCCAATTCACGTTTCGCTACTGTACTATTCTTATGGGTAAGTAACTGCGAAATTGAATATAACAAGGGCGTTGAAGAAACGTTAAAAGCGTTCGAAATTCCATCAACTAACTTCTCAAATAAATGTGCTGAATGGAAAAATGAGTTAAAATACAAAGAAGGAATAGTCAAGACTGAACGAGGAAAATTAGGGATATAATTCTTCGCTGACCGCTGTACCAAGTTTCAAAACTTCGGATACCCTATGCCTGGAGTCTTTGACTCCAGTATCTCACCCATCTCTTTACCAGCCCTCCTTTCCCGCCGAAATAAAAAGAGGCTGTTGCATTTGTGGTGCGCCCTTCGTATCCTTGTTAACCCTACACCTGGTGAAAGACATCAATCAGCGCTATGAAAATTAAACAACTTTTTATTTTTATACTCGCCTGCAGTGTATGCAGCGCCTGCCAAAAACAGAGCCAGCAATGCCTTGCGCTGCCGTTGGCGCTTCAAATACTATCGGTCAATGTGCGTATAGTTGACAAAACAACCGGCGCCGACTTGTTTTTATCGCCAACATCACCCTATAAACTCAGCGATTTAAAGGTGACCAGCTCGGTAACGGGCAGCAACGTTCAGTTTTGGGCAGACAGCACACAAAAAGACAAAAGGTTTGTGTTGATCGTGGGTTTTGAAACCCAAACCTATATTTTAAAACTGGCCGCCCTGCCTGCCGATACCGTGCTGATGGACGTTTCGGTTACCCCGGGAAGATGTTTTTCCACGTATTCGGTCGGCGCTATCAAATTAAACAACAAAGCGGTATGCGCGCCATGCAGCGGCAGCGATATTGTGACGATAAGCAAATAGCGCTACGCCCGGCATCTTTGTCGCCATTGTCCAGCGTGTTTACCAACACGTGATTGTAATGGCGCTCAGTAATTAAGGGGTCAACCCCGCTCCCCTACCCCAATATCTCCTTAATATCCTCCACCGACAGCGATTTAATAAAGCTTTCTTCGGTGGTAATGAGCGCGCGGGCTACGCTGAGCTTGCGCTGCTGCAGGGCTAATATTTTTTCTTCTACGGAATCTTTGGTGATAAACTTATAAATAAACACGTTTTTGGTTTGGCCGATGCGGTGTGTACGGTCAATGGCCTGCTGCTCAACGGCCGGGTTCCACCAGGGGTCGAGGATGAAAACATAGTCGGCCTCGGTCAGGTTCAGGCCAACGCCGCCGGCTTTTATCGATATTAAAAACACGCGCGTTTTTGGGTCCTCCTGGAACTGTTTTACCACGTCGCCGCGGTTTTGGGTGCCGCCGTCCAGGTATACGTAGGGGATATTTTCCTCGTCGAAATGTTCGCGGTAAAGATTGAGCTGGCGCACAAATTGCGAAAATACCAGCACCTTGTGCCCTCCGTCGAGCACGTTGCGCAGCGTATGCACCACGTTCTCAAACTTGCCCGAGTCGCCCTCATATTCCTCGTCTATCATGGCCGGGTGGTTGGCAATCTGCCGCAGCTTGATGAGCCCCTGCAACACTTGTATCTGCTTTTTGGGGAAGGAACCATCCTCCAAGCTGCGCAGCAGCTCGTTGCGGTATTCCGACTTCACCTGCTCATACACGGCCGACTGTTCCTCGCTCATCTTGCAGTAAAACAGGTTCTCTATTTTCGGCGGCAATTCAGTTGCCACCTGCTCTTTGGTACGGCGCAGTACAAAAGGTTTTATTAAAGCCTGCAGTTTGCGGGCTTTTTCCTCGTCCTTTTTCTTCTCGATCGGCGTTACAAACTCATTCTGAAAATACTGCTGCGCCCCCAGCAGGCCGGGGTTAATAAACGACATCTGCGTCCACAGGTCGTTTACCGAGTTTTCCACCGGCGTGCCGCTCAGTATCAGCTTAAAGCGCGATTTGAGCTGCTTTACCGCCTGGAACGATTTGGACGAGGCGTTTTTGATGTTCTGGCTTTCGTCAAGGATGATATAGTCGAAAAAGTACGATTGCAGCAGCTCGATATCGATGCGGCTGATGCCGTAGGTGGTGATCACAAGGTCGTAATTGGCAAACACCTCCGGCGATTTATAGCGAAAGGTACCTGTGTGCACCATCAGCTTTAATTGCGGCGCAAACTTTTTGGCCTCGTTGAGCCAGTTATAGATCAGGGAAGTAGGCATAATGGCCAGCGAGGTGGTTTTGGCGCCGGCGGCCTCGGTATCCTCCTTGTTTTTTTGCAGCAGGGCCAGCGTTTGTATAGTTTTGCCCAGGCCCATATCGTCCGCCAGGCAGCCGCCGAAATGATAGTTGCGCAAAAAGTGGAACCAGTTATAGCCCGCCTTTTGATAGGGCCGCAGGTGGCCGTTAAAATGCACGGGCATGGCCGTATCCTCCAGTTCCTCGAAGCTGGTGAGCTTTTGCAGCTTGCGGCTGATGGTTACGCTGGCCATTTCGCCTTTGGCCAGGTCGTCAACCAGGCCGATATGGTGGCGGCGCAGGCGGATATCGTTTTTGCCGTCGCTGAAGTGCAGCAGGTTGCCATATTGCGAGAACCATTGCTCGGGGATCACCGCAATTTCTCCGGACGGAAGCACAAACTCCTTGATGCGGTTAAGGATATGGTGCTTAAGCTGGATGAACGGAATGCGGTACGCGCCGAAACAAACCATGGCATTGATGTCGAACCAGTCGTTATGTTCCTTAATTTCCAGGTCGATGCGGGTATTGCCGAAAACATAACGTTTTTGGCAGGTGTTGTCGGGCTGCTCGATGATAAAGCCTTCGTCGGCCAGTTCGTCAAAGTGCTGGTTTATCCACTCGAAGATAGAAAGGGAGCGCTCGGCGTCTTCGTCGGCAATATCCACTTCCAGGTTTTTAAATAAAGACGAAGCCGTCTTTAAGCCCCGCTCCTCCAGCCAGTGAAACTTGTTTTTCTCCCAGGTAACCGACCGCCGGATGCGGTGGAAAGTATAGTTGTCGCCCTCGTTCTCCATCCGTACGGACACGTGCCGCTCATCGCCGTAGGCAAACAAATAGCCGGCATATTTAAAATACAGCTGCAGCTGCGAGGTGCCGCCTTCGATGTAAATGGGCCGCAGCACCGGCCGCGCGTCGTATTTTTCGGTGTTGATGGTAAAACCTTCGGCATACACATGCTGCTTTTCGATCAGCGGGACCACGAATTTCTCAAAATACGACCGCTCCGCCGACCTCGGTATAGCGATGTAGCGCTTATTTAAAAATGGCTGCAGTTTTTTACCCTCAATTTCCTTCTCGAAATAATACAGCGTATCGTCCAGCAGCATCCAGGCGGGGTGGTTGCAGATGATCTCAGCATTTTTAAACATAAACTCAATGCGCATGCCCTGGTATTTGATGGTCGGGAAATACCTGATCTCCTGTTCATCCCTCCTGAAATGGAACAGCACGGTAGCCGCTTCAGAGGCGATTTCCAGTTTACGCTCGGCCGGGTAGCCTTCCTTGCTCATCAGGTAAAGGCCCTTGTTTGTTAACAGGGCCAAAGCCTCTGCCATGCGTTTTTCAATTTTCGGACGGATGGTATCAAAAAGCTGTTCGTTAAAAACTTTGGTAAAGAACTCGAACGGCCGGATGGGTTTTTTATAAAACTTTTTGATCAGGTTGCCCTGCTCCATTTCCTCTAAAATTTTGATGAGCTTTAGGTCGGTATCGTCAAGATAGGGGGCAAATTCCTTAGCGGTATTAGAGAATAAACGCTGGTGTGTTAACGAAAATTCGCCGTTGGGATTTAGCTGAACGATGTGCGGTTCAATAACGTACGACAAGTATTCATGCCGTGCAATGGCATAAATCATCTGGCAAGGTTTGCTGCTGTCGACGCGTAACATTCTAAATAATCAAAATATATTAGAAGTTACGATAACAAAAAATTCAAACGTAAAAAGAATATAGGGTAACCCGAAATGTTTTTGGTTAAATAATTGTTAACATGTGTGGTTTGTTGGTCGACAGTTTATATTAATGGTAGCTTAGCACGAGCAATTAACTGATTATGACAAAGGAGTTTCTTTTTGACTTTATGCGGCAGCATAAACTCGGAGTTTTATCGACCGTTGCGGGTGATGGGAGGCCGGAATCGGCACTGGTTGGTATTGCTGTTTCTGAGGGTCTGGAGATCGTTTTTGATACGGTAAAAGCCTCCCGTAAGTATAAAAACCTTTTACAAAACCCGATGGTGGCGCTGGTGATTGGCTGGGATGATGAAACGACTGTCCAATTTGAAGGCATTGCCACTGAATTAGTAGGGCCGGAAGACGACCGATACAGGGAAATATATTACGACGCTTACCCCGACGGACGTGATCGCGCGGCAAACTGGGCCGGGTTGGTTCATTTTAAAGTAACGCCGAAATGGTTAAGGTATAGCAATTTTAACAACCCTGTGGTAGTGGAGGAGTTGGTGTTTTGATGTGCAGATAAAAAAATTAAAAAGTCGTTATTTTGATTTAAGATAATTTTCGGGATGGCCTGTCTTTTTTAAGATTTCATTCATCTTTTCGTGTTTTTCAGGAAAAGGAATTACGTTATCATATTTATCGAGGGACTCGTCGACAACAACAATAGGAGCTTTCATCTTATTTAATTCAGCTATCTTTTTTTCTACTCCAGTGCTCATAATTCAAATTTACCTTATTTTCTTTTAACAACAAAGGCTTCATAATCCTTGCCAATAACAAATGGTTCCCATGAATCATCGTATTGCCCAAGAACGTAAAAATCTTCATTTAATTTTTCAAAATGTTTAGAAAGCCCCATTCTATAAAGTCGTGTTCTTGCATCGGTACTTCCGGTCGCGGCTACCCAAGCATCCGGATGTTTATATGTAAATGCGTAAACAGCCGATACCACTGTTGCTAAAACATTTTCGCTATCGCCATTATTTGAAATTATCAGATCATCCAACTTTCCTGTTTGAGGATTTTCATCTCCAAAAGAAAGATTATAAAAATTCGGATAATAGGTAGGAGTGAAATAAATCAATTTTTTAATATTACCCTTTGGGCCAACGCTTATAAATTGGAAGGATGTGGAATTTTTTCCTGCTGAAAGTGGATAACGGAAGATGTGCATAGTTAAAAAAATTATATCTCCATCTCCCCCTCAAAAACCTTCACCGCCGGCCCTTCCAAAAATATTCCAGTAAACTTTTCACCGTCGTAGTGGAACCGGATATTCAAATCTCCGCCCAATACTTTTATTGGGGTATTGATCGACCCGTTTTGGTTATTGTGCTTCGCCATGGCAAGCGCTACAGCTGTTACGCCGGTGCCGCAGGCATAGGTCTCATCCTCAACACCTCGCTCAAAGGTGCGGACGAAATAGCCGTCCCCGTTTGGCTCCACAAAGTTTACATTGATACCCTGTGCCCGGTACGTATCGTTATTGCGAATAGCATACCCCTCTTTGTAAACGTCTTTGTCTTTCAAACCTTCAGTCAATTTGATATAATGCGGCGATCCGGTGTTTAATACATAAGCGTCTCCATCAATCGAAATGCCGTCAACATCGATCATCTGCAAACTTACCCAATCGCCGGAAGCTGAAATTTTGGCATAATGCTGGCCGTCGACTGCCAGAAAGGTTGTCTCTGTATCGATAATACCCAAATGTTTGGCAAAAGCCACAATACAGCGCCCGCCGTTGCCGCACATACTACTGGGCTGCCCATCGGCGTTATAATATACCATTTCAAAGTCGTAGCCATCGTGGTTTTGCAGGAATAGGACGCCATCGCCTCCAATGCCAAAACGTCGGTCGCACAGGCGGGCAATTAAGGATGGGTTTTGATGGTCGACGGCGTTGGCCCGGTTATCCACCAAAATAAAGTCGTTACCGGCGCCCTGGTATTTATAAAAATGTATCTTCATTTAAAATTCCGGCAATAATAATAAGCCTCACCCCAACCCCTCTCCAAAGGAGAGGGGCTTAAAAGGCGGAAAGGTAGCCATTTTGCATCGAAGTCCTCTCCTTTGGAGAGGATTTAGGTGAGGCAAACGAATGCCAAAACTTTACAAAAGTACCCTTTGTTGCAGATTTAACAATATTTAACAAAATATGCGATAACTTAGTATTGATTATGACGTCTATATGGTACTAAATTTGATCAATGAAAAATAAACTTGGAAAGGAAAAGAATAAATAAGATGAAAAAGTTTGGTTTAACATTATTAACAGCTTTTATTGGGGGCGCTATGGCCCTGGGCGCTTATAAACTGGTGGAGAACAAATACACCAGCAATATGAGTTTCGAAGACAAACAAAAGGTTTACCTGGCAAGCAATCATTACATTCCTGCCAACGTAAATGTATCGTCAAGCGGGCAGCCCGATTTTGTGCAGGCCGCGGCTGAAGTAACGCCAGCAGTAGTTTTTATACGCACTACGTATTCTAACCAGGCAGCCGACAATCAGCAAAGCGAACTGCAGCAAATGTTCGGGCAGATGTTTGGGCAACGCATGCCGCAGCAGATGCCAGAAATGGCTTCAGGGTCGGGTGTGATCATTTCCCCTGACGGTTTTATCGTCACCAATAACCACGTGGTGGATAAAGCGGTAAAAATTGAAGTGGTAACCAATGATCACCGCGACTTTAAGGCCAAAGTGATTGGTACCGACCCTAACACCGATCTCGCACTTATTAAAATTGAAGGCCACGACCTGCCTATCATTAGGCTGGGCAACTCCGACAATGTGAAAGTCGGCGAATGGGTACTGGCCGTAGGCAACCCGTTCCGGTTAACCTCGACCGTAACAGCCGGTATCGTAAGCGCTAAAGGGCGCAATATCGGCATCATAGGTTCCGAAGATAACCAGGATCAGCAAAACCCGTTTGGGCGTACCGAGTACCAGCAAAAACCAAAGATGAACCAGGCCATCGAGTCGTTTATACAAACTGACGCCGCCATTAACCCAGGCAACAGCGGCGGCGCGCTGGTAAATGCTAATGGCGAGCTGATCGGCATTAACTCGGCCATCGCTTCTCATACCGGTTCGTACGAGGGTTATGGGTTTGCCATCCCGATCAACCTGGCAAAAAAGGTTTTGGATGATATTGAAAAGTTTGGTAAGGTGAAACGTGGTTACATTGGCATCGGCATGAGAGCTTTGGATGAAGACGTGGCTGCCGAGTACCATATTGACCAAACCGCCGGTTTATACGTTAACCAGGTAACACCTGGCAGCGGCGCTGCAGAGGCAGGTATTGAAAAAGGCGACATCATTACTAAAGTTGAAGGCGTTAAAGCCTATGAAACTGCCGACCTGCAGGAACCCGTTGGCCGCCTGGAGCCTGGTGACAAAATTCACCTGACTGTGCTGCATAACGGCGAGCAAAAAAATGTTACCGTAACGCTGCACGCCAACAATCCGCAGCCTGAAGACGTGGCTGTATCGCACTCCGCAGAGGAGCTTTACAACCGTATCGGCGCTACATTTGTACCGCTGAGCGCTGCACAAAAATCCAAATTCCACGTAAACGCAGGCGTTATGGTGACCCAGGTGCGCAGCGGTGGTTTATTTGACTATACCGACGTGCCCGAAGGCTCGGTGATTACCAGCATCAACAGGCAGCCCATCGCAACTGTTGACGATATCGACCGTGCGTTAAATAATCTTCCGCATGGCGTATTAACCATTTCGGGCTATTACCCTGACGGTACCCGCTTAAGGAGCACCATCCAGATTGGCCAACAATAATTTTTTAAGTGGATTAATACCAAAAGAAGCTGCCGCAAAAAGGCGGCTTCTTTTGTTTTGATAACGCATCTTAGTATTCACAGCTTCCTTATTTTTACCGGCATGAAATTGACGGGCGATGCCATTAGTTTTAAACTGCTTGAACAGGATTTAATACTGCTTCCTCAAAAAGCCATCTACTGGCAGCAACAAAAAGCGCTGATCGCCGCTGATGTGCACCTGGGTAAGGTGGGCCATTTCCGTAAATCCGGCATCGCCGTACCACGGGATATGGAGCAAAGCGAGCTTTCTGTTCTGTCCGACCTCGTCTACGAATACAAACCCGAAAAGCTGATCTTTCTTGGCGATTTTTTTCATAGCGACATCAATTCCGACTGGGACTGGATGGTACTATGGAGGAGCCAGTTTCCAAAACTGGAAATTATTTTAATAAAGGGCAATCACGATATTATTGATGAAACGCACTATACCCGGCTGAATATTAACATAGGGGAGGAACTGCTGATAGCGCCATTCCTGATGCTGCACCATCCTTTAGCCGAAGATGAATTGCAAAATGCCGCCGGCTATGTGCTTTGCGGTCACATTCACCCCGGTATCAGCCTGGCGGGCCGGGCGCGGCAGCAAATCACCCTGCCTTGCTTTGCCTTTGGCAAAAAACAGGCAATATTGCCTTCCTTCGGCACCTTTACCGGCCGCGTGGCCATCCGCAGCAATAAAACCGACCGCATTTTCGCGATAGCAAACGATAAAGTGCTGGCGATTGAATGAAGAACCACGAACCAAGACCAAACTGTTCCGTAAATTTTTAGCAGCGTCTTTCGGACTTTCCGGACTTTCGGACTTTTTTAGAACGTTTCTAAATAACCAATTCGCCCATAATTGCCATTTGCGCTTTATATCTTTTGTCATATAATAAATACTTTTGCCCCTATAAATCTGAGATGTAATGAGCGAATTCAAACAAACCTTTAACTCATCGTTGGGGAAAAAGCTGATCATGGCTTTAACGGGCTTGTTTTTGTGTACTTTTTTAATTGTGCACCTTGGCGGTAACCTGCTGCTGTTTAAAAACGACGATGGTTACGGCTTTAATATGTATGCCAATTTTCTTACACATTTTCCGCCGATAGAAGTGATCGCCTATTTGCTGTACCTGTCAATTTTGGTGCACGCGCTATACGCTTTGATATTGACCATCAAAAACCGCAAGGCACGGCCGGTGGCTTATGCTGCGGTGAACAAATCGCCCGCTGCCTGGTCGTCAAAAAACATGGGGCTATTGGGGTCGATCCTGTTTTTGTTCATTGTAATACACATGAGCGATTTTTGGTACAACTATAAATTTACCCATAAGGTAGGATATAAAGAATACCGCACTGATCTCACTACGGGTAAAACGGCCTCGGTTGATTATGTTCCCGTAATTGCTGACTTCGAAAACTCCGTCTCGACTGTAAACGATACCGAGATCGTACGGGTTAAAGACCTGCATGCCCGTGTGGCTAACAGTTTCAGCAATATTTATTACGTGCTGTTTTACGTGATCGCCATGTTTGCCGTGTCGTTCCACCTGTTGCATGGCTTCCAGAGCGCGTTCCGCACGCTCGGCTGGGTGCACCGAAAGTACACGCCCATCGTCTCTTTTATCGGTACGTGGTTTTTTGCTGTGATCATGCCCATGGGTTTTGCATTAATGCCGGTTGTTTATTATATACAGAGTTTGAAATGATTTACGAATTACGATTTCGGATTTACGAATTGCCTGTCAATTCAATCATCTCAAATCGTAAATCGTAATTCTAAAATCGTAAATACACATGACTTTAGACGCTAAAATCCCCGCCGGCCCGCTGGCCGAGAAATGGAGCAAGCATAAGTTCAACTTAAAGCTGGTTAACCCGGCCAATAAGCGCAAGTACGACGTAATTGTGGTGGGCACCGGCTTGGCCGGCGGCGCTGCAGCTGCCTCACTGGCCGAACTGGGTTATAATGTGAAGGCATTTTGTTTCCAGGACAGCCCCCGCCGCGCGCACTCTATCGCCGCGCAGGGTGGTATTAATGCCGCCAAGAACTACCAAAACGACGGCGACAGTATTTACCGCCTGTTTTACGATACCATTAAAGGAGGAGACTACCGCTCCCGAGAAGGCAATGTGTACCGCCTTGCCGAGGTGTCGGTAAATATTATTGACCAGTGTGTGGCGCAGGGCGTTCCCTTTGCACGCGAGTACGGCGGCCTGTTGGATAACCGCTCATTTGGCGGTGCGCAGGTATCGCGCACGTTTTATGCGAGGGGACAAACCGGGCAGCAGCTATTACTGGGCGCATACTCCGCCTTAAACCGCCAGATCCATTTGGGCAAGGTAAAAATGTACACCCGCAGCGAAATGCTGGACGTAGTGATGGTTGACGGCCATGCCAAAGGCATCGTTACCCGCAACCTGATCGATGGAAAAATTGAAACCCATACCGGCCACGCGGTACTATTGGCGACCGGCGGCTATGGCAACGTATTTTTCCTGTCGACGAATGCCATCGGCTCCAACGTTACCGCCGCATGGCGCGCGCACAAACGCGGGGCATTTTTTGCCAACCCCTGCTATACCCAAATACACCCAACCTGCATACCGGTAACGGGCGACCACCAATCGAAGCTGACGCTGATGTCGGAATCCCTCCGTAACGACGGCCGGGTTTGGGCGCCAAAAACCGTGGAGACCGCCAAAAAATTGCAAAAAGGCGAGTTAAAAGCCAACCAGGTTAAGGAAGAAGACCGTGACTATTTCCTGGAAAGAAAATACCCATCCTTTGGTAACCTGGTTCCGCGTGACGTGGCCTCGCGCAATGCCAAGGAAATGGTTGACGAGCACCGCGGCGTAGGCGGATCGGGCATAGCCGTATTTTTGGACTTTGCTGACGCGATACAGCGCCTGGGCAGGGATACCGTATCGGCCAAGTATGGTAACCTGTTTGACATGTATTACCAGATCACCAATGAAGATCCCTACACGCAGCCTATGCGTATCTACCCGGCGGTCCACTATACGATGGGGGGCCTTTGGGTAGATTATAACCTGATGACCAACGTGCCCGGCCTTTACGCCCTGGGCGAATGCAACTTCAGCGACCACGGCGCAAATCGCCTGGGGGCATCGGCGCTGATGCAGGGGCTTGCTGACGGTTATTTTGTGATCCCTTATACTTTGGGCGATTACCTGGCTACCATTGGGCCGAAACCGGTTGATGCTAAGCACCCCGCCTTCGAAAAAACCAAACAGGAGGTTGTGGAGCACGTCAACAAGCTGCTCTCGCTGAAAGGCACAAAAACGGTTGTTGAATACCACCGCGACCTCGGTCATATTATGTGGGAGTACTGCGGCATGGCGCGTACCGCTGAAGGCTTAACCAAGGCCAAAGGCATGATTCGGGAGCTGCGCGCCGATTTTTGGAAGAATGCCATTGTAGTGGGCGAGAACGACGAGGTTAACCCCGCGCTGGAAAGGGCCGGCCGCGTAGCCGACTTCCTGGAATTGGGCGAACTGATGGTTGACGATGCCCTGCAACGCAAAGAATCATGCGGCGGGCACTTCAGGCTGGAATCGCAGACGCCGGAAGGTGAGGCGTTGCGTGATGATGAGCATTTTACCTTCGTTGCGGCCTGGGAGTATAAAGCCGATAATCAGCCGGAAGTTATGCATAAGGAAATGTTAGAGTTTGAGTTTGTGCATCCGACACAGCGGAGCTATAAATAATAAACCATGTCATTGCGAGCGCAGCGAAGCAAACTCTTCGCTGACAGGAAAGCGGTAATGCACTGGCGACGAGGTTGCTTCGCCGCGCCCGGCGCAAGCCGCCTGGTGCTCCTCGTAATGACATGTTTGATAGAATGAATAATTGATCAATTAAAATATTTCAGATGGAAAATAACCATATGAATCTAACCTTAAAAGTGTGGCGGCAAAAAAACGCCGGCACAAAAGGTTCATTTGTAACTTATAAGGCCGACAACATCTCCCCCGATATGTCTTTCCTCGAGATGCTCGACGTGGTAAACGAGGGCCTGATCAAAAAAGGCGAAGAACCCATACATTTCGATCATGATTGCCGCGAAGGGATTTGCGGGATGTGCTCGTTGTATATCAATGGCCACCCGCACGGGCCAAAAGGTGCTATTACCACCTGCCAGCTGCACATGCGCACTTTTCATGACGGCGAGATTATCGTCATTGAGCCATGGCGCGCGGCGGCTTTCCCGGTAATTAAGGACCTGGCGGTCGACCGTACGGCATTTGACCGGATTCAACAAGCAGGCGGCTTTGTTTCGGTGAATACAGGTGTTACCATTGACGCCAATGCCATACCTATCCCCAAGGTGATCGCCGATGAGGCTTTTAACTCGGCTACCTGCATTGGCTGCGGGGCCTGCGTGGCGGCGTGCAAGAATGCGTCGGCTATGCTGTTTGTATCGGCCAAGGTATCGCAGCTGGGCATGCTGCCGCAAGGTCAGCCCGAGCGCTGGAGCCGCGTACAGGCCATGGTAGCGCAGATGGATGCCGAAGGTTTTGGCAATTGCACCAATACCGGCGCCTGCGAAGCCGAATGCCCTAAAGAAATTAAAATGACCAACATCAGCCGCATGAATAACGACTATTTCAGTGCCAAGCTCTTCCGCCAGGAAAGTGTGCATGAGCATGCCACAGGCGGCGAATAAGCTATAACAATTGTTTAACCACAGCTGGCCCGGGGATGTTTTTCCGGGCCTTTTTTGTTTAAGTACCTGCGCAATCCCGGGCTTCAGAATATCAATCCCTGTTAAAATAAACATTGTAAAGGATGAGAACGGCTATGTTTAAAAAGAAAATAATGATGGATAAATAAAATATCCTTTTTCCGTTCCTCCTATCTTTCTCCGTATACCCAAAAACCCGCTCCCCGTCGGGCAGGGTTTTCTTAAATGATGATAGGTACCAGCCTATAAAAAGTCCGATCACGCAAATAAAAAATGGCAAAACGATGCTGGTAAATGCGATGACATAGCCAATGGTAACCCAAAAAGTCTGGGGTGGTTCAGGTGTTTTTAATTCTTCAATCCTTTGTTCCTCTATTTTTTCGATAATATCGTCACTTATCGGCTTTCCCCTGTCAGCCAATATTTTCTTCGCCAGCACCACATCAAAAGCACTCCATTCATCTGCTTTGGTAACCACCTCCATCAGTTCCTCGTCAGTAAAGCTGAACAGGTAGTAGTCCTGTTCAACCCCGTCGATATTTTCGGCCTCATTGGCCTGCAGCAATTGTGTTACCCGCCCAAAGTCATCTCCTTTGATCTTAACAGCATACTCTTTCTTGGCATTGCTTAAAACCAGCGAAGGGTCGAAGCGAAACGCTTCTTCTTCCGTTTCATAGGCTATTTCATTTTCTTCCAGGAGATCGATAAGTGCTTCGGCTAATACGATATCGTCAAATTTTTGATAGGTGATAAATTCGGGTTCCATGGGATAAATATAAATGAAATTCAAACTGAAAGAGAAATGGCAAAACTTTATGCATCAAACATGAAAAGTTTCAAACAAAATTATCTTAATATTGGTTGTTAAACGGTTTAAATAGGACCTGATAATTCAACCTTAAAATATCAATCGCCATGAAAAAGCTTTTCCTGTTAATAGTTATTGTTTTCTGCAGCATTTGCACCTTCGCCCAAAGCAAAATGGCCTGCTGCGCCAATCCTTCTGCAACCCAAAAATTTGCCATGCTGGCGGCCGACAAAAAATTTGTAATGTCGCACCCGCTCCCTTTGAAATACCATTTTCAAAGCAACATCGGCAAGGCCGTCACCTATACTACACCCGATGGTAAAACTGCCGACGCCTTTGTTTTTATGGCGAAAAAGAAAACCAACAACTACCTGCTGGTGGTGCATGAATATTGGGGGCTGAACGACTGGGTAAAAAAGGAATCGGAAAAACTGTATACCGACCTGGGGAATGTTAACGTGATCGACCTTGACCTTTACGACGGCAAGGTAGCCACCACCCGCGAGGATGCAGGCAAATACATGCAGGGCGTAAAAGAGGACCGCGCGCAAGCCATCATAAAAGGCGCTATAACCTATGCCGGGCCAAAAGCACATATTGCTACCATTGGCTGGTGTTTCGGTGGCGGCTGGAGCCTGCAGACCGCCCTGCTGGCCGGCAAACAGGCCATTGCCTGCGTAATGTATTACGGCATGCCCGAACAGGACATAAACAAGCTGAAAACCTTAAACTGCGACGTACTGGGCAACTTCGCCAATAAAGATCAATGGATAAATCCGAAAGTTGTCGCCAAATTCCAGGACGATATGAAAGCAGCCGGCAAAAACATCACCGTACACGAGTTTGACGCCGACCATGCCTTTGCCAACCCCAGCAACCCCATTTACAATAGCCAGGCCACTACCGAAGCTTACGGTTATACGCTGGCGTTCCTGAAACCGCGGCTGAAGTAAGTCGATAGTCCATAGACCATCGTCCATGGTAAAAAAATAATGAACTATTGCCATGGACTATGGTCTATGGACTATGGACTCCAATTCGTAACATTGCAAAAAAATCCTGCTTTTGACCGCCCGCTCAAAAAAATTGCTCTCGTACCTGCTTAAACTGGGCATCCTGGTATTGGCTTTCTGGTTCATTTACCACCGGGTCGAAAAATATAACGATAGCCTGCACAAGTTTTCGGCATTGGTTTCACATATCACCTATGCCCGCGTTTTTATTACGCTTGCCGCTATTGTACTGCTCATGCTGGTTAATTGGGTGCTCGAGGCGTTGAAATGGCGCTTTCTCACCCATAAACTCGCCAAATTATCCGTCTGGCAATCTGTCGAATCCGTTTTTTGCGGCCTAACCTGGGCCATTTTCACGCCCAACCGCTTTGGCGAGTATGGCGGCAGGGTAATGTACCTGCCCAACCGCAAGCGTGTTTATGGCGTTTTTGCCATGGCAGTAGGTTCCTTCGGGCAAAACGTGGTTACCAATGTTCTGGGGGCTATAGGTATCGTTTGGTTTATTTTCAGTTGGCTGCACTGGTCCTCCTGGCTGCAGGTGGGCGCCGTGGCGTTTAATATCGGGTTCATGGCCATTATGCTCACCCTTTATTTCAACATCAAATGGCTGGTGTGGCTGCTTAACCGCGTCAAATTTCTCAGGAAGTTCCACCGCTTTTTTGACATCATGGGCAAATACAGTTTTGACGAGTTGCTAAAGATCATGTGGTTTTGC
>DASRTD010000259.1:0-8764 GCA_035656115.1 Mucilaginibacter sp.
CCTACCAGTTTCCTGGCATGCGACAGCCAATCTTCGTTAAAGGTGACTTCATATAAGGCTATAAAGGCGTCGGCCACGTTGGCATAGTCGTCTAAAAAAGCAATTTTATCACTTTTCACCCGCGACAATCGTCCATTTGCATCAACCAGGTTGTTTAAAATAAAATCGGCGTTTTTAAGGGCTATCTCCAGGTATTGCGGTTTATCAAAAGCGCGGTAAGCATCGCACAGGCCTTTCAGCATCAGCCCGTTCCATGATGCCAGTATTTTATAATCAAGCCCCGGCCTTACGCGATGGCTTCGGGCTGCGAAAACTTTTTGGCGGGATGCTTGTATTTTTTTATTCAGAATATTGACCGGCAATCCAATTTTACCGGCGAGCTTTTCATCCGTTTCGCGACGGAATAAAACATTTGATGCTTCTTCGTCCCAGTTACCATCATCAGTGATGTGGTAATAAATGCAGAACAGCCCGGCATCGTCGCCTAAAATCTCATTGATTTCTGTTTTTGTAAAAATGTAAAATTTGCCCTCTTTGCCTTCACTGTCGGCATCGAGCGCTGAATAGAAGCCAAATTCGGGCGATGTTAGTTCGCGCAGGGTGAAGGTGACGATCTCGTCCGCTATTTGGGCATAAAGCGGATCAGGGCTCCAAGTGTATGCTTCTGAATAAAGGCTCAGTAACTGGGCATTGTCATACAGCATCTTTTCAAAATGAGGAACATGCCAGCGGCCATCTACCGAATAACGGGCAAAGCCCCCGCCGATATGGTCGTAAATACCGCCGAAGGCCATTTTGTGGAGGGTCAGTCTTGTTTGTTCGGCCACACTGTCGTCTTTCATCAAATGGGCGTAACGCATCAAACATTGCCAGTTATTCGGCATCGGAAATTTGGGGGCGTTACCCAGGCCGCCTTCCGTTTTATCGAAATATTTTTTCCAGTTGCCAATGATCTGCTCCAGATCGTTTTTTGTGTATTCCGCTTGTTCGGTAACCAGGCCGACCGACTCATACTCCTGTATCCCTTTGGTAAGCCTGTAGGCGTACTCTTCGGCTTCGTCGGGCTTATTTTTATAAAAGTCGGCGAGGCTAAATAACAGGCCTACCCAATCATTCTTTTTGAAATAGGTGCCGCCATAAATAGGCCGCTGATCTGGCAGGCAAATGCAGTTGAGCGGCCACCCTCCCCTGCCGCTCATCAGCTGAACGGCGCCCATGTATATTTGATCAACATCCGGGCGTTCTTCCCTGTCCACCTTTATACACACAAAATATTCGTTCATCACGGCAGCCACTTTCTCATCCTCAAAACTTTCATGCTCCATTACATGGCACCAGTGGCACGCGGAATAGCCGATACTGACCAGGATCAGTTTGTTTTCATCTTTTGCTTTTTGCAAGGCTTCGCTGCCCCATGGGTACCATTCGACGGGGTTATTGGCATGCTGCAGCAAGTATGGCGAGGTGGAATTGGCGAGGTGATTCATTTTTGAAGTATATCACCGCTAAATTGCAAATATTGTGCGCAGTTTAGCTTCATCCGTTGCGATTTACAAAAGTTTTACAAAAACAGATATGTGTACCGGTGTTCTGCCCGCCTGCCGGCAAGCGAATGCAGCTTTCGCGCCGGCTGAACTTGCACTTGCCTATTTATCGGCAAACTACTTGCGTATTTCATAAAAATTTGTTCTATATTCAATACAAATTTCGCAAACCATTGTAATCCAGGATCGATACAAGATGAAACGGCCATTAATACTTTTAGCAATTTTATTCGGATTTGCCAGGATTTGCTGTGCCCAGTCTGGCGAAGTGCCCGTTGCGCCTTCCGGCGACAATTCACTGGACCAGGCGAGGGCCGATTTTAAAAAGAAAGACTACGCTGCGGCGATTGAAGATTGTAACAGGGTAATTGAGCAAAACCCAAAAAATGCTATGGCATACAACATCATGGCAATGGCAAACGCTGGTTTGCGCCGTTACGACGAATCAATTGATGAGTATAACCGGTCGCTGCTGTTGGATCCCAAATATTCGTACACCTACAATGGACGTGGTGTTATCGAGCTCGATTTGAACCGGTACGACCAGGCCATTGCCGATTTTGGCCAGGCCATTGCACTGGACGCCAAAAATGCCTACGCTTACAACAACAGGGGGCTCACAAAGAGCCGCCAGGGCAGGTTTGCCGATGCAATACCTGATCTGGATAAGGCGATCGCGATCGACCCCAAATATAAAGCAGCATATATTACCCGTGGTAACGCAAAAAATGACTTAGGGCGCTATAACGATGCAATTGCCGACTTTGACCGGGCCCTGGTTTTGGACCCAAAAAATGCAATAACATTTGCCAATCGCGGCAACGCAAAAAATAATTTGGGCCGGTATGCGGACGCAATGGATGATTTTAACATGGCGATCAGCATCGACCCGAAAAATGCGTTTGCCTTTGCCAGCAAAGGCGCGGCTGAAAATGGCCTGGGACGCTATAACGACGCAATAACAGATTGCAGCCAGGCGATCACACTCGACCCGAAAAGCGGGCGGGCTTATAACCTCCGCGGCTTTGCAAAAAATCATTTGGGCATGTATTTGGATGCCATAACTGATTTTGACCAGGCCATACTGCTTGACCCCAAAAATGCTTCGGTTTACAATAACCGCGGCTATGCTTATTTCAAATCAGGCGGTACCAAAGTGTATTTTCAGAAAGCCATAGAAGATTACGACAAAGCGATACAACTGGGTAAAGGGCATTACAAACCCGGTTACGAGTACCGGGCACAGGCAGTGGCCGCTTTAAACAAGGCCGGAGAGCGTTGATGGCCGCTCTGCTATGTTCAAAATAACAGGAAATCCGGGCCTTCTGCCGCGGATTGCTAACCTTATCATTTTTCTAATGTATCATACTTCATACAAATTATCAAATCCGTAATTTATTTGGTTAATTTGCCGCCTTAAGTAACAATCTGTCAAAAATTGGCGTCTTAGCTTCAAAAAATCAACGTCTTGCCACAAAGTCAAATCATTAAATCAAAATGAATAAATTCAAACTAAACTATTTATGTGCAGTTGCACTATTATTGATCACGGCATTTGCGGCATCGGCGCAAAATCAGCCCGATTCCATTAAGTATGATCACAATGCCGTTTTCGGACCCATTGTATGGCCAACGACTACGGGCGATACCCGATCGGCCGGCGGCCAGCCGGGGCAGCATTACTGGCAAAACCGCGCCGACTACCAAATTAAAGCAACACTAAACGAAGTAAGCCCGGATACCACTATCACCGGCGAGGTAACCGTAAACTATACCAACAATAGCCCTGACAACCTGGACTATTTGTGGATGCAGCTGGATCAAAACCTGTTCAGGCCCGATTCGCGCGGCGCGGCAACTGTTCCGATGGGCGGCGACCGTTTCGATGTGAAAGGTTTTACTAAAGGTGGCTATCATATCGAATCGGTATCGGTAACCTATAAAGGCGATACTTACACAGTTGACCCGGTGATCACCGATGCCCGCATGCAGTTGCGCCTGCACAAACCTATGGAAGGCAAAGGGGAAAAAATACAGGTTAAAGTAAACTATAGCTTTGCCATCCCATACTACGGCGCCGACCGTATGGGTCGCAAGCTGTTTAAACAAGGCTGGGTTTATGAGCTTGCGCAATGGTACCCGCGCATGTGTGTTTATGATGACGTTGAAGGATGGAACACGCTTCCCTACATGGGATTAGGCGAGTTTTACTGTGATTACGGCGATTATGACTATTACATCACCGCGCCGTTCAACATGACCGTTGCCGGCTCGGGCGATCTGCAAAACCCGAAAGAGGTTTTAACAGAGACGCAGCAAAAAAGGATGGAAGATGCCCGTGGCAGCGACAAAACGGTTATGATCATCAAACCCGAAGAAGTGGGCACACCCGGCGCGCACATAGGCAAGGACGGCATGTTAACCTGGCACTTTAAAATGCTGAACACACGCGACGTTTCCTGGGCCGCTTCGCCCGCCTTTATTTGGGATGCGGCAAAAGTTAACCTCCCTTCCGGACGTAAGTGTATATCGCAGAGCACCTACCCGGTTGAAAGCTCGGGAAACGACTCATGGGGTCGTTCCACTGAATACCTGAAATACAGCATCGAAATTTACTCGGATAAATATTTCGAATACCCCTGGAACTCAGCAACCAGTGTTTCAGGCGTTGCATTGGGTATGGAGTACCCGGGCATCATCTTCTGCCTGAGCAACCTGAAAAACGGCAACCTTTGGGGAGATATTACGCACGAGATCGGCCACAACTGGTTCCCCATGATCGTAGGCACCAACGAGCGGAAATTTATGTGGATGGACGAAGGCTTTAATACATTTATTAATGAGTACTCCACTGAAAAATTTAACAACGGCGAATACTTTAACAGCAAAAACCGCATGGCAAACCAAATTGCCCGGATGATGCCACGCGAAAAGGATCCGCTGATGACTCCGCCGGAAGCACAAAATGAGTACGGCCAATATTATGTGAAAACCTCGATGGGGTTGGACATGCTACGCAACGTAGTGCTCGGCCCCGACCGTTTTGACTATGCCTTTAACGAATATGTTAAGCATTGGGCGTATAAACACCCGTTGCCTTACGACTTTTTCAGGGCGATGAATGATGCATCGGGCGAGGACCTGAACTGGTTCTTCCAGCCTTGGTTCTTTACTACCTGGGAACTTGACCAGGCTATACAGGGCGTAAAATATGTAAAAGACGACCCTACAAAAGGCGCCGTTATAACTTTAGTGAACAAAGAAAAACTGGCCATGCCGGTCGACCTGAAGGTTACCCAGGCAAATGGAAAAACTGAGGTATTACACCTTCCGGTAAATATCTGGCAGCGGGGGGGTGTTTGGACATTTGTATATCCTTCAACTTCGGCAATACAGTCGTTAGAAATTGACCCGGACCATCAATTGCCGGATATTGACAGGAAGAATAATGTATGGAATGGGAAGTGAGGTTGATTTCGGATTTCGAATGTTCTATTTCGGATTTAAAAGTCAGAATTAAGATTTATTAATTTATAAAGAAAGCCCTGGTTTGCAAAAAGCCGGGGCTTTTTTGTAGGTTTATGCATGGTTGATTTTTTCAGGAAAATAGTTTTGTATTTCGATTTGAACAACATCCCATATATGTTATCCGGCAGCATTGCCATGGGCATTTATGTGATACCACGGGCAACCAGGGATATCGATTTTGTAGTGCACCTGCAGTCTCATGATATCGAAGGGTTTGTAAAACACTTTGAAGGTGCTTACTACTGCAGCGAAACCGCCGTTCGTGATGCTGTAAGCCGACATGGCATGTTTAATGTTATCGACCATAAATCAGGCTTTAAAGCCGATTTTGTGGTGCTTAAGAACGAACTTTACCGGCAAACAGAGTTTGAGCGAAGAAGGCAGGCAAACTTTTTTGGCGAGCAGGTTTGGGTGGTTTCGCCGGAGGATTTGCTGCTATCGAAATTGATTTGGATACAAAGCTGGCAGGCAGCCTTACAATTGGAAGACATAAAAAACCTTGCCGCGCTACCCGGTCTGCAAAAAGATTATGTAGATCACTGGGTAAAGCAACTAAATTTAGACACCTTTGGTTTGTTGAACTAATGGACGACACTCCCGATCACGTAAAAAAAATTCAGCAGGAAATCTGGCTGTCAAAACCGGTTGAAGAACGTTTGTTGCTTACCCTGCAAATGAATGACGAGCTTTTTGACTTTTGGAGAGAAATGAAAAAGAGCATGGCTGAAAATTATCCCGTGCAGCAGACCAAAACTTCAAAAGACAGCTAAGCCCCCGGTTATCTTTTCGCCTTCTTTGCGAGCTTTGTGTTAAATTAGCCGCCATAGGTTCACCAATTTTAAACCAGTATCCCATGTTTCGTTATTTATACTTCACGGCGTTAGCATTCGTCGTATTTAGCGCATCGGCCCAGCGATCTTTTATCAAAACCCATAGCAGTAAAAATGATATAGCGCCGGTTGGCATCATCAAAAACATTTCTGATTCGGCGCTGCTGGATATTGTTCAGCGGCAAACCTTCCGCTATTTCTGGGATTTTGCGCACCCGGTTAGCGGGATGGCCCGTGAACGGGACAACACGGTAAAAGCCAATTATTACTGGGACTATATCAATGAAGCGGACGGCCAGCCGAATTTCAGCAAAGGCACTTTCGGGCCCGAGGCCTGCGCGATGGGCGGGACAGGCTTTGGCATCCTTTCCACAATTGTGGCGGTAAACCGCGGCTGGATTGGCCGGGATACCGCGCTGAAACGCCTGGTAAAAATTGTGGACTTTTTAATAAAAGCCGACTGCTACCATGGCATTTACCCGCATTTTATGAACGGCGCCACGGGCAAAACCATTCCATTCGGCCGGCTGGACGACGGCGCCGACATCGTTGAAACCTCTTACCTTTTTATGGGCCTGCTTACCGCGAGGCAATATTTTAAGGGCAATACGCCGCTTGAAATATATTTCCGCAACCGGGTGAACGAAATGTGGGCCGACGCCGACTGGAACTGGCACAGTAAAGGTGATAACCAGCATTTATACTGGCACTGGAGCCCGGATAATGATTTTGATATGAATTTCCCCATTTTTGGTTATGACGAAGCGTTGATTACCTATATCGTGGCCGCATCCTCGCCCAATCACGCCATTTCGAAGGAATTGTATGAAAACTCATGGGTAAAAGGCAACGGCTGGAAAAACGGCCGTTCGTATTATGGCATTACTTTGCCATTGGGTAATTATGAAAAAGGCGGACCGCTGTTTTTTGAGCAATACACCTATATGGGCATCGACCCTAACGGATTGAAGGACGATAACGGCATCGACTATGCCGAACAAACCAAAAACCACACGCTCATTAACCGGGCTTATTGTATCGAAAACCCGAAAAAATACAAGGGCTACGGCGCCAATTGCTGGGGCCTAACTGCAGGCGACAGCTATATTGGCTATGTAGCCCATTGCCCGGACGAAGACCGCGGCGTGATACAGCCTACTGCGGCTTTATCATCTTTCCCCTACACGCCGCAGTATTCCATGCAGGCGCTAAAACATTTTTATTATGACCTCGGCGACAAAATATGGGGGCCTTACGGCTTTGCCGACGGCTTTAGCGAAAGCCACAACTGGTACGCCAAAACGCACCTGGCGATAGACGAGGGGCCGATAATTGTAATGATAGAAAACTACCGCAGCGGCCTGATCTGGAAACTGTTTATGGGCTGCCCTGAGGTAAAGGATGGGTTGAAAAAACTGGGGTTTAGCAAAAATTGAAACCACGTAAGGGCGAATTGCATTCGCCCCTAATACCGGCAAGCAAGTAGCGGAAGGGGGCGAATGCAATTCGCCCGAACTGAGGGCTAAGGAGAGCTGAAATAAGCAAATGAGCACGGGCGAATTGCATTCGCCCCTAATAAAAGCAATATTCGCCCCTATTAAATATTCTATGGCATATAACCCACTTTTACACCACCGCCGCTCAATGCGCTTAATAGGATATGATTATTCGCGGGCCGGGGCGTATTTCATCACTATTTGCACGCAGCACAGGCGCTGCATATTTGGCGAAGTTGTAAACGGGGAGATGATATTGAATAAATACGGGCAAATTGCATACGACGAATGGCTCAAAACGCCTGACATACGCCTGAATATATCCCTGGATGTTTTTGTGGTGATGCCGAATCACATGCACGCGATCATCGTTAGCATCGACAAAGAGGCCGATGAATATCATTTTGCGCCCAATGCATTCGCATTGCGCGCCGAAGAGCCGGTACCGTTTCGCTCGCCTTCAAATACCATCGGGGCAATTGTCCGGGGCTATAAATCAGCTGTTACCAAACAAATAAATGCACTAAATTTCGACGGGCAGGTATGGCAACGCAATTATCACGACCATATCATTAGCACCGAACAATCCTATCAAAACATCTCCAGCTACATCGTTAATAATCCTAAAAAATGGAGCGAGGATAAATTTCATCGCAGGTAACAATTAATTTTGTGCTGCGTATGGGTTCGATCAACATTAAGCGAATTTATCTCCCAGCGGGAAAGTCGGACGGCTTCCGCATTTTGGTGGACCGGCTGTGGCCGAGGGGCATTAGTAAAGAAAAGGCGAAACTGGATCTTTGGTTAAAGGAAATTGCACCGTCGACGGAATTGCGCCAATGGTACCATGGCAGCGATGCGCCGGACAGGTGGGAACAGTTTAAAGCGAAATATTTGCTGGAATTAGATCAAAACCCAGCCGTCGAAGACTTGAGAGACATCATCACAAAACAAGAAAAGGTTACGCTTTTATATGCTGTTAATGACGAAATACACAACCACGCACAAATATTAAAAGAATTAATTGCCGGCTAACAATTAAATATCGCCTTAATAAAAATCGCTTCCAATATGTTGATTTAAAAAACTTTAATGATGTAAATTCGTACAAGTAACTTAATTGTAATTTACAGGTTAAATAATCAATTCGATTTTGGGGGCCCGGTTAGTTCATCAACTTCATTTCAGCCATGTACGGCGTTGCAAGCTTGTTTTTTCCTGCCTTCTTTTTTTGTCAACTTTCGGCTTAATTCCAACGCTGTCTTATTCGCAGGCGCCTGACTTAAAGTTTAAACAAATCAGTGTTGAGCAGGGACTGTCGAGCAGTTTTGTTACAAGTACTTGCCAGGATAACCGCGGGTTTATG
>DASRTD010000260.1:0-22042 GCA_035656115.1 Mucilaginibacter sp.
TGCTGTCCGAAATGCGGGACAGGCTAACCAAATCCCTAACTGTATGCGTCGACCTGAATTCACTTAACAGCAACTTGTTGGACAATATCCAGGAAGTGATCAATGTAAACAACCAGAAATACCCGGTGAAAAACTGCACGCTTCGGTTTATGATAAAAGACCGGGAAGAGAATATGCTGGTTGAGTTGCCATCCAAAAACCTCAAGGTAAACCCAAGCGATGATTTGATGGCGGATATTTTTACGCTGACGAATGTGCAGCCGGTATTGAATTGAGATTACTAGACTAAGTCGTCGGCTTTCTATAAAATATAGCTGCAATTGAAGCTATTAATGCAGCAACTATCGGAATTGCTATAAAGGCAAAAAAACCGAGGTATATATAAATAGCACCGCAATCTACACAATGGGGAGGTGCCTGTTTTATATGCCTTTTCGCACTCAGTTCAATCATTAACCCCGACAAACCAAACCCAATTAAACAACATATGCCGGCGATTCCAATTAAAGAAATTGAAATACGATGCAGCACCCGTAGAACGGATAGAACGATTTGAAGCGCCGGTGCAAGTAGTATCGGAAGGAGTTCTGACATTGGTTTCTCGCTAGATAGTCTTAATACTCCTCTAATTAGAAAAGTAACCCAATCAACATTTCCTCGCTTTGGCTTTGACGCAATAATTGTTAAATTTGTTCATAAAGATAAAACAAATGACAACTGCGGCCATACGGGAAAAATTGCATGATTTAATTGATACTGCTGATGATAAGCATGTTAAAGCGGTATACGCAATATTTGAAGATGAAATTGCAGAGAAGGACGATCCCTGGGAAGATGAAGCGTTTGTTGAAGAAATTGATCAACGCTTAAAAGATTTTGAAAGCGGGAAGGTAAAAGGTATACCATGGGAAGAGGTAAAGTTAAAGGCTGAAAATCGATTAAAGGCCAAACAATAATGGGCTTCATTGTCGAGTTTGACCCGAAAGCTGAACTTGAATATTTTGATGCCTGGATTTGGTATGAGAGTGAACTGCCTGGTTTAGGTGATCGATTTGGGAGGGAGGTAATCAGGCTAATAGCAATTATTTCTTCTGCGCCACTGGCATTTCCCAATAAAAAGTTGAGCACAAGAGAGGCTAAAGTTGAAGACTTTCCCTTCCTTATCGTTTACAAAGTATTTCCAGTTAAAAATTTGATCTATATAACCTCAATCTTCCATACCAGCAGAAACCCCCGAAAGAAATACAAAAAATAATTTAGCCAACTTTCGCGACGATTTTAAGGCCGCCAAATAAAATTCAATCCTGCTTAACAAATGGCCCTTTAATCGTAAATCCTTCCTTTTCAAACTTTTTATAACAATCCTTTATATAAACTTCCATATCATAATCGGTCGCCTTCAAAACAAATTGATAGGTAGGCCGGTACTGCGCCAAAAAAGTTGTAAGCGTATCGCCTTTTAAATCAGTAATCCGCGAAACGACGCCCCGGTTAAATTTTTCATCCACATATTGTTCGTGCTCATCGCGGACAAGCACCTGCTTAAATTTATATTCAGGAGAGCTTTTATAAGTTAAATAATCGATAAGTGTGAGCACATTAATGCTAAGTAGTTGGTAAGTGCCACTACCCGGGTTAAACCCAACTACATCTTTTAATTTGGGCGGCGTATAATGGAATTGTTTGGTATACTCATCCCGGTTGGCCAGGGAATCTTTTTTAAAGCTTTTATCGCCATAAATTGTCACTTCGTTCAGGTTGGTGATCTTCGGCTCCAGGTTGATGGTGATAAATTCATTAGTTTTACTAATAGCGATAATGAGGGTTTTATAGCCAGGCGCTGATATTTTCAGGCTGTCGGCCGGATGAGGCGCATTAATTTCAAACTCACCCAATTTGTCTGTCCGGACGGTTTTCTCCCCGGTGCTTACGAGAGCGCCGGCCAGCGGCTCCCTGCTCGATTTATCGATCACCATGCCGCTGATTTTTTGGGCAAAAGCAGCGAAACCTGAGCATAGTACTATTGCGAGTAGGAGATACCTCATCAAAACCAGGGTTTTATCAAAAATAACAAACTGACTTTCATTCGCTGAAATATTAACATCATTTAACAACATTCAATCTCAGCAAATTCGACTTTCGGACTTTTTTTCTGGGATTTCACCGATTATTTTTGATTTCACCGATTAGTTTTTCTTTTTGACTTCCCTTTCCGGCTCTTCATAAAAAATCCGAAATCGAAAATCCGAAATCCGACATCAAAAACTATCTTTGCCGAATTATGAGCAACGCACCCGAAGATATTTTTAAAAACGTTATATCGCACGCCAAGGAATATGGCTTTGTTTTCCCGTCCAGTGAAATTTACGACGGCCTGAGCGCCGTTTACGACTACGGGCAAAACGGTGTCGAACTAAAAAACAACATTAAAACCTATTGGTGGAAAGCCATGGTGCAAATGAACGAAAATATCGTCGGGCTCGATTCGGCTATATTTATGCACCCTTTGATCTGGAAAGCCAGCGGACACGTGGATGGCTTCAGTGACCCAATGATCGATAATAAGGACTCCCAAAAACGTTACCGTGCCGATCAACTACTCGAAGATAAGATTGCCGCGTACGACCAGGAGGGCAAAACCGACCGGGCCGAACTGCTGCAAACTGAAATGGACACGGCGCTTAAAAATGAAGATCTGCCGCGACTGCGCGAACTGATTATCGAGCATGAAATAACAGACCCCATCGGCGGCTCAAAAAACTGGACCGAAGTGCGCCAGTTTAACCTGATGTTCAGCACCCAGATGGGGGCCATAGCTGATGAGGCTGATGTTGTTTACCTCCGCCCCGAAACAGCCCAGGGTATTTTTGTGAATTATTTGAATGTGCAGAAGTCGGGTAGGATGAAAATTCCTTTCGGAATAGCACAAATTGGCAAGGCATTTCGTAACGAAGTGATCGCCCGCCAGTTTATTATCCGCATGCGTGAGTTTGAACAGATGGAGATGCAATACTTCGTTCGCCCGGGCACACAGCCGGAGTGGTTTGAAAAATGGAAAGAAACCCGTTTAAAATGGCACCTGGCTTTAGGTACCGATCCTTCCAAATACCGTTTCCACGAGCATACCAAACTGGCCCACTACGCCGATGCCGCTTTTGATATTGAATTTGAGTTTCCGTTTGGATTTAAGGAAGTGGAAGGCATACATAGCCGCACCGATTTCGACCTGAGCCAGCACCAGAAATTCAGCAACAAAAAAATGCAGTATTTCGACCCTGAACTGGGTCCGGATGGCAAACCTTATGGCAATTATATCCCTTACGTGATAGAAACCTCCATCGGTTTGGACAGGATGTTTTTGCTGACCATGATCAATGCTTATCAGGAAGAAGACCTGAGCACCGAAGACCGACAGGACAGCCGCACCGTGTTACGGCTGCACCCTTGTTTGGCGCCTGTAAAAGCGGCAATTTTCCCGCTGACCAAAAAAGATGGGCTGCCCGAAAAGGCGCGCGAGATCATGGATTCGCTAAAGGTTGATTTTAACCTCCAGTACGAAGAAAAAGACACCATCGGCAAACGTTATCGCCGCCAGGATGCTATCGGTACGCCATTTTGCATTACCGTAGACCACCAGACTTTAGAAGACAATACCGTTACCATCCGCTACCGCGATACCATGCAACAGGAGCGTGTAGACGCTGCCGAGCTGCAGAAGATCATCGGTGATTTGGTGAGTTGGAAGAATTTGTTGAATGTCTGAACCACGATTTTTAGGATTAAAGGATTAATAGGATTGTTTAATGCTTAACAGGTTTTAATCCTGGCAATCATTTAATCTTAAAAATCGTGGTTCAGACAGCCTTCGTCTATAAATTCTGCCTTTCCATAGAATTTATCCAAATTCTATTTTTTCATTTGTTAATATTGTTCTTCAATCCATTATAAACACATGAAAAAGTTTTCAACGCTATTCCTCGCCGCCGCAATATTTTTACCGGCGGTTGTTTTTGGTCAAACTAAAGGCACCTATCACGTTACCAACACTTTTCACATTAAAAGCGCCGGTGGTTATGACTATATCACCGTCGACTCAACATCCGATAACCTCTACGTTTCGCACGGCACGCAGGTAAACGTGGTAAATAAAAGAACGGGCGACTCTATCGGCGTAATAAAAACCGATAAGGATGTGCATGGTATTGCTTTGGTACACGAGTTGGGCAAAGGCTACATTACCAATGGCGGCGCCAACAGTGCGGTTGTGTTCGATTTAAAAACCAACAAAATACTTGGTCACGTACCGACTGGCATGTTTGCTGATGGGATCATGTATGATACCTATTCCAAAAAAGTGATTACCTGTAATGGCAGAGGCAAGAATATGACGGTGATCGATCCAAAGACGGACCAGGCGGTGGCTACCATCCAGCTGACCGGCTGGCCGGAAACTGCCACCAGCGACGGCAAAGGCATGATTTATGTAAACAATGCCGAGAAAAGTGAAATAGATGTGATCGACGCTACCACATTTAAGGTAATACACACCTGGCCATTGGCGCCTGGCAAAGGCCCGTCGGGTTTGGCGATGGACAGGGGCACCATGCGCCTGTTCGCGGGTTGCGACGGCAATAAACTGGTGGTGATGGATGCCACAAACGGCAAAGTAATCACCACGCTTCCGATAGATGATGAATGTGACGCGGTTGGTTTCGATGTTAAGTTAAAAACGGTTTATTCTTCGAATGGAGAAGGTACATTAACAATAATAAAGGAAGAATCACCGGATAAATTCGTGGTGGCCCAGGTTTTAAAAACCGAAAAAGGCGCCAGGACAAATGCCGTTGATCAGCTTTCGCACAAAATATATTTGCCAACTGCTGATTTCGCGCCGAAAGACCCGAAATCATTCCGGCCGCAAACTATTCCGGGAACTTTCAGGGTATTGGTGGTTACGCCATGATAATTGTCTGAACCGTGATTTTTAGGATTAATAGATTACCATGATTACTACGACGCGCCGTAACTAATCCTAAAAATCCTTTAATTCTAAAAATCACGGTTCAGACTTTTTTTGTTACTTTCAGGGCGTGGGAAACTACGAAAACAAGATCGGCATAAAATCATGGGCCGAAGAGGACCGCCCCCGCGAAAAGCTGGCGGGCCAAGGGAGGCGTGCGCTGACCGATGCCGAACTGATCGCCATCCTGATCGGCTCCGGCAGCCGAAACGAAACCGCGGTTGAACTGAGCAAACGTATTCTTCACCATTACGGCAATGATCTTAATAAATTGGGTAAAGCGTCGATACCTGAGCTTTCCAATTTTAAAGGCATTGGAGAAGCTAAAGCAATTTCCATAATAGCGGCGTTGGAGATTGGCCGCAGGAGAGGTGATGCAGAATCGGCGCCTCCGGAGTTTATTCATACCAGTAAGGATGCCTATAACCTGATGCGCCGGCACCTGGTCGATCTAAATCACGAAGAATTTTGGATAATACTCACCGCGCGGTCGCAAAAAGTTATCACAAAAGAACTCATCAGCAGGGGAGGGTTATCCAATACCGTCATCGATCCGAAGATTATTTTCAGCCTTGCATTACAGCATTTAGCGAGTAATATTATCCTGGTACATAACCACCCTTCCGGCAATTTAAAGCCAAGTCACAGCGACGTGGTTTTGACAAAAAACGCAATAAGCGCCGGTCAGGTATTGGATATCAAGGTGATGGACCATATCATCATCTCCGACCAGGGTTTTTACAGCATGGCCGATGAAGGAGTGATTTGAGAAGAAGTCCGAAAGTCCGAAAAGTCCGAAAGTCCGGAAGAAAGTAAGGACAGTCATTTTTTATGCGAAACAAAGCAGCTAACTTAGAGTTGTAAAATAAATCAAATATAAAGACGATGATCACACCTGACGATATAATACCACCTGACGATTCGGATGAATCGGAGATGGACGACCAGCAAAGCCAAAAGGATATTCATTCCAATGGATTGGTGGAAGATTATGAAGCAGCCCGCGAAGACGAGCACCCGGATGCCTCTGAACTGAGGCAGGCTTATGATGCGGCCGAATCGTCATTCACTCTGCATATTGAAGAAGAAGAGGATCATGACGATTGATTTTTTCTGCCCGGTTTAGTTCCGGCGTGTTAAAAATGGCGACACGTTTTTGTCAGTGACAAAATATTGTCAGTACTTAATTTGTTAATTATCAGCGGTGTAGCGCTTTGTAGCACGGTGTAGCACCTGTAGCGCTACAAAAATGTATAGGTAACAGTTATAAGACTTTCCTTTCTTTTGGTCCCGATAGTTATCGGGATTCCGACTTCGCGACTTCCGGACTAAATCCTATCTTTGCCGATTATTGTCGCGCATTAGATGAAAATATCATACAATTGGCTGAAGGAGTTTATTGAAACCGATAAAACGCCGGAGGAAATTTCCAAAATATTAACGGGTACAGGCCTTGAGGTGGAAAGCATGGAAAAAGTGCAGGCCATTTCAGGCGGGCTGGAAGGCCTGGTGATCGGTTATGTGAAGGAGCGTTTTCAGCACCCCAATGCCGACCGTTTAAGCGTAACCAAAGTGGATGCCGGTACTGGCGAAGAACTGCAAATTGTTTGCGGCGCGCAAAATGTTACCGCCGGCCAAAAGGTGGTGGTGGCGCTGGTTGGAACCACTGTTCATCCTACTACCGGCGAACCTTTTAAAATCAATAAATCAAAGATCAGGGGAGAGATATCTGAAGGGATGATCTGCGCCGAGGACGAGATCGGTTTGGGTGCCGATCATGCCGGTATCATGGTTTTGGACGATAGTGCGGAAGTTGGCAAGCCGGCAAGAGATTACTTTAAGCTGCAGGACGATTATATGTACGAGATTGGCCTGACGCCAAATCGCGCTGATGCCGCCTCGCATTTGGGCACCGCAAGGGATATTGCCGCTTTTTTGAAGATCGCGGTTAAGCGCCCGGATGTTTCTGCTTTTACGGTCGACGATACCAGCCGGACCATAAAAGTTATTGTAGAGAATGAGCAGGCTGCGCCGCGTTATTCTGGAGTTACCATTTCAGGTGTGGAAGTAAAAGAATCGCCGAAATGGCTTAAGGAACGGTTGGCTGTCATCGGTATACGGTCAATCAACAATATCGTCGATGCCACCAACTATGTGCTGCATGACCTGGGTCAGCCCCTGCACGCTTTCGACGCGGACGAGATCAGCAAGGATACAGTAATTGTTAAAGACTGTCTCGAGGGCACGCCGTTCGTAACGCTGGATGGGGTGGAACGCAAATTATCCGCCGACGATTTGATGATTTGCGACGGCGACGGCAAACCGATGTGCATTGGCGGTGTTTTCGGTGGGATCAATTCGGGTGTTAAAGCAAGCACAAAAACCATCTTTTTGGAAAGCGCCTGGTTTAACGCGGTGTCTATCCGTAAAACTTCCAAACGACATGGTTTAAAAACGGATGCTTCATTCAGGTTTGAGCGCGGTACCGATCCCGACATGACGGTTTTCGCACTAAAGCGGGCTGCTTTGCTGATAAAGGAAGTTGCCGGTGGTAAAATAGCTTCGGAAATATCGGATAATTACCCCAACCCGGTTGCGCCGTTTGCCATCGATATTACTTATAAAACCATCGACAGGCTCATCGGGAAACAAATCCCGCATGGCGAGATCAAGGACATCCTTTCAGCACTTGAGATAAGAATTGTTGGTGAAACAGGCGAGGACCTCGACTTAAGGGTGCCGCCGTACCGCGTAGACATCACCCGCGACGTGGATGTGGTAGAAGAGATATTGCGCATTTACGGATACAACAATATTGAGATACCAACCCAAGTGCGGGCTTCGCTGAACAATTCAATAAGGCCGGAAAAAGATTCGGTTCAAAGCCTGTTATCCGATCTGCTTACGGCGAATGGTTTTAACGAGATCATGTCGAACTCGCTGACCAAATCCGCGTACTCATCCGACCTGGATAAAGCGGTAAAAATATTAAACCCGCTAAGCGGTGATCTGGACGTGATGCGTCAAACGATGCTGTACTCAGGGCTGGAAGCAGTGGCCTACAATCAAAACCGTAAAAACGGCGACTTAAAACTGTATGAGTTTGGCAAAGTTTATTCGGTCGAAGAAGAAAAATACACGGAGACCCAGCGATTCGCTATCTTTCTTTCCGGTGCAATCGGCAGTGAGCACTGGAACCAAAAACCTGGGGCTGTTTCCTTTTTCAATTTAAAGGCAATCGTGGATGGTTTATTAACCAAGCTAAATATTACTGATTTTTTGGTTGAAGATTCAACCTGCATCCGGATAGCGTATGGGCTTCAATACAAATTGAACGGGAAACAGCTGGTAAAATTCGGATCAGTTAAGGCTGACGCATTAAAGAAGGTTGACGTAGACAAAGAAGTTTTTTATGCCGACTTTAATTTCGATATGCTGCTGAAGGCCGCCAGGAAAAACAAGATCGTTTATAAAGAAATTTCGAAATACCCGGCCGTTCGCCGCGACCTTTCGATGCTGATCGACAACTCGGTTAGTTTTGGTCAACTGAAACAGATCGCCGAAAAAGCCGAGCGTAAGCTATTGGAGGAAATAAGTGTGTTCGATGTTTATCAGGGCGACAAGCTGCCTGCCGGCAAAAAATCATATGCACTTAGCTTTATTTTGCAGGATGATGAAAAGACGCTTACTGACAAAGCCATCGACAGTATTATGCAAAAACTGATCTATAATATGGAGAAAGAGGCGGGAGCGGAGATCAGGAAGTAATAGTTGAGTTGGTGAATTAGCGAACTAGTGATTTGAGGAGTTAATTTCGCGTTTGAAAATTATTCGATATATTTCACCTGAATTTTGAGTTAACTGTATGATAACAATAAATAAAAGTTTTCAATCACTAATTCACTAATTCACTAATTCACTAATTCACTAATTCAAAATTAACACATGGCCCTTACAGAGCAGCTGAGCAGAATTGTTGACCGTACCGAACGGCTGATCGAGCTTTGCGCTGCCTTACAAGAGGAAAATGACCTGTTAAAACTGGAGAGCGAAGCGCTCACAGTAGCCCTCGATGCAAGCAAAAACAAGACAAAAGAACTGGAAGAAAAGCTTAAAGCATTGAAGATGGCGAAGTCATTTTCAGAAACAAATGAAAAAAGTCTTGACATAAAGCAAAAAATTAACGAATTTGTGCAGGAAATAGATAAGTGTATTGTATTGTTAAAAAAATAGTACAATTTGTGAAACGCTCAGATGGGAGAAATCTCGATAAAAATAAATATTGCTGACAGAGTTTACCCTTTAAAGGTAAACATGGAAGAGGAAGAAATAATACGAAGAGCAGCCAAATTAATTAACGACCGGATAAAAGAGTACCAGGAAAATTACGCGGTGAGGGATAAGCAGGATCTGCTTTCGATGAGTGTGCTGCATTATGCAACATCCTCATTAAAAGCCGACAAGAAGGTTACGGTTGAAGATACGGAGGTAACCGATAAGGTTTACCAGTTGGATCATTTGTTGACGGAATTCTTTTCAAAGCAATAAAACGTTCTTTGCATAATTTATGAGCAATTAAGATTTAACCGCGGTTAAATTTTAGGTTTCACTATTAAAAACTTAACGCTTCAATATCAGGAGATCAAAGAAAGAGGCATGCGTTACTCCGTTTTCTGTTTAACGGTAACCCATAATCTCAAGCATCCTACCAGAAGTTTTTAAATACATGACACTTAAAAATTTAGTTGCGGTTTTTTTATTTATTACCAATTATATAACACCAATAGAGACATGAACATATATTTAGTTCTTATTATCGGCGTTTTCATCGGCGGCCTTCCGGGGTTCCTGATGGGGCGCGTATTACTCAGGAAACTGTTTAAAGACCAGGAAGTTGCTGCTCAGAATAAAGTAAAAAAGATACTTAAAGACGCTGAAAATGATGCCGATATCCTGAAGAAAAACAAATTACTCGAAGCAAAAGAGAAATTTTTGCAGATGAAGGCAGAGCACGAGCAGGAGATCAACTCGAAAAATAACCTGGCGAATCAACGCGAAAACAACCTGAAACAAAAGGAGCAGTCGCTAAATTCAAAGATCGAAAACATGAGCCGCAAAGAGAACGAACTGGATAACGTTCGTAAAAACCTGGAACGGCAGACTGAGATCGTGGTTAAAAAACAGGAAGAAGTTGAGCATATTAAAAGTCAGCATGTGCAGCAGTTGGAAACCATAGCCGGCCTGAGTGCCGAAGACGCCATGAACCAATTGGTTGACAATTTGCGCGATGAGGCCCGCGCGAAAGCGATGGCCCAGATAAAGGACATTGTTGACGAGGCTAAACTTACCGCTACAAAAGAGGCCAAAAAGATCGTTATTCAAACGATACAACGTACTGCTACTGAAAGTGCCATTGAAAACACGGTTTCCATCTTTAATATCGAAAATGACGAAATAAAAGGCCGTATCATTGGCCGTGAAGGCAGGAACATACGCGCGCTGGAAGCTGCCACCGGCATAGAGATCATCGTCGACGATACACCGGAAGCCATCATTCTCTCCGGTTTCGACCCGGTACGCCGCGAGATTGCCCGCCTTGCTATGCACCGTTTGGTAACAGATGGCCGTATCCACCCGGCCCGTATCGAAGAAGTGGTTGCCAAAACCAAAAAGCAGATCGAAGAAGAGATTGTAGAGATAGGGGAGCGTACTGTAATTGACCTGGGCATAAATGGCCTGCACCCTGAATTGATCCGAATGGTTGGGCGTATGCGTTACCGGTCATCCTACGGGCAAAACCTGTTGCAGCACTCGCGCGAAGTGGCCAATTTCTGCGCTACCATGGCGGCGGAATTGGGCCTTAACGTAAAGTTAGCTAAACGTGCCGGCTTATTGCATGACATTGGCAAAGTACCCGATGATAACCCGGAACTGCCGCACGCTATACTTGGTATGCAGCTGGCTGAAAAGTATAAGGAACACCCCGAAGTTTGCAACGCCATCGGCGCCCACCACGATGAGGTGGAAATGACCTCGATGCTTTCACCGATCATCCAGGTTTGCGATGCTATTTCAGGCGCGCGCCCTGGCGCTCGCCGCGAAGTAGTGGAGAGCTATATCAAACGATTGAAAGAGCTTGAAGATTTAGCATTGTCATATCCCGGAGTTGAAAAAACCTTCGCCATCCAGGCCGGCCGCGAATTGCGTGTGGTAGTGGAAAGTGAGAAGATCAGCGACGCACAATCGGAAGTATTGGCAGCCGATATATCCAACCGTATACAAACTGAGATGACCTATCCGGGACAGATAAAAGTTACCGTGATCAGAGAGACAAGGTCAGTAGCGTTTGCGAAATAGAAACAAAATTTATAATTTTAAATTTATAAATAGAACCAAAGGCAAATGCAGGCTACTTTAAAATCCAAGGTCTCGGAAATTTTTACCAAATACAACTTTTCTAAGGAGGACGCCGGTTTTATTTCAGATGTTCTAAGCGAAATAGACAATAGACAGGACGAAAAGTTTCAGGTTAGCAAGGATTTATTCTTAACTCAAAAAGATAAAACAGAAATTATCGAACGGATAGAAAGTGTAAAAACTGAATTAAGCTCTACGTTGTATAAAACAATATATACGGCAGGCATAATTCAGTTTTTGGCTATTGTCGGGTCTATTTTAGCAATTCTTAACTATATGCACAAATAAAGTGCAAAGCTCAAAAAACACAAAGGCCACAGGTAAGATCGCGGACAAGCGCCCTGTTGATGTCTATTTCGACAAATATGCCGAAAGTCATCAAAACCCAACTAATAAGGCTATTCATTGGATATGCGTTCCGCTTATCGTTTTTAGTTTGCTGGGATTAGTTTGGGCGATACCGTTTCCATACATAAAGTTTCTGGGCAAGTACAACAGTTTTATTAATTGGGGTTCTGTATTGATCGCATTTTCCGTTTATTACTACTATCGGCTTTCGCCGGTGTTGTCATACCTGATGCTGCTGATCGTGTTTGCCTTTAGCTATGGCATTATCGACCTGGTGAACTGGCAAAAAGCAGGTGGTCCGCCATTATGGGAGTCGAGCCTGGTGATTTTTGTAGTTGCCTGGATCGGTCAGTTTATCGGGCATAAAATTGAAGGGAAGAAGCCTTCTTTTTTGGATGACCTGAGGTTTTTATTGATCGGGCCGATATGGCTGCTGCACTTTATTTTGAGGAAGTTTTCAGTCCACTATTAAGTACCCTTAGGTGCATTTAATTACGGCAACGTGTATCGTATTTTGATGGTCGTACGTAATATTTGGTATGAAGGCAAGAGCAACAATATTCATCGTGTTGGCTGTTTTGCTAGGTTGCAGAAAAGACAACACTCCAAAGGTTACGCTAAGTACGACGCTTACCAATTGTCCGGCAAATAGCACCTGCACTTATAGCTATTACAACAATGCTGATTTCGCAAATGCCGGGACGGTTATTCATGGCAATTACCGGGTGTTTTCCTACCAAAGCGTAAACGCTTCTGTGTGCGGCGCTACCAGCCAGTTTTATTTTAAGACAGCCCTCAGCGATGATGATTTCGACATCACCTCAAACCAGATAGCTTCAGGGGATGTGTTTGCAAACGATTTTACCTGCCCGTGTTGCGAAATTGATGTTTTATTTAAACCGATTGGCGGGGAAATAAAGGGAAAAAGGACCGACGACACTCATTGGCTGGTAAACGCCTCTATCGTTTTTGGAACTTCAGCTATGAATCCGGTAGATACTGTTGTAGTAAATCAATATTTTACCAAGGAACCTTTGCCCTGATTTTAGGATTTTGCTCGCGCATTAAGCCATTACAAATTCTTACCTAATTTATCCAAAATATCCTGCGGAACCTTTTGCAGGTCGAGCACTAAAAACCCGTCCAGGCAATCCGAAAACTTCGGGTCGATATTAAAGCTGATGATCTTGGCATTCAACGCGATGTATTGCCGTAACAATACCGGCACTTTTATATTCCGTGTTTCCACTTCGGAGATCAATGCATCAAGGCCTTTGAAATTGTCTTCACCCGATAGCAAAACATCACTGTCCAAATGCCCCAGGTTAACTTTGAATTTCCTACGGGGCTTCACATAATGGGCAAGTTCATGATCAAAATGATTGCGGTTGATATAATCGACTATAAGCGATTTGCTAAATTTTGAGAATGAATTACTGATGCTCACCGGGCCTATCAGGTAGCGATATCTCGGGTTATCGATCAAATACTTTAAAATGCCTTTCCATAACAAAAACAGCGGTAATGGTTTTTGCTGGTATTCTTTGCGTATCCAGGAGCGGCCCAGCTCGATGCTCTTTTTCAGCACCGGCAGGAATTGCGTCTTTATCTTAAATAACTCCGATACATAAAAACCTTTTTTACCGTAGCTATAAAATATCTCGTCGCCAAGCCCTAACCTGTATGCGCCGACAATCAGTTTCGCCTCCGTATCCCAAATAAACAGGTGATGATAGTAAATGTCGTATTCATCCAGGTCGATGGATTTGTTGGTGCCCTCGCCAACCTCCCTGAAAGTGGTTTCGCGGAGCCTGCCAATCTCGCGTATCACATTCGGGATAAGTGCCGTTGGAACAATAAATACCTCGTAGTTCTTTTCCACCCAAACGCGGTAGTCTTGTCGCAAAGGTTCTACATCTTTTTCAAGCGCTTCAGTACTTATTCCCGCAATTAGCGCCGCGGGCTTTTTCTTTATTTTGAAAAGGTTTCGCGGGTTAAATATCTTTTTTTCTTCGTCCAGTCCGCTGCCAAGCGCATAAGTACGTGCCCGTAAATAATTAAGCAGCTTGGTGCTGTTGTTATATTCGGGTACATCCTCAACATTTATAGGTTTACCAATGCGCAGCTTAATAGTATGCCCCTGCTTATTAAATAATTCAGAAGGCAGTTTGGCGGTCCTGAGTGTGGGATGTATCAAGCTCAGCAGGTTAAAAAGCAGGCCGTTATTGCCATGAAAGTAAATTGGTACAACCGGCACTTTTGCTTTCGCAATGATCTTGCCCACAACAGGGTGCCACATGCGGTCTGTAACCTGTTTTTGGTCGGGTTGATAAGTAGACACTTCACCCGCCGGGAAAATGCCAATTGGCGTACCTTTTGCCAGCAGTTCGAGCGTAGTTTTCAAGCCACTAATGGAAGACGAGTGCTCAATATTTTCAAACGGGTTTACCGCCACAAAATAATCACTGAGATTGGGTATTTTTTTTAGGATGAAATTGGCCATTAGTTTGGCATCCGGCCTTATCATGCATAATATCTTAAGCAAAACCATACCCTCGATGCCGCCGTAAGGGTGGTTGGCAATGGCTATAAAGCTCCCGGTGGCAGGCAGGTTTTTGAGTTCCCTTTCATCAAACTCTATGTCAATACCGCAGCCCTTTAAAATCGCATCAGCAAAATCCGGACCCTGTTTAGGCTGGGCCCGGTCAAATAGTTCGTTTACCCGGTTGATCTTCATCAACTCCATTAACAAAGGGGCCAGGCCGGGCATTTTTAATTTATCAATCTTTGTAGCCTTGGCAAACTCTTCGGTGGTGATTACTTTCATTCTTATGAATAAAGCCCTTTAAATTTATTGGGTTAAATAATTGTGCCGGAAAATTGTTTATTTTAACGCTGATAAACCTCTTACATGAAACCGCGGCTAACAAATTTATTCACCATCACCAAAAAAGAGTGGAATGGTTTAATTGTGCTCGTTATTTTGATTGCTGGGGTATTGGCTGCGCCATATGTTTACCAGGCGTTCAGCAAAGATAGCATAATAAATTTCAAAGATTTCGACAAGGCGGCAGCGCAACTGGCTAAAGCGCAAAGAAACGGTAGTTATCAGGCTGATACGGGAACATCAAATGAGCAGCTAGCGAACCCTATTATGTTTCCTTTTGACCCCAATACATTGTCGGCCGCGCAATGGAAGCAATTGGGGCTAAATGAGCGTCAGGTAGAGGTACTCGAACACTACAAGACCAAAGGCGGCCGTTTTTATAGAAAAGAAGACCTAAAGAAAATATACGCCATTACTGCCGCAGATTATAACAGGCTCGAACCCTATATCAACATTCCCGGACCAACCTTTGTATCGAAAAAAATCAAGCCAGGTGAGGTTATAGAACTAAACAGTGCCGACTCATCGAGGCTGACAGCATTAACCGGAATTGGCCCATCATTTGCCCCAAGGATCATTCGTTACCGCGACCGGCTGGGTGGCTTTTACCGGAAAGAGCAGTTGAAAGAAATTTACGGTATGGATTCATTGAAATACGCTGCGCTGAGCAGGCAGGTGTCAGTAAATCCACACCTGGTTAAAAAGATAGACATCAACACAATTTCGTTTGACCAGCTTCGGCTATTTCCATACCTCTCTTATAAACAGGTCAACGCCATTATTCAATATCGTGCACAGCATGGTAATTATAATTCGCCGGGTGATATGAAAAATATTGCGATATTGGATGAGCAAACGTTACAGAAAATAATACTCTATTTAAGTTTTAAATGATAGCAATCCAAATCAAATCGACGATTCGCGATATCCCGGACTTCCCGAAACCAGGAATAGTTTTTAAGGACATTACCCCAATTTTGAAAGACCCTGTTTTATGCGTACAGATTGTCGACGCCTTTATCAGAAAATTAGCGGGCACCCAAATTGACGCGATAGCCGGCATCGAGAGCCGCGGCTTTTTATTTGGTTTGACATTGGCGACAAAACTGGGCGTTCCTTTCGTCCCTGTTCGCAAAGCCGGCAAATTACCTTTTACCATTAAACAAAAAGCATATAAACTGGAGTATGGCACTGCTGTGATCGAGCTGCATACCGATGCCTTTGAGCCCGGTCAGCATATTTTGATCCATGACGATCTGCTGGCTACCGGCGGCACGGCCCTCGCTGCAAGCGAACTGATCCAGGAAATGGGCGGCGTTGTGGCTGGTTTTTCATTTGTTGTTGCGCTGGGCTTTTTAAACGGCAGGGAGCGAATTGCCCCGGTTAGCGACAATATAGTAGTGCTGGCGGAATATTAATTTTTTGGTAAATGACTGAAAAAGAAAAAATGATTACAGGCATGCCCTATCAGGCCAATGATCCTGAATTGGTTGAACTGCGGGCGACGGTCAGAAAAAAGTTGGGGCCCTATAACCAGGTTGGTGTACACGAAACTGGTGGCCAGTCGCGGATGCTCAAAAATATACTTGGTAAAATGGGAAATGGCAGTTGGATAGAGCCGCCGTTTTATTGTGATTACGGTTTTAACATCACCGTGGGCAATGATTTTTATATGAACTTCGACTGTGTTATTTTGGATGTAGCACCGGTGATTGTTGGCAACAATGTGATGTGCGGGCCCAAAGTACAATTACTTACAGCCACCCACAGCATTGATGCACAGGTTCGTAATTTTTCCGGGACGGAACTTGGCAAACCAATAACCATCGGCAATCGTGTTTGGATAGGTGCCGGGGTAATTGTTTGCCCGGGAGTTTCTATCGGTGATGAAGCTGTGATCGGAGCTGGGAGCGTGGTGACGCGTGATGTACCACCACGCGCATTTGCTGCAGGTAACCCTTGCAGGGTGATAAAGCACATTGATTAAAAGCACTTAAAAAATATTTCAGTTCACGGCCGTGCCCGATAAATGAGCCGACCGTTACTAAACCAACAATCTATACCGGATACCGATTTGTTCATTTTCCGATAGTTTTTATTTCAATCCAAAACACTATTTATTGTGTTACTTTGCTATAAACCAATAATTACCCATGGATTCTTTAGTTACCGACACACCGTCAACCGGTTATGATTTCTCCCAAAGCGAAAACCAGCAGATGGTTGGCCAGATGGCCCGCGATTTTGCTGAGAAACATATCCGTCCCCATGTAATGGAATGGGACGAAGCGCAGCATTTCCCGATCGAAGTGTTTAAGCAATTAGGCGAGCTGGGCATGATGGGCGTAGTAGTTCCCGAGGAATACGGTGGCTCGGGATTTGGTTATTTGGAATATGTAACCGTGATCAGCGAGATCGCCAAAGTATGCGGATCGATAGGCTTATCAGTAGCAGCCCACAATTCATTGTGCACGGGCCATATACTTGCTTTTGCCAATGAGGAACAAAAGCGCTGCTGGCTGCCCAAACTGGCCACCTGCGAATGGCTTGGCGCATGGGGGCTTACGGAGTCGGGCACCGGGTCAGACGCGATGGGCATGAACACCACCGCCGTGCCTGATGGCGATCACTACATCATCAATGGCTCAAAGAATTTTATTACCCATGGCAAATCCGGCAATGTTGCGGTGGTAATGGTTCGCACTGGCGAGAAAAATGACTCAAAAGGCATTTCAACATTCGTTATTGAAAAAGGAACGCCGGGATTTACGCACGGAAAAAAAGAAAATAAGCTCGGCATGCGCGCTTCTGAAACCACCGAACTGGTATTCAACGATTGCCGCGTTCCAAAAGAAAACATGCTGGGCAAGGAAGGCGAAGGCTTTAAACAAGCCATGAAAGTTTTGGATGGCGGGCGCATATCCATCGCCGCACTATCTTTAGGCATTGCCAAAGGGGCTTTCGACGCAGCCGTAGCTTATTCTAAAGAACGCAAGCAATTCGGGCAGGCAATCAGCACTTTCCAGGGTATATCCTTTAAACTGGCCGACATGGCCACCCAAATAGAAGCCGCCGAACTTTTGGTAATGCAGGCCGCCGACCTTAAAAACCGCCACCAACCCGTTACCAAACAAGCCGCCATGGCTAAATACTATGCTTCGGAGGTGGCTGTTAAAGTGGCCAATGATGCCGTACAGATCTTCGGCGGCTACGGCTATACCAAGGATTTCCCGGTTGAAAAGTATTACCGTGATGCAAAACTATGCACGATAGGCGAGGGGACGAGCGAGATACAGAAGATTGTGATTGCGAGGGAAGCGCTTCGTTAAGGGAAATAATATCGAACAACGAATTTTGAATGTTGAATTTCGAACTGGGTTTTGGCAAGATCAGTAACTAAACTTGCGAAGTTTTTAAAACTTCGCAAGTTTTCCAAAGCCTGAAAAACGGGTTTGTTTTCGGAAATTAATTCCCGTATTTTTGTTTATAACGCAATTTAGGAACATGGAAACCATTGTATTGGAAGTGGATGACGCGCTGGCAAAAGCATGGAAAAATAGTTCTCCAGCTGAAAGGATCGTTTGTGAGAATAAGATAAATGCTGTTCTTCGAGAACTACAGAAAACGAAATTTGACAACTTGCTAAAAAAAGCCGGAAAAATAGCGGCTGATAATGGTTTAACAGAGGATAAACTTAATGAGCTATTAAAAGACGACAATGACACCAATAATGAACCTTACGAATGGTGGAATGATGAGGAGATGATGGCTGAACTGGACAAAAGCGAGGCCGATTTGAGAAGTGGCAAAGACCCGGGGATTACATGGGATGCTTTAAAGTCCGAATTACTGTCCCGCCGCAAAAAGAAAGCAAATTGATTTTTTCTTTTCAGCAACCGCCCAAAAGGAAGTTAGGAAGTCTTTTGATTGGTATGAAGAACGATCCGATGAAGCAGCAGATCGCTTTTTGGAAGCTATTGACAATGCTGTTATCGCAATTTCGAGAAACCCCGAAGCTTATCAAAATAGAAAAGGAAACACAAGGGAATTTGTTGTAGATGTATTTCCGTTTGTTATCATATATCGTTTTTCGAAAAAAGAAAATCTTATCTACATTTTGCATGTTTTTCATACCAGTCGCCACCCTAATAAGAAGTATAAAAAAAGATAATATTATTGCGACGCCAACAGTATGAAGGGCGATAGTGCCGGAGATACAGAAGATTGAGATTGCAGGGGGGCGCTGAAATAAGCCGCCTGAAACTTTTACCGACTTTAATTTTTGGTGACGTTTTAAACCAGGCACCTATATCATAAAAGAAAGGTGAAGACAATTTTGGTTGTAACAATTGGTTTGTTATTGCTTCAAACCAAGGATAGTTTGGTAAATTCGGTATGGGCATACAAAATTGCAGACCGTTGTAATAACACGCTAACTTTTAAGCCGAATGGTGTAGTATTAGAATATAACTGTGAATTAAATTATGCCTTCCATTCAACCTATAAACTGGTAAATGATACCATCACTATAAAAGGCAAGGATGATTCTCATTCAGAAGATGGTGGTAAAATACTTTCCCATTGGATAACAACATACTTGATTAAAGGAAACACTTTAGTTGTTATAGCCAGTAAAGAATTAGTAAGAGATAAGTGGACCGATCGGAAAATTAAATCTCATGTGACTCCGGACTACATTAAAATCAAATAGCTCTTCAACCCAATCAATCCCCTCACAAATTCATTTTCAAATTCCAAAAACATTCCCTATCTTTGCCAACCCTGAAAGGAGGTATATCGGGAATTATGATCATTATCAACGTAAAAGACGGCGAATCATTAGACAAAGCATTAAAACGCTTTAAAAAGAAGTTTGAAAAAACAGGTGTGTTGCGCGAACTTCGCAGTCGCCAGGCTTTCGAGAAGAAATCCGTTACCCGCCGCCACGTGGTGAAACACGCTATCTACAAGCAAAATATGAACCAGGAAACAACTGTTTAATTTTTTTAAAGTTTTTAAAAAAATTACGTTTTTCCTTTCGATTATAACAAAAACTATTTGTACATTCATCGGTCGGGTGTACAAGTAGTTTTTATGTTTACAGAGCGTTTTATCCGGTATATTCAGTTCGAAAAAAGGTACTCCCCGCACACGGTTTCCGCTTACCAGTCAGACCTCAGCCAGTTTACCGGCTTCCTTAACAACCCCGAAAAACAAGAGCCAGCGCCAGAACCGGTTATTACACATCCGTCGCAAATTACGCATTACCATATCCGAAATTGGATGGTAGAGCTGATGAACGACCAAATCATGGCCCGTTCCATCAATCGTAAAATTGCCACGCTGCGCAAATATTTTAAGTTTTTGCTCCAGGAGGGCATTATCGAAATTAATCCCGCTTCAAAGATCAATACGCCCAAAATACCGAAAAACCTGCCGGTAATCGTAGAAGACGAAAAGCTTACCCGCATGCTGGACGACAATGAGGTATTTGCGGATGATTTTGCCGGCCGGCGCGACAAACTGGTGATCGAAATGCTGTTCGGTACCGGCATGCGCCTTTCGGAATTGCTGGGCGTAAAGGATACTGATATCAACGTTTACGAGGGTACTTTAAAGGTACTTGGCAAGCGTAACAAGGAGCGTATTATACCCATTAATAACGAGCTGAAATTATTAATAGCTGAATACCAGGAGTTAAAGAAAAAGCAGGATTTTTCGGGTAACAATTCGTTAACATTAATCGTTACAGATAAAGGCGCGCGGGCTTATGCAATGTTGATCTATACTATCGTGCAAAAATATCTATCCTACATATCCACCCAAAATAAACGCAGCCCGCACGTTTTGCGGCATACCTTTGCAACAAGCCTGTTAAACCGCGGCGCTGATCTGAACGCCATTAAAGAACTTCTGGGCCACGCTAATCTGAGCGCAACCCAGGTATATACCCACAATTCAGTTGAACGATTAAAATCTATTTACAAACAAGCCCATCCAAAGGCTTAAAAAAGGAGGAATCATGAAAATTACAGTGCAATCCATTCGTTTTAATGCAGACAGGAAACTACTGGAGTTCATCCAGAAAAAAGCTGATAAGCTTGATACCTTCTATGACCAGATAATTAGCGGGCAAGTTTATTTACGCCTGGAAAAAGTGGAAGACGAAGCGAATAAAATAACGGAGATCAAACTGACGCTTCCGGGTAGCCAGTTGTTTGCAAAAGAACAGTGCAAAACATTTGAGGAAGGCACCGACCTGGCTATTGAATGCCTGCGCAAACAAATAGAAAAGCATAAACAAAAGAAAACCGCCGCCGTGGCCGCAGCAAAAAAAGCAGTGCTGGCCGAGGTTCAGGATGAGTTTTAACCATAAAAAACATAAATTTTTATACGGGATCGGCGGGTTTTTACCCGCCGATTTTTTTTTGAAAAATAAATTTTGTTAGCCTTAAAAAATGTGTAAATTTGCAATCCCTTTCAGAAAGGTGTGTTATTGCGCAGAAGCCGGAAAAAAGGGATGGTTCTTTAAAATAAAAAAACAGCCTTATTAATTAACCGGTATATTCCGAAGATCACGCAAATTGGTCGGCAGGGAGACGAAAGAAGTTAATAATTAAAAGCCTCCTTAGCTCAGCTGGTAGAGCAACTGACTTGTAATCAGTAGGTCATTGGTTCGATCCCGATAGGGGGCTCGGTTGATTTTAGATTTGAGAATTACGATTTACGATTTTTTTAATTCGTAAATCTGAAATCGTAAATCTGAAATAAACTTGGGGAGATTCCAGAGCGGCCAAATGGATCAGACTGTAAATCTGCTGTCTTACGACTTCGGAGGTTCGAATCCTCCTCTCCCCACGGAGGTTAATTAGTGAAGGTTTGAATTAGTGAATTAGTGAATTTTAAAAATTCAAGTAATCAATCACTAATTCACTCAATCACTAATTCACTAATTAACAAGCGGAAGTAGCTCAGTTGGTAGAGCGATAGCCTTCCAAGCTATAGGTCGCGAGTTCGAACCTCGTCTTCCGCTCGGTTGGTTCATTGGTCGATTGGTTCATTAGTTCATTGGTAGCATGGTTGTTAAAATACTATCGAACTATTTACAAATGAACTAATGAACAAGTGAACCAATGAGCTAAGAAAATCAGCCGACGTAGCTCAGGGGTAGAGCACTTCCTTGGTAAGGAAGAGGTCATGGGTTCAAATCCCATTGTTGGCTCAAATAGAATAAATAGACTTAATTTAAAATTAACCTGTAAATAATAAATATAGATCATGGCAAAAGAAAAGTATGACCGCAGTAAGCCGCACTTAAATATCGGCACCATCGGTCACGTTGACCACGGTAAAACAACCCTTACCGCAGC
>DASRTD010000261.1:0-40527 GCA_035656115.1 Mucilaginibacter sp.
TGAGCTAAGGGTCGGCTGGGAACCCGTATAGGCAATTACCCCTATACGTACTGCGCTCGTACTGGTCGGAACTGTGCCGGTGGCCCAGTTTGAACCGGTCGCCCAGTCAGTACTCGTTGTGCCGGTCCAGTCGTATCCTACACAGGATAATGTAATCGTAGTAGCTGAGCTTCCATATTGGTTGTAAGCGGTAACGGTAAATGTGGTTGCCGCAAATGTGGTTGTCGGCGTGCCGCTGATGGTACCGGTAGTTCCGTCAAAGCTTAACCCTGCCGGTAGCGAGGGGCTGATGGTGTACCCGCATAATGATATTTTACGTATATTATTATTAATTAAGTCCGTCACATACAGGTTCGCCTTTGTAGGATCGAAAGCTCCGGCCAGGGGAGAGAAAAATTCACACGCGGTGCCAACACCGTCTGAACCGCCTGCCGTACCATTTCCGAAAACGGTTGTAACAACCCCGGCCGTGGTTATGAACCTGATCTTGTGATTCCCCGAATCCATAACATATAGGTTGCCTGATGCGTCACAAACAGCTCCATAGGGGTTATACAACGTGGCAGCAGAGCCGGTCCCGTCAGCGGAACCTGATGCACCGGTAGGGCTTCCGGCAAACAGGGTTACAACACCGGCGGGCGTTATTTTCCTTATCTGGTTGTTCGCCTCGTCGCAGACGTATAAATTGCCGGATGGGTCCGCTGCTATCATTTGCGGATAATGAAATAAAGCAGCTGAACCTGTACCATTTGTTAAACCGGAGGCTTCCGTCGGGCTGCCGGCAAATAACGACACGACGAGCGCAGGGGTCATTTTTCTGATATCGTTGCCATAATAATCGGTTATATAAAAGTTGCCGTCTGCAGCATTGTAGGTTATAGCATCAGGAACGTTAAAGGTAGCCGCGGTACCGGTTCCGTTGGTGGTACCGTAAGAAGTGCCGTTGCCGCTGCCCGCAATACGGGTGACAGCGCCCGTTGACGCAACTATTTTCCTGATGTCGTTGTTGCTGGTCGCAGAGGTAACAACCGTTGATGACTCGGCGACATATAAGTTTCCCGCACCATCGGTAGTGATACCTGCCGGTGACAGGAAGAGAGCCGCTGTGCCGGTACCGTCGGTACTGCCGGATGCGCCTGTTGAACTGCCTGCTAACAGGCTAACTACGCCTGCTGAAGTAATTTGCCGGATCTCATTGTTATATTCATCTGCTACATAAAGCGTACCTGATGAAGGGTCGCTCGCTATGCCCCAGGGACCATGAAAAAGGGCTGCCGTGCCGGTACCATTTGTCAAGCCCGAAGTTCCGGAGGTACTGCCTGCAAACGTGGTCACATTGTCATAGATACTGGCAGGAACGGCTCCTCCAGTATTGGTTGGACTTATAGAGAAAGATACGTTTAGAGGCAGCACATTGGTCGACGGACTATAGGAGATATTAGGCGCCTGGCCGGTTGACAGGGTTATGGTAGTGGAAGAACTTCCGTATTGGTTGTAAGCTGTAACAGTGAATGTGGTGGCTGAAAATGTGCCCGTAGGTGTGCCGTTGATCTGTCCGGTCGTTCCGTTAAAGCTTAACCCTGCAGGTAACGACGGAGTGATAAAATACCCGTAGTCGGACATTTCACGGATCACGTTATTAAAGTAATCACCGATAAATACATTTCCATTTGCCGGGTTATATTCTATTCCCTCCATTCTGTTAAACTCAGCTAATGTGCCAGCGCCGTCAACATAACCGGTACTGCCGTTGCCCGCAATAGTAGTTACCACTGCGGCAGACGTAATTAACCGGATGAGATTAGCGCCATCGCCGACGTACAAATTACCCGAGGCATCAACGGTAACTGATAAGGGGCTGCTAAAAGTCGCAGCGCTACCCGTTCCGTTAGCGGAGCCGGCTGCACCTGTGGAACTGCCGGCGAACAAGCTCACGACTGCGGCTGTAGTTATTTTGCGTATTTCGTTATTGCCATAATCAGCCACATACAGGTTTCCTGAAGCATCTGAAGCGATCCCGCGGGGGGCAAAGAATTGAGCTGCGGTACCCGTACCATTTGTTTTGCCTCCAGTGCCGCTCCCTGCAAATGTGGTCACCACCCCGGCCGTTGTCACTTTTCTAACCCTGTTCCCGTTCCCTTCCGTTACGTAGAGCGCGCCACTGGCTGAATTGTAAGTTATGCCTTCGGGCTCATTGAAAGTGGCCGCTGAACCGGTACCATTGGCAGAACCGCTTGCCCCGGTGGCGCTCCCTGCCAAAAGCGTCACAACGCCTGTCGAGATCACGATCTTCCTGATCTCGTTATTGGCTTCATCTGTAACATAAAGGTTTCCAGCACCGTCAGAGGCTACGCCCACGGGAAAATTAAACAGCGCGGCGGTGCCGGTGCCGTTCGTGATGCCGGAAGCGCCGGTCGAGCTGCCTGCAAGCAAGGTTACTACGCCGGCCGGGGTGATCTTTCGTATCTCATTATTGCCATTATCCGCAACATACAGGTTGCCCGATGCGTCAAATGCCCCTCCCCAGGGACCATCGAAAAGCGCCGCGGTACCCGTGGCATTGGTCCTGCCGGCCGTTCCGGCCGTACTCCCGGCAAAAGTACTGATCAGGCCAAGAGTATTCAGCGGAACGGCGCCGCCCGTATTGGCGGGGGTTATGGCGAAAGCGGTGCCTAACGTCAGCACATTAGTTGAAGGACCATAGGAGATATTGGGCGCCTGTGCAAAAGCGCTTTGTGATAGCAATAACACATAAGCGATGCAAACAGCAATGCACGTAACCAATTTTTTTGGTAAAATTGGAGACAGGCTCACACAGACGAACATCCGGACAGATCCTTTAAAGTTTAATGCGCTCATTTTTTAATATTTTTTTATTTTGCCATTCACTTTTCGGGTCTCGGCAACCTTTGCCGTAATGACCCACACATTTGCCAATACCAGGAAAGCGTCGAGGGTTAACAGGTTCATCTTTTTATGTATGGAAGAAGTAAGTCATTTGAATTAAAAGCGATAAAATGAACGATCTTATTCCGGCGCAGCTGGCTAAATGCCTCTACATAAAAATTTCCCAGTTTGTAGAGTCGAACCATTATTTGATCCTCCTTCCTTTCTGACAGGTAGATGCCTTTTTCCAGTGCCTTGATTTTTTCGTTTATGTCCATCGCCTTGAACTCATTAAGGGTAATCATGTTAAAATAGAAATGTCAAATACCGTAAGGGTGGAAAGTCTCCTGTTTCATAGTCATCGCCAATGGCATGAAAATGAACTTGCTTCCTTTTTTTTGAAAAAGCTTTTGAATGCCGCCTACCATTTTTTTTGTGAATTTTCAGATGCCTGTCCGGCTTTTTTTAAGCTCTTGGTTTGGGCTTTATCCAACCACATTCTAATGGTGTCAACCAGCGTTGAAACAATTAAAACGATTACAGTTACTGCCGCTGCAGCTGTTATTGATTGATAGGTATTCATGATAAATTTGTTTTTTTGGAAACCATGTTATTTCTGTTAATTAATGTCAGCGGGTACGCTTAAGGCTGAATAGCACGGACACGCAACCGTTAAAATTTGTGCAAAAAAACGGGGAGATCGGGTCAGATGTTCGGGGGTTTCGACACATACAGGGAGGATGTCGACAGAAAACGGATTTCACCGCGTATTTTTACAACGGCTATCAGCAGGGCAGAAAAACACCGAAAAGCGGGTTAAAAACGAATCAAACCAGGCGGTCTAAAATGAGTTAAATATCTGATATATAACATTTTAAATAACAATCGTACGTTTCAGGCGAAACGGCGGGAATTGACCGACAAGTGGGGCAATCAAATCGATAGACTAATGATTTAAACCGATGATATCGATATTTCCGGCGATCAATGAGGTTTACGAAGGCGTATCTTTCAACCGGTTATTTCATCCTAAAATTTGCACTTTTCAAAATAGGCAGCGCGCGTGGTATTTTTACACCTATCGCCGGGCCGTCCCTTGTAACTGTGCTAATTTCATTCCGGGCTTCCGCCAACTTTTGCAGTGATGACCGGTAAATCCTGGTCATGTTGTTGGTATGTTTTTCGTTTGGTTTCATCTTCAACCAACTGCTTCTCAAGATCGACCGATGTGAATATTGCTACACCCATTTCAATGGCCCGGCTATAACGCAATGATAAGGTCACCGCCGTTGTCTTCCATTCGTACATAAATTCTCCGGGGACGTCGGTATATGCCCCATAGTTCGCCTCAAAATTCTGTAGCATGGCATGGCCGGCATTCCTGGGGAAAAAAAGATAAATGTTAACTATTCTATCGTTATAGGTACGAACGCCTATCCTGTCGAGTAACAAACCGTTTCCCAAATACAACAGGTCACTATCCTTATAGCAAAATTTACGGCAGCTGTCAGTGTCTACGCTGTCGGCGTCATCCAGGTAGGACAACTTATCCCACCGCAGTTGATTAATAACCGAACCTAATTCGATTTGCCCGAAGCCATTGGATAAACGCAAATACTCCAACGACCCTTTTTGGATGCGTTGGCAAAATATAGAACAAGGAAAAACAATTGCACATAGGAATAAAGTTATTTTTTTCGGCATAGAGCTATTTTCATGGGGCCAAAGAAAAAAGTTGTTGAATAGGTTATTTAGCGGTATCGACCGATACCGGTCAGGCGCCGATAGAAAATGAATTTTGCCGGTTATTTTGATCAAAAGGAATCAACGGCACAGAAAAACACAGGAAAGCGTGTTAAAAGAGGAAAGAGCAAATTGCAAAAAACAGAATAACTTACTTATACATAGCAATTTAAAAAAAATGCGTTTTTCGGGCCAAAACGCAGCAAATAATCGGCAAATCGATCAAACTAACCGACGGAATAATAATTAAACCCGACGATATCGGGTATTACCGGAAACTATTAAGTTTACCTGGCCGCATATGCTAATTGTTTGTTGGCTTTCGGTTTTTTCGGATGATCACCCCAGGCCTTGCTTTCCTGACGCTCCTCCTCAGGAAAGATATTTCCCCGTCACTATTAAACTTATAGCTATAAATACATCGAAATTGCCGGGAATGCAGGCTCCAAAATACATTGCCTTATAAATTGCGGGTAATTACCATGACGATTAAATTATAGCAGGCCCCCCAATATTATTTCAAAATAATTCCTGCAAATCCTTTGAATAATTTGCCCCGATGGCCGTCGTTCATTAGCTATTTTCTGTCGGCATCCTCCCTATATGTGTCGAAACCATACGGCGACACATCCTTGTTAATAATACTTTCGCGGCCATTAATGGCTTGGTTGACATAGGTTTAATCTTTTTTAAATCTAAACTCATTAAGAACCAGGGAAGCAAAACCCGGATGCACTTTAATATGGCGACAGCTAAGAGCGCGCGTTCGATGGTTTCCCGGGAATGCAACATTTGGGACTGTGTAGATAAAATAGCGGAAAACAGAAAATCAGGTTAAAAAGTCTGCCTATCGATAAAGCTGCTGCGCCTGCCAACAACTTTTTGGATTTATCAATATAATCGATATCAGCGAACTATCGGAGATATGGGTCAGTCGGTTTAATAACACATTAAAATTAGGCATTGAAACAACTGATCTTGCTTTTAACATTTGTTTTATCATCATTCATCGTTGAAGCGCAGCAAGCGTATTACTTCGATGAATTTGGCATTGGCACCGATATTAGTTACGAGCGCGGCTATACTAATATAACTACGCAAACAAGTCATTTTTCCGCGAATCTAAATTTCGTATATTATTACGGTCCGTTCGCCTCATCTGTGGCTGAATTCCAATACGGCACATTATCCGGCGGCGGCCCTACGCCAAAGGCAGACCCTTTTGGCCGCCAATATGTAAACCACTATGCAGCATTTATACTTCGTACAGATTATCAACTGGGCGGCATCATCGGTTACTCAAGGAGTGACTTTGTTAATTTTTTAAAGAACTTTTATGGAGGTACGGGCATCGGGCAGGTTGATAATAACAATACCGTGCAACGCTACAGCATTTACCAATCGACTTACCGGTTTCCGGGCGCAGACAAAAGCATAAATGTAGACATACCACTGCGATTTGGATACGAGTTCAAATTTTACAATAACTACCAGGAGCCTTATATAGCGATTGATTTATGCTACGTGCATAGCATTGTATTTGGCGAAGGGCTTGATGGTTACAACGACCCCCCGAGCAAATTCAGAAACCTCTACTCCGACCAATACCGGCAAATACTGTTGGGGATAAAACTAAATTTTGGCAATCCTTCTCAAGTTATAAAATAACCCAGTATGCAAATAATTGAAAAATTTATGTTAAAAAACAACAAACTAATCAAGGTAGTTATTACATTATTACTTGTATCATCAGGCATACTAACTGTGCACGGCCAGATTGGCTTGCCGGGTGGCGGTACCGATCCGGATTCGGACTGTCCGCCTAACGGCCGGGTATCCGATAACCACACCGGGTATTATTACCTGCCGGACATTGGTGTTTACTATGATATCTCTGCTCATCTGTATATATACGCAAGTAATAAAGAATGGGTACACAGGGCTTCGCTACCTGTTAAATATCGTCAGTATGATATCTCGCACGGTTATAAGGTAGTGCTGAATCTGCCATGTCCATGGTTGCATGATGACGAACTGAGGGCCCGCTACGCGCGTAATAAAAGACGCAAAGGCGCGGAAAGCCAAACGGAGCAGCGCTAACGGGCGTTGTGGTAAGCCCGCAGCCAGAATAATAGCAGGCACAAACGTTTTTTTTAATGTCCGGCGGCAACTACCTCGTTTCCACCGATGAATTTCGCACTTCTGTCGAAACCCTTAAACGGTTAATCGGACTGTCTCTCATTGGCTTCAGTATTGCCAAAGTGCCTTGATGGGAATTATTGCTTGCAGGCAAATAAAACAACTAAAAATATTGCATCCCGCCTGGTTGCGCAGGAACATTGATATATAAGCGCATAATGGCGCAGTCACAAAAGACGATATCACCCCAAGCCGAAGAGAGAAATCGGCATCATTTTCATCTTACCGCCATTATATTAGAACAACCTTTTTTAGGGAAAGCTGAGACTTTGGTTCAACAGCGGATCTGTGATATGTATATGGCTTTATATCAAAACACTTTGGCGCTCTAACAATGCTATTGGCTGTTAATTAAGCACCCTGACGCCCGTTTTTAATTGATGCAACTCCTAGTCGAGGCGCAACCTCGACGGTAAGCTGTGCTGGCGCCGTTGGGTATTCAACGTTTCTTTTATCCCGCCTGGCATTGTGATGCCTTCACCGACAGGACATTCTGCGTATACATTTGTCGTAATATAAGTATTGCAATTGTAAATGGTCGGATCATTGCCGGCATAGATATGGTCTTCCCAAAGCGTTACCGCTATTAGCGAACCAGCGCCCGGAAGCGATTCATTATTAGATTTGCATCTTTCACCCGCCAGGATTCCTGAACAATTTACATCCAATTGGTAAAGCTGGCCGATAGCCTTGCCTTTTTGAAAATGCCAGCCATTTAAAAATGTTCCGTCCATTTTGTTGAAAAAAACCACTCCATCAAAATCCTTATCCTTTTTTTGGTAAGTGTTGTTTCGCAGTTCTCCGGGATTTGTACTCAAATAGGATGGGCTTGCAATGATCGTCATCGCGTAGACACTGAAATCGCCTTGTCGGCCGGCGATTAACAACGACGTGATAGTTCCTGATTTATTGAAGTCATATTCAGTTGTACCACGCCTGAAAAAAGACATGGTCATTTCGCCGTTTTTAAGCACTGGCATTTCAATCATTGTGGCGCCACCCTCGTTAAACAGCTGAGCTTTCAGCCAGTTGGGCTTGAACTTTTTATTCCAGTCTGCATATAATTTTTCGATATTTTGTCCCGGTAAATTACGATCACTTACACCCGGATACATTTTATCGTACCAGTCTCTTGCTTCCTGAATTATCGAGTGGACGGTAACAGGCCATTCGTTTTTCGGCTTGCCGTTCCTGTATATTAAATATCCAATTAAATATCCGGTAATTCCGATCAACAATACGATTAGCTCCTTGCCAGCCGGTTCAGAATAAATCTGATTCATGGTTAATTCAAGTTAAATTAAAATATTCTATTCTGCAAAATGACGGGAAATCCGGACTATTCAACCATGGTTTCGATACACAGCAAAGAGACGCCGACAGATAGCGGAGGATAGCCGATGATATTTTTTGGCTGTCCAATTAAGGAGGCTTTGAACAATAAGGTTTATAAATATACCGGCACTTATAATATCACTACACCGGAATTGATAAATATCCCAATTTATTATTGGCTTTCTGCACCTACAGAAAAGCTGTCGACCACCGATAGTGGTCGATATAAACCCTGATAATAATGACCACTGTTTACAGCGATTGAGCTTTCCATAACTGACTATGGTTTATACACTCTTTTCAACAGGTCGCGCTTGTATTTTCGTAAAGATTTCGTCGGGTCAGCTTTAAAGCTAATGTCGTTTCCAATATCAAATTCATCGGTTATTGATCGGATATTGTCGATAACTATTCTATTATTCAAGTCAATTCAGTAACCGTTCCGACATGGTTTTTTGTTCCCGCTGCAAATATCCCGCATTAGCGAGTCCTAATTTATATATCTGTATATCAGCACTTTAATTTAATAAATTATCAAAACATGTGTTTCATTACGGTATCATAAAAATGTAACACCTTAAACTTTTCAACTTATTACGCCGCGGTTTGCATTTACCCCTGTTTTATAGGTTTCCGTCGCGATACTTTAAGTGTGTGTCGATACCACTATATAAATTATTTAGCTGAACTTAAATTTGTTTCGTGATTTCAGTTTGAGTAATTAAGATCCCTCGCTGGCATGGCAGTTATTAAAAATGAATATTTTATCCCTAACAAGATTATGTTGGAAAAGTTTATCGGAAAAATATTACGCCCTTGTTTTCTGCTAGCCGCGAGGTTTTTTAGTAGACACCTGTGAAACAACCAATAAATATGATTTTCGAATTAGTACTGCTAAAAAAGATAAAGTCATGAGAGCAAACCAGATGCGGAAGGAAACTCAGTTTTTCCAAACTACTTCAAATGAAGGGAACAAAAGTTTTTCTTTCTCTTCAGCGGCACCCTTTAGTATACACACTAAAATTTCTGACGGATGCAAGTTGAGTAATTTGTACGCGTCAGACCTGGTGGCCAAACGCCCGGCCGGCAACCCGCATCAAAACCAGGAAATGTTGCGCAAGATTAATAAAACCACCAGGACGTTTAATCCAAGATTGCAGCTTTTAAAAGAAGAAATAGTTGATTCAAAAAATTCAGAAATCAATTTAAATTCCTTTTTTGAAGGCTCTAACGCTTGTCAGCTTTTTATAGGGAAAAATGCAGAAATAATAGCCTTTAACGAGGTGTGTGCTACCTATATCCAAAAAGTATACAACTTAAGGTTATATACCGGCGCCATAGTGACTGATTACAGTAACGAGCCGTATGTTGCTGAATTCATAAACAACTATTATAAAGCTTTAAATGGTACACCGGTACAGATAAAACAACAGATCAAGTGGGATAACGAAATAATTTGGTGTCACTTTACTTATGTTCCTGCACGCAATTCCGGGGATGAGATCATCGGTGTGTTTTTTAATTTGGTGAACATAACCAAGCGGATAGCACTCAAACAAAAGGTATTTGAACAAAAACAAGCGCTTACAAAAATAGCCTTTATTCAATCTCACGAGGTGCGCAGGCCTGTAGCCTCTATCCTTGGCTTGATGAACGTTTTTAAGGCGAGCGATTATGCTGTAACGAAAGAGGAATTATTGATGATGGAACAGGCAGTTAACGAATTGGATGAGAAAATCAGGGAGATAGTTAATCATATATACTAGTGTCATTAAGATGGCTAAGAACCACTAGTTAAACGTCGTTTTTGATCCCTTTATCATTTACCATTTTCTTTCTACCAGCAGTGGTAAGCGCCAAAAATCGCCACTTATGGACGTAAAGTATAGCGAATCGGATTCGGTTTTTAACTAAGCGCCGCCAGAAGATTGATTTTGAAAGGACCTCAATGCCTGAATATTTAACTGAGAACAATTTTAAAAAAAAAGACATCAGCCATGTTGTCGGAAATGTAAAATACCATTTGGGGAACGTGTTCCACGAAGCGCTGTAGTAAAGTTTCTTTTGGGTTGGATGCCGATAACAAAATACGTCTGTTATAGATGTAAGTCGGAGTATTATATAATTCGCAAAAGAAAAAGAAGGCATTCGAAATATGAAAGCTCGCAGGTTTGGAGAAAATCGCTGGAAGCAGCCGGGAGAGTTGATTCCGAGCAGTTAATTCATTATTCACAAACATACGTCAAAGAGCAGTCTGCAAATGTTACCCACCGCTTTTTAGAAAACGGAGATCGCAACTCTGATTTTCATCGGAACGAAAAAAGCAATTCATTAAGCCAAAACGACACTGTGCACGATAAGGTTTTTTTTGATGAAAAACAAGCTAATCAAATATCGGCTCTATTGAACCGTGTGGATGATTTGGAGCAAGAGTTGCTTCTGTACGGAAACCTGCGGGAAGATAATTTTGGCTTATCTTCCGTTTTGGATTTAGACCAGCCTATGCCGAACATTAATGAGAAAGCCAATACAAAACTCACGATCAGCAAGGAGTTTGAGTTTAAAGATAGTAAAACGGTTACGATCAATTTATGTTTAAATATTGAGGGGAAATTGCACATAGAATAATTTACCTTTAAAACTGCTGTTTGTAAGATAAAGCTAAGTTTGACTAACCTAAAATGAAATATTGGCAAAACGCTTCAAATCTTCGCCAATGTGGTTCGACTTTAGCGCTGTTGAGATACATAAAGGACAAATTTGTAAATCGAATATTCCTTTTTCTCCGATATCCTGAAACAGAAAACTAGTTTTTATATCATAAAGCTTTATTATTTTTGAAGTGCAGCGTACATTAAGTATGTAATATTTTTATTATTAACTATTTGCAAAAAGGTAATATCCAAAAGCAGGTTGCCGTTAAAACAGACATACAATAAGTTATAAATCAGTTGATTACACTAAAATATTCGATTCCAGCTGATGGCACACTTATAAAAGCCATATTTTGTCTTACTCTTCTATAATAAGTCCATTGCGCGGCTTAGCAGTTTAACAGGTTTAATTGTTGAATTGATCGAAAAATTTTTACAGTGAAACATCGATCGCTTAAATCTCTCAAAGATGGCCGCGGTACACAAAGTGATTTTATCTTGTTTTCTTATAAAAATCAGGATATGGCAACAAAGCGATCTGTTATAAATTTATTCCTCCCTTCTTCGATAGATCTCAATACCGGTAATCTGAATCCTTTAAAAGTTGGCGCGGCGTTGGAAAAAATCATAGTTTATAAGCAAAACCTCATAGCCATTTGAAACATTTTTAAATCCTTCCAAAACTTAATTACAAGAACGTGGACCAATTAACAATAAAGAATTCAAAAGCTTTCTCCAGTAGAAAAGTTACTGTAAATCAAGCATTCAAAATTTTAAACCGTAATCATATTCATGTAGATGAGCGTCAGGCAAAAGAAATTTTAGATTTTCTTTATCTACCTGCCAAAACATATGACCTGATAGAAACTGATCAACCGGCAAATGCAAGGCCATGATAGGATATCGAACCAATAAATGAGGTTTAAAGGCGTTTGACAGCGTTTTTAACAAAAGAAATTATAAGACTGATAAAAGATTGAAAAATCTCGAACTGCTTTTTACACTGCAAAAAGGAGTTGTAAAAATCTGTTAAACAGATATTTACGGTAAATAAAAAAGGAGATAATCAAAATTGACTATCTCCTTAAGGGTAGATCGTGAGGCTCGAACCCACCACCCTATAACCACTGTGTAATGTACGAATTACTTACGTACTTTTTATACCGGCCAATAGTTGTTTGAGTTCGGTTTCACTAATATTATCCTGGTCGGCTTTGTCGTAAATCTTTAGCAAGTAAAGGGTTTCATCTTCAATGGTGACGATCAAATGAGTGATCACTCTTGCGCCCCCGCTTTTACCTTTGCCTTTACTCGAAATTTGTAATCGTACTTTATATCAGTTCCTGCCAATGGGAGTGCCTAATTTATGGTTTAGTGTTAGTTCGGCGCCTAAGTTACGCAGGTCATCTTTTAAAGAAGGATGCTTTTTGGAAAGATGTTTTACTTCTTTTAAAAAAGAGTGAATAGGTACTATCTTAAAGCTCATCTAAAACTTCGGATAGTGTTTTCAATTGAATTTTTCCCTCCTGGTGAAGCTTAACCTCTTTAAAGGCCTGTTCAAGATCCTTTTTCATTTTTTTGGCGGCGGGCGAAAGTTTTTGCTCTTCGGGCTTTATCAATTTAACCTTTCCGCCTAATTTCGAGATCACCTTCAGGATCATCTCGGCGTCTTTTTCGGGAAGTTTTATTTCTGCAGTGATCATTGACGTAATTTTTAATAAAAATACGGCAAATTTACCTAAACAAAAAACGCCCCTCAATTTCTTGAGAGGCGAAAAAAGAGTTAGTCTTGGTGCAAATTCCGAACCGGTTTGTGGATGATTTAAAGTGGATTGCAAGTATCGTATAGGGAGATTTATCCGGTATAGCCCGAAAGGGCGATTCTAAAACTTTTGATTAGCTATTTATTTTAACCCAACCAATTTAAATGAGGTGATTAAATGCCATGAATTCCTGATCAGTTTAATTTATCCTAATCAAACATTAATTTGTCAAAGTATTGAGGTAAGTGAAAATCAGGCTTATCAGCAATGATATTATTCCAGCTTAAAAAATGAGGTTCAGCTAATTCATCACCGCATTTATAAAAATTGGCCGTGCAAATCCTGCCTTTTAATGTTGAAATTGAGTGTTTATAAAACAGGGTGAAAGGAATAGCCAGCCTTAGCTCCCATTCAAAAGGCAATAAATTACCATGCACAGTATTATGGCTTGCAGAACTTTTTATATCACTTATAAGTGACGCCGGAAGCAGTTCCCTGTTGCCCGGCAATCCGTAGCCAACCAGGGCAGTGCCAATAGCATTGAATTCGAAATTGTAATAAGCCGCATCCTCGTCAAATCCTATGAAAAATTCAACGCAACTATCCTTATAAACAGGCTCATTGGTTCGTTTGTAAATAGCCTTGAAATACTTTTCCTTTACGTAGAAGGCCAGAAAAATCGCATCGTCGCCATACCCTATCTTAAAGTTTACCTCGGGCCGGTCAAAACCTGATGGCCAGGGTTCGCAGGTTAATTTTACGGGCTTAACGGATGAAAATAGAATTGCAGAATTGAGCGCCGAACTTATATTGCGGATATTTGGCAAATAAGGCACTTTCAATAAACCCATTTAACAATTCATTTTATTTTTAACACTAACACTGAATAGATAAAGCCGCTTAAATCTGTTATAGTTTATTTTCAGGCTTTTGTATCGTTCGCTAAATCACCATCACTAAATGCTTTTTTGTTAATGTACAGCCCCCCTTTTATAGCCGCTTGTCGCATAATATAGGATGAACAAATAACAGGGAACCAACACCCAGTAAGCCTCGTGCAGGCTAAATTTATCTGCAAGGAATCCATAAAGCAAAGGGATCAACCCACCACCAGCTATACCCATAATTAATAGGGATGAACCTGTTTTTGTAAATTTACCCAGCCCGTTGATCGCTAACGGCCACAGAGCAGGCCACATCAACGCATTGGCTATGCCCAGGAATGCGATAAAAAAGACAGAAACGGTCCCCTGGGTAAAAATGGCAACAAGCGAAAAAATAACGCCAATAATGGCCGAGACTTTTAAAGCTGACCGCTGCGAAAAATAGCGCGGAATACAGACTATGCCCACAATATACCCTAACAGCATCCCCGATAGCGTACAGGTAGCGAAAAACTTAGCTGTTTGCAAAGGAACCCCAATACTGGATGCATAATTGATCACCGAATCGCCGGCTAAAACCTCAACCCCAACATAAAGGAATAGCGTTAAAACGCCCAATAATAAATAGGGGAACTGGAAAATGCTTGTCTTGCCGGATGTTAATTTATCTTCTGCGGCATCCTTATTATCGGTATCGATTTCAGGCAGGGTGGAATAATAAATAAATATCGCCAGGATCACCATTCCGATAATAATGGCCACATAAGGCATAATAACCTTATGCGATAAGATCGTCAGCTCGGCATTTTTTTGAACTGCCGACATCTTCAGAATATTGACCTTTAATTTGTCCGCATCCTTTAATATGATCGCCCCCAGTATTATTGGCCCCAGGGCGCCGGCAACCTTATTAAATATCCCCATAATGCTGATGCGCCTGGCAGCGCTTTCAATTGGCCCCAGGATGGTAATATACGGGTTTGAAGCAGATTGCAATATGGCTAAGCCCATGCCCTGTACAAAAAGCCCCAGCAGGAACAATAAATATATTCGTGTTAGCGCGGCAGGAATAAAAATGGCTGCTCCCACACCGATAATGATCAGTCCGGCGGCCATTGAGTTTTTGAATCCCAAACTTTTGAGGATGGGCGTAGATGGCAGCGCCATAAAGAAGTAAGCGATATAAAAGGCGAACGCCACAAAAAAGGCCTCGAGGTTATTGAGCTGGCAGGCGAGTTTGAGGTAAGTGATCAGTACGGCGTTTAACCAGGTGAGAAAGCCGAAAACGAAAAACAAGGCACTAATAATGTAAATTGGCTTTAACCCACTTTTTACTATCGCTTTTTGAGGCGCAACGGTTGAGTAATCGTTTTCAATTTGACTCATTTTATTTTATAAAGGTATTTATCGATTAAACCAGGGAAATAAAATTGGTATAAGGTATGGTTTTATTTTAACTGCATCAACCGTTCCAATAAACGTACGCCTGCATCATCAGGAGCAATTTTCGCGCTTTGTTCATTTTCAAACACCTGTTTACACCATTCCAATATTTTGTTGTCAGGAAATTGTTTAACCTGGGCATTTAACCAGTCAGCGGCTTCCGTTTTTCCGTTCAGCTTTTCCATGGCCCATGCGGTTACGAGATGATTGGCCGGTAAAAAATTACTGACCGTGTTTTCAATTTTCGATTTAAACTGAATGATCTTTTGCAATGATGCCTGCGCTTCACCTTTTTCCCCTGATCCCTGGTAGCAGAGATAGGTCATCCAGTCTTCCAGCCGTTCATCCAGGTTTTCGGGATACGGTTTACCAACGCCCAGGTTAAGCGGCCATTTTTTTGCATCGTTTATTAATACCAAAGCGTCTGCATATTTTTTATTCGGCATTTTTTCGATAGCCTGCATCAATTCAGCTTCGTGGTATAGTTCACGTCCGACGGTTGCCCCTTCGAAAGGAAGAATATTGATTTTGGATAAAAGCCCGGAGCAAGCTTTATATCGTTTGTTAAGCAATAAAGTTTTTGCATATAACATCCCCATAATATAATTCCCGGAATGGGCATGATAGAACGGTTCAACGGTGGCCAATGCAATTTGATGTTGATTATGATCAACATAATATTCCGTAAGCAGCTTATTATAACGCCAGCTGCCGTTATCCAATGCAACAGCTTTTTTTAGATCAGGCAAGTCCGAAGCACCCATTTGCATCCCGGCACGCGCGGCATAAAAAGGCGCAAAGGCAGGTTCATTGCCGCATTCAATAAACCGTTTTTTACTTTCTTCTAACCGGTTCCTGTCTCTATACAATAGGGCAAGGTAGTATTTAGGCTGCCAATTATTGTTTTGTTGCTTTGCCCAAAGCAACACTTCTTCATCTTCAGAGCGAAAAGGGAATATAAATGCCGGTGACGAATTGTCAGCATTCTCCAGGGTTTCATTGAAGGGCAGCCCTTGCTTGTTTTTCAAAAATGCCAGCCAATAGTTCACCAGTGCATTTGCGGGCGCTATTTCTAATACTCTTTCAGCTTCATCGGTACAGCCATTTTTGTAATAGTCAATTGCTAATTCCAGGAAGGTTTCAACCGGCATTTCGTCACGGATCACTGATGTAAACTTTGTTTTATTTTCATCGGATGGCTGCCATAAGTATTTTTCAAATCGCGCAAAATGGTTCAACGGATCAAAAGACAATATCGAATCTAAAGCTTGTTTGGCTTTTTCGTTGTGGTTTTGATTACGAAAGGAAATGGCTTCTATTTCTAATGCCGCAATATCGAAGTGGTTATAGTCAATAGCTTTTGCGGCAAATTCGATCGCGCTATTCCAGTTCTTTTCTTTCAGGTATAAATTGCCCAGTCCATTATAAGCGGCACTCTTATATTCGACGGATAAACTTGCTATATCAAAGCCATCCTTTGCATCAACAATATTTCCGAGCTGTGCATTAACGATGCCATAATAATAATTGGCGCCGCCATCATTGGTATTTATGCTCAATGCTTTTTTTGCCAGGGCCAATGCTTCAGCATACCGCATATCGCGATACATTAACTCCGCCATCTTCACCAATGCGGGTAAATAATCAGGATCTTTATGCAAAGCGGCCCGCAATTTTTCTTCGGCGGCGGCATACATTTTCTCGTCCATCAATTCCACTCCCTGCACATATAAGCCATACACCCCGTTCCAGTCGAAATCCTTTGGCGAATCAAGCGGGCGGCTTAAATTGTTCACATCAGGGTTTGATTGATAAATAAGCTTATTCCCACCTAATGTAACTACCAGGTCTGCCTGAATTTCATCCATTTTCACAGAATCAACAAAAGTTCTGAGCGGTGACATCTCAATTTTTTTACTATAAACAGTTTTAAGCCCTTGTCTTACTTTCAGCGTGTCCGCAATTTTTTGTGTTGGATTAAAATAAAGTTTCAGCCAACCCTTTTCATAGCTCACATTTAATGCGCCGAACTGATTGGCTTCAACAAATCCCTTTGTTTTTAAAACAGGATACCAGTATTCTGTCCATGTGTCCGCGTCCCCCGGCGAAAAGCTTTTGTGTTTAAACGGAGTAAATGTGCTCTTGTCTGCTGTTTGGTTAAACAGCCTGCCTGATTGAATTTCCGAATATTGCCCGTCAGTATCGGTCAGCAATTTTTCCCATATCATCCCTTGTTGTGAGAGCCCCCATATCCATATCTTTTTCCCTGGCTTCTCATCATGGCCCGAATAGCGAGCCATACCAAAATCATCATCATGCCAATAAGCACCAAAAAAGTCGGTGTATTTACCAAATACATGGTATGATTTATAACCACCAAAATTATTATTCTCGTAAAACGAAATGTCTCTGCCGTTTTGTTTGTTTACAGGCCAGTCGCTGTACTCACCCTCATGGCCCAGGTAATGGTTCCCCGGAAATATGTATTGTAAATTTCCTTTTGCTTTTATCCCGGTGTTCATCCAATGATAGTACGGCTGTTCAATGGCCGTACCGTTGTACCAAAAAGATTTTGTAGTGAAGTATGCCTTGTCCTTTGGTAAATTAATCTCCATCGTCCAGTTTGTCCGGGTCAGCAGATCGAGCACCCCAATAATGCAGCTCACACTGCCGTCGTCATTTTTCCGGGTGACGTAATTCACTGGCGTTGCGCAATTGGGGGTATGGCCGATGATGCCGTAATTTGCTTCAATACCCCCGCTTGTCCACGGCCCGCGCATGGCAATATCCCTGAATTTTACCACATGGTTGTCGTAAACAAAAGACCTCCCCGTTGATTTTTCAATGGCCGACCATATCTTTCCGCCAATTTCGGGCATTATCATCAGCCTGATATAATCATTTTCAAGCTCTATTACCTTCCATTCCTTTTGCACCGGTTTATCTGTAAAACCATCGAACCGGAAATAAGGATAGACGTTTGTAGATACCGGTATAGGGTTAGGGTCTGAAAATGGGTAGGTAGTAAATACCTTGTTATACTCCTTTACAACAGCATCGTCTTGGCCATAAACGTTGACCATTGCAAATGATAATAAAAACGCGATCAATCCTATTTTCGTCATCGGAGGTATTTAGTTTATATTTAGAAACTCTCTAACAACCACATGAATTCTTTATTGCCGTAAAAAGTGGTGACAATATTTTGTCAGTAGGTAAGTTATTAATTATCAGCCGTGTAGCGCTTTGTAGTCCCGCATGTGCGGGATAGCACGTGTAGCGCTACACTACAAATTTCCATTCCCGCTTCCGATATCCGGTTGGATGCAGCAAAAGGCAATAACCTCTGGTCAATGTTAATTATTCTCAATTGTTTTTAAACAGCTTCTTAGCAGTACGTATTAATTTTTATTTGACGATCAACAACCAGCCCTTACCTTTTTCAACAGGTATTTTTTCATTTAACCCGAATGTTTTCGCCGGTTGAAAATTTTTGATTTCGGGCGCGGTTATTGTCGCTTTTGATGGATCGATACCTAACTTTTTCCAGTCAATTTTCAAGACTATTTCTGTGTCATTTTCAGCCCAGCTGGCAATGGAGACCAACGCAGTTCCCTTCTTTTTATAAATGGTGGCCAATACCTTCTCGTTGTCCGTTTTCACAGGATTAGCGTCCACCCAATAGCCGATCATTTGGGTGCCTTTCATTCCAAAGTTGTCCCATACTTTCCAGATCGGGCGCGGGTCGGCATTATCGCTCCATGGCATGCGATTGGTCATGCCAAACACCATGCCCCTCCATGGATTGCCCCCACCCTGAAGCATCTCGCCCATCAGGCCAAAAGGTATCCCGCTTACTTCTGTCAGGAAAAAATCCGGTGAGTTTTTCTCGTAGTCAAAATATTCTCCAAACCATAAGCGATTGAGGTATGGAAAATGCTCCATATACAAATTAGCGCTGTTATTAAAGCCATCGTTTTTATTGTACTGGTTGGCCGAATGCAGGTCAATTATACCGGGGTGGCCATTGGCAGTGAGTACCCGTTTAATGCGTTTCATGGTAACCCGGTCGAATGCGACATCATCCAAATAAATGCCGTCGATCCCTACGTTTTGCGTCAGCCAGTTCATGCCTTCTACATAATAGTTGTGCCATCGGTTCATGCCACTGTTAATGATGGCGGCGTCTTTTAATTCAGGAACAAACCAGGCGGCGATATAATCGTCGCCCAGATGCTCCTGCAACCAACTAAAGCCGCCACCTTTACCAGATGAATAAATTTCGTGACCCAAACTCCTTAAAGCAAATGTTTCGTAAGCATGATTGGATAGCTCACGGATGGTATTGTATATCTTCACCTTTAACCCAGCGGCATGAGCGGAATCATCGTATGCTTTCATCTTTTTCCATGCAATAAACGGATAGTTGATATAAGGGTTTATCGCTGTCGCGTGATGAATGTTTATGACGGTAGCCCCGGTTTCTTTAATAGTGTCAATAGGTTTATACGAATGGTAAAACCGCGTGGCCCACTGAAAATCGGTATTAATTGGATGAAACGGCGTGATAAGCAAATTGAAATTATAGTACAATTCTTCGCCTTTGGCTAACTTCCGTTCGCCGCTGTAATTGTCAGCAAGAATAGATTTGCCAACCTCCGATACTTTGATGCCGCCTTTGTTGTCATTTCCCCATGATGAAGGTAATATCAACGGCTTTTGCAAATAGAAATTTGTATTTAAGGGCCGCACATATTTTTCATCCCGTAGCGAATATTGAAGACCGGCATTTACGTTTCCGATCCATGCGCCATCCTGGTTTTTATGGGTAACGTCCCACTTCCATTCAAAATTTTCGGGGCGATAACCACCTTTCTGGCCCAGGCCCATCATATATTTGGCAACATCCTTTGTAAAAGGGATATGCATGGCAATGTCTTTCAGATCAGCATCCCGCAAGGCTGTCACTTTTACTTTGTAGGCGATAAAGCCGTCAAACTCCATCGATGCAGATACTTCCATTTGCACGGTATCATTGCTACTAATTGCTTTCCATTGAACGGTGCCTGGTTCGGTTTTGGTAAAATGTACGCCCTGGCTTCTCAAGGTCATATTTTTACCATCGGCCGTTTTGGTAAAATGAAAATGTATGGGCTCGGTCAACAAGTCATTTGGAAGTTTTAAATAGCCTGTCATTTCGGGGGTAAAAAATGTTTGTATTTGTTTTGGGAAGCCGTCTTTATTGAGCTCAACTTTTCGCCCCAGCAGGCTGACCGTATTTTCTTTAACAATTAACGGCGTGTATGGTGCAATTACCGTATTGTGTTGGGCCATGGTAGAATTGAGCCACTTTAGCCTGGTCATTTTCCAGGGCTCATTTACACCGCCATCAGCCAACAGCGTATTGTTAACTGTAATTGATAATCGAATTTCTTTTGCAGGCGCACCTTTTACTATAACGGTCGCTTTACCTGAATAAGTTCCCGGGGTAGCATCTTTGGGGACATCGATTCCGCACCATAAGGCCTGTACGGTACCGGCTGCAACACTTACCGTTTTTGCAAGCGGTAATCCGTCATAACCGATGCCTTTGGTATTGATACAAAAAATATTCACGGCGGTAATTGTTTTCCCTGACATCGCAGTAAGATCGCTGAAAGTAACCTTTACATCTTCAAGGTTTTGCAGCGCATAAACCCCTAATTGAAAAGCAAAATTTTCTCCCCTTGACGCTTCACCGGTAAAACTATCCTGAGGGCCCCTGTCTATCCATCGCTTGGGCAAATCGTTTACCATCCTGATGGAATTCAGCCTGTCTTCAGGGAAAACCAGGAATTGCTCCCCTTTATGCTTTTCAATTAACCGGTTGGTTTCATCTTTTGTGGCGATGGTCTCCATGGGGTAAAAGCTGTTAAATTCATCGATGGATTGAAATTCTTTTACGGTAGCCGTTTGAATATTATTATTACCATCTGTTGTTTTTAACCAATCAGCCGACGCTGTATTTTCAGGTTTCAAATAAACGCCTCTTGGATAATTTGAACGGCCTTCATTTTTATAGGGCATATAATACACATAGTATGTTCCTTTGCCCGAAGCCGGTTCAAAAAAAACTTCGCCGTATTCACGGTTTATCGTGCCTGGTTTTACATTGCTTACTTTTTGATGGGTAGTGGCATCCTCAATAATGATCCGTTTATTTTGCGGGTCATTATCTCTTCTTCTCCATGGAATAATAGCTTTCGCTATCGTACCGGTACCATTAAATTCTAACACAACCCTGTGGTTCCCCAGTGAATCCGGCAACCAGCATTTGGGGCAATTTGTATAAGGTATATCCTGGGCATAAGCCATGATCCCAGCCAATAAAAGCAGAATGGTAAGCAGTTTTCTTTTCATCAATGTTGATTTAAGCAATGTTTATAAAGCCTCGTACGATATCGCCGTTTATTTGTCAGAATGTTGGTTTCATGCCTTTACTTTCCCAATAATCAATTATTGGCTTATATGGCCCGTACTTATGCTGCGTTTCCGAAAAATTGTCGTTAAACGGCCCCCTGTCGTAATCAATAGCTTTTTCTTTATAGTTTGGGTATTGATATTCTTTTACAAACGGGCGCCTATGTATTTTATCATCATTTATAAAAGCAGCCAGATCCAGTGCATCAGCCGAGCTAAGGAACGGTTTATCGTAAGTAGCCTTATCATAAGGCATATTGGCCATCAGCCATTGTGCCAATTTAACTATGCGGTGCATGCTTGAGCCGGGCTGGTATGCTTTTGGCCCCCACAAAGGTGGATAAATATATGTTGCACCGTTTGCCTGCATCTTCCCCCCGCCGTCAAGCCCATGGCATCTCGTGCAATTCGCTGTATACAACACCGCTCCTCTTTCGGGCGACGCCGCCGAATCAGGAAAAGATAACTCCAGGTTTTTTACGCCTTTGGTATCATTATTAACCCCGGACGAATCGTTTAGCCATTTTAAATACGACATGATCGACACCATTTCCCTGCTATCCAGCGGCAAAGGCTTGCCCAGGTGGGGGTGCATAACACAATTATTTATCCGCTCGGCTAAGGACAACACCCTGCCTTCGCGGGCACGATACCCCGGGTAATTGCGGAAAGACATCGCCAAATTCAGGGAATATGGTTTTGCCCCGGCATCCTGGTGGCAATTACTGCAATTCATTTTATTGCCGAGATATTTGCCATTTACACCGTCAGGGCCGATATAATACGCCGTATGCAGCAGTAATTGCCTGCCATACCTTACCTCGTCCCCATATTTGTCATTCGGTATTTTTGTAGTGTCGATATGCACGATAGCGTCATTCGTTGCAACTGGCGTTTTTGCATCATTTAAAGCCGCTTTTGCATTTTCGTTGCACGAAATAAATACCTGGAGCGCAGGTCCCAGCATAACAAGAAAAATAATAAACTGATAACTCTTTTTCATCGTTCCTTAATTTTAATATACACTCCTCACGGCCGCAGATAAGGAGAAAGCTCATCGCCCTTTATAAATTCGGCCCTGTAACTTGGCATGGCGGTTTCCATTGTCCATAACAGGGTTCCCTTCCTGTCGGCCAAAACCATTATGTGCCTTTTAGAGCAGCAAACCAATACCGATGTGTCATTGATCATATAAGCGCTGCCCATCCGCCCGTTAAACACTTCTTTTGGCAGTTTTATGTGCAGGTCTAACTTTGACGTTTTATTTTTTTCATCCAGTTTTAAAGCAAACACGCCCGACTGGTGCTTTTCAACACCATTATCAAAAAACATCAAATTCCCGTAGGCGTTTATATGGGCCGCGTGTGCCTGGGTAAAATCACATTCGGCAGGCATGGTAATTGTTCCGCCTTTGCCAAACTTCCAGATCACTTTCCCGGTATGCGCATCAACCTTCCATATCTGGCCGTTGTTAAAAAATGAAATAATATAATTGCCGTCCTTATCAAAATTTAAACTGTTGGCATGTATCCAGTCTTTCTTAATTTTGAGCAGTTTAGCGTCCTTCAACGGGTCCAAAACGTCAAAAACACTCCATCGCCATATTTTTTTTGCTTTATTATCCATCACCAAAATGCCATCACCGGCCACGGTATCTTTTTTGCTTCCGCCAATAGAACTCAGGTCCATTACCCTTTTGTCTACATACAACGTTACCAGCTGGTTCTTATCATTTCTTAAAATCTCGTGGTGGATGGTATTTGTGAAATCACCCTGTCCCTTTTTTAAATTCAATAGGGTGTCACCAAACAAATTGACCTCTAATATCTGGCTGCCGTAACTCGTAGGCTCGTCATTTGTACCCAACAAAGAAAGTATGGTATGGTCCTTTGTAAAATGAACCACCTTAAAGCCCATGCCATCAACCATATGGTACCATCTTATCTGCCCCTTATAATCAACCAAACACGCAACTCCCGGCGCATACCTTTTATTGATAAGCATTAATCCATTTTTTAAATCAGCTGGTATTAACTTCGGAAATGTGTTAACGGCTTTAAATTGTTCCTGAAGCCACATGGGTAGGTCGTGCGATCGAAAACTGTACGTTTTACTAACGCTTTTTACCCCATTTTTTGTGGTTATGATGTGATACAGGTAATTTGTTTTCGGAACTAAATTGCATAAAATAAGCGAATGCGAAACCGCGTCTTTGGAAACATTGGACAGCATTTTACCATTGCTTCCGTCCCTTTCAGGCCAATATTCGGCGTATGCATCAACGGAAGCGTTTGTTAACACATCGATCTGTATTTTTAGCTGATTGTTGTTGTGCAACCCGATCCTGATCTCTTCAATATCTTTTTTGCCATTATTTAAACAGCCGAAAAAAAATACTGAAAGGGTTAAGATGACGACGTATCCAGAAAGGTGCTTTATCATTAGCATCGTAAATATTTAACTAAAAAGATCACTAAGAATACTCATCTGTGATGATAAAATATTCTTAGTGATAGGGAATTACATGGTTTATTGTTCTCTTCCGGAATTACTCAGGTTCGAGTTGAGCTGGACCTGGTTTAGCGGATAAGAGAAATACTGATCTTTGGGCAGGGTAATCGTATTGGTTTGCCCGATAGATTTAAGATAGGCGTTTACAATAATATCGTACTGCCCCATTCTTAATAAATCGGCCCTGCGTTTTCCTTCGTAAAAGAATTCCCATCCGCGTTCCTGCAAAATAGCCAACCTTAACGATGTTTGCGTATAGCTGCCCAAAACAAGCGCCGCAGCATTTGAGCGCTGCCTAACCTGGTTAATTAATCCTATACATTCGGGACTAGGGCCATTCAGTTCATTTAAGGCTTCAGCCCTGCTTAATAATACGTCGGCATAGCGCAAAATATCAACACTGTGCCCGTCGTAATAATTATTTACCGAACCAAGTGAATCGGCATACTTTGAAGTCGCCACGTTAGGCATATACAACACACCGGGCGGCGGAGTAGCGCCTGGTGTTGGGGCTTCTTCATGTATTAAACCATCGGTACCGTGGTATTTAGGGAAAAACTCACCCTTACGGGCATCATTATCAGCGAAGCTATGATAAAAAGACCAGGTTACCGCGTAATATTGCCACCTGTTTGGTATAGCCGGATGTACCAGCGGGCCAAAATGGTTCATTAATTCAGTTCCGTTTACGTTGGCATCGCTCAATACCGAGAATATATTTTCAGAACACCATTTGTTAGCCTCTAAAAATAAGCCCTGGTATGATGGGTAAAGTTGGTAGGTACCCGCGCTGATTACCTGTTGCATCATATCAGCTGATTTTTGCCATTGATGCTGGCGCAAGTATAATTTTCCCAGCAAAGTCATTGCGGCGCCCTTTGTAGCCCTGCCCGGATCATTAGTTGAATAAATGGCGTTACTTGCATAACTTACGGGAAGAACGTTTATTGAATTTTGCAGATCCGAGATCAACAAAGTCTCAATATCAGCTACAGACGTTACAGGCGGCTGGCTTAAGTATTTTGGGTTAGCCAAATCTTTCTCTGTTGCCAAAACCACCGGGCCCCAGGCGTCGGTCAGGTCCATATAAGCTACTGCGCGTAAAAATTTTACCTCTGCTAAAAACTGGGCTTTCTGCGCATCTGTAATTGTTGTCATCAGCGAAATATTATAAATAGCGCTGTTAGCGTCTGCGATCAATTTATAAATCTGACGCCAGTCTTCAGCAAGTAAACCGTTTGCCGAGTTCCATTGGGATACTGAAAGCTGGCCAGGGTCGCCCCCATAGCTACAATTGCCGATATCAGTAGGAAGGTCGGTAAGGGCAAAGTGCCTTACCGTCCAATAATCATAATTGTCGGTAATTGAAGGGCCCTTTAAACGGGCATAAACCGCATTTACAGCAGCGATAGCATCCGACTCAGTAACAAAAGCATTTACACTGGTAAGGCTACTAACTACTTTGGGGTCTAAATTCTTATTACAGGAAAACTGTAAGATGACCACCGGAATGAGAAGCAAAATATATTTTTTCATTTTTTTAATTTATGTTGATCCTTTATAAATAAAGATGTTTTATTAGTGGACAGAAAGTTTTATACCAACGATATAGGTTCTGAAAGCCGGGAAACCGCCAAAATCCAAACCACCTGTAATATTGCTTCCGCTATAACCACCGGCAGCATTAAGCGCCTGGCCCTGATGAACATTTTCTTCAGGGTCGGTACCTTTGTAGCCGGTAAAGGTTAATAAGTTTTGCCCTTCAGCATATATCGAGAGCCCCCTGATAAATGGGGTTCTTGTAAATATAGAAGGAGGGATAGTATAGCTGAATGACATTGTTTTTAAACGCACATAAGATGCATTTTGAACAAACCTTGAGTTAACATAACCCCCGTACTGGCTTAAAAAATAACCTTCGCGCGGTATATTGGTATTTTCATTTACACCTGGTACAAACCTGTTTAACGCGGCAGCGCCGGTTGTTGATTCCAATACCAATGCATTCATATTATACAGGTCGTAATCAAACGCCCCTTGAAAGAATATGCTTAATCCAAACCCTTTATAAGAAAAATTATTTCCAAGGGCCGCAGTATAATGGGGATTTGAGTTGCCTAAGTAAGTCTGATCGGCGGGCGTGATCAACCCATCTCCATTTAAATCCTTATATAAAGGGTCGCCTGGTTTTGCATTAGGTTCTGGTGCATAGGTTTGGCCTGTTTTAAGCACGCCTGTATATTCGTAACCATAAAATTCGCCTAATTCCTGACCCACGGCTATTTTAGTAAACTGCGCACCCGAAACTGTTCCGCTTGGGTTAGCTGTATTTGAATAAATGGCTGAAATGCCCGGCGCTAACGATAAAACTTTTTGTATGTTATAAGCCCCATTGAAACTGCTCGTCCATGAAAAACCGGCAGATTTTACGTTGACTGTATTTATAGCCAATTCAATACCCTGATTTTGTATTGAACCGGCATTTACTATTTCGGTATTAGCGCCCCACCAGTTTCCAACCGGAACATTTAATAACAAGTTAGAAGTAGTTTTCCTGTACACATCTAACGTAGCGTTTATACGGCCATCAAGAAATCCCATATCTAAACCTGCATCAAATTGAGCTGTACTCTCCCATTTTAAAGCTGGGTTAGACAGCGATGCCGGTTCTATGCCCACTTGAAGCGGGCCACCAGGAGCAAGCACCGTATTCCATGGACTAAAAGTGCTCAAATAAGCATTGGCCTGAGGGATACGGTCGTTCCCTGTTACGCCATAACCAACCCTTATTTTCAGATCTGAAAATGTATTTAAGTTTTTTATAAAACTTTCATCTCCCAACTTATAGGCAATTGCACCTGATGGGAAAATACCGTGGCTATTTTGAGGGCCGAATCGCGATGATCCATCATCTCTTAAAGTGAATGTGGCTAATAATTTATCCTGGAAAGCATAATTTATCCTGGTATAATAATCGGTACCTGTTGTCTGGACCCTGTAACTGCCAGGTGAATTTGCAATTGAACCTGCTGTTAAATTATAAAACAAAAATTCATTGGTTGAATAACCTTGAGAGCCGGCACTTAGTCCCTGGTCAACGTCTTTTTGATTTGAGTTACCTAACAATACAGTAAAATCATTATCGTTTTTAATCTTAAATTTATAAGTAAAATAATTTTCGACCAGCCACCTGAATGTAGAATACCATTGATCGGTGGCCATACCTGGGTTTGTAAGACCTTCGGCGCTATTATTTGGCGAATACTGACCGGCAATTGTTTGATTATATTCGGCACCCGCACTTACATGATAGGTAAGGTTTTTTAATAAAGAATAATCAAGGTAGATGTTACCATTGCCAAACTTGTTTTGGGTATTATTGGTTGCTGACAGCAAACTGTATATAGGATTGCCGTTACCACCCGTCTGGGGATTATAAAATATATTAAAACTACCATCGGGTTTATAAACGGGCACATTAGGCGGTGCAACCAGCAGGCCGAAAATAGGTGCGGTAATATCACCTGAATACGATTGCAGATCTGCAATAGCGCTTGAACCATAAAAGTTAGCACCTATTTTGATATTATCATTGAGTGTTTTTTCGGCCCCTAACCTTGCAGAGTATTTTTGAAAGTCGGTATTCTTTAATACCCCAACCTGGTTAAGATAATTTACTGAGGCATAAATTTTAGAATCCTTATTATTGCTGCTTACACTAACGCTCCGGTTATCAACAGTAGCAGTTTGTATGGCGGCTTGCAACCAATTAGTATTGGCAGGTATAAAACCGGGGCCATATGGCGCTGATTTACCATCTTCAATAGCTGTAGCATTCTGAATGTCGGTATATTGTTGCCCGGTTAATAAAGCAGGCTTGTAAGTATCGTACTGCCAGCCGTTGGACACATCGGCATCGATAGAAACCTGGCCCGGCGTTCCCTTCTTGGTAGTAATTAAAACCACGCCATTTGCGCCACGCGAACCATATATTGCCGTTGCCGAAGCATCTTTTAAGATTTGAATATCGGCGATATCATTTGGGTTGATCAGGTTCCCATAATCAGAAATAAACCCGTCGATAACATATAAAGGTTCATTACTTGCATTAATAGAGTTACCACCCCTTATGGTGACAGCAATACCACCACCTGGTGCAAAATTAGTTTGCTGCACCAGCACACCTGCCGCTTTACCCTGTATAGCCTCGCCTACATTTGATACTGAACCACCCAGGTTCAGGTCGCTACCTTTTATTGAACTGACAGAACCCGTAACGTCTGATTTCTTTACAGTACCATACCCTACTACTACTACTTCATTTAACTTATTTAAGTCTTCTTCCAGGACAATCGAAATGTCGCTTGAATTTCCAATTGGAACTTCCTTTGTTACATACCCAATAAAAGATACTATCAATATACCGGAATTCTTTTTCAGAACTATATGAAACTTTCCGTCTACATCTGTTACGGATGTATTTGATGCGCCTTTTTCTTTTACGGTCGCACCAATCACGGCAACTCCCTTGCTATCTTTTACGGTGCCGGTAATTGCCCCTGTTTGCGCAAATGCGAGCATTGGTAAAAATAATAACAAACTACAGCAGATGTTTTTCAAAAGCTGGCTGCCTGCCTCGCGCTTTATTGGAAAGATCGTTTTTCTGAAACCTGATCCAAATTGTGTGTAAATTTTAATCATACATTTTTAGTTTTAATGTTAAATGGTTTGTTGGTTTGTTTTTATATAGCGTTCCCGGTTGTTTTTGAATTTTGGAAATTAGAGCTTACCCTTAATAAAAACAACGTTTAAGAGGCTCAAACACAGCGCAAACGTTTGCTTTTGCAGAAAATCAACCAACGCAAACGTTTGATAAATCAATGGTCAATTCACGTCCGGGGGATTTTTGGGGGAGTATATTGCGATATTTTGAACGCCTACGAATGATATTTTTTTCAATTATCTCCCCAAAACGTCATGTTTGAGAAAATTTTCAAAAATTTTAAAATTTTTGAACCTGAAAATTTGAGGGGAATAAAGAAGAAGGTCAAAAAAACGAATAGGAGATCGTCTCTCAGTTACATGCGTTGTTTACAAAACCGTTTCGGCTGTGTTGGCTATTGAAGACAGTCCGGAAAACATTGCTGAGGTCATTCGGGCCAGGTCAAATGCCGGTTTCCATCCCCAATCTTTTCTTGCGTCGCTATCGTCTATTGAATTGGGCCATGAGTCAGCGATACTTTGCCGGAAATCCGGTAAAAAATCACATCTAAAATCCGGGAAATGAACCTTTATCGCCTGAACTAATTCACCCGGTGTAAAACTCAAGCCCGAAATATTATAGGATGACCTTATCATGATTTTATCTGAAGGGGCCTCCATTAAATTTAAAGTTGCGTTCAATGCATCATCCATATATATCATAGGCAAGCGAGTATCTTCGCTTAAATAGCATACATAGTTTTCTTTCAAAATTGCTTTATGAAACATATCGACAGCGTAATCTGTAGTACCACCACCGGGCATCGACTGATAACTGATCACTCCGGGGTACCTTAACGAGCGGATATCTATACCATAACGTTTATGGTAGTATACCGACCAGTTTTCTGCGGCTACTTTACTTACGCCGTATACAGTTGTTGGGTCAAGATATGTGCGTTGCAACGTATGTTCCTTTTGGGCGCTGCCACCAAAAACCGCGATGGAACTCGGAACAAAAACCTTTTTTAAATCAAATGCTCTTGCAACTTCAAAAACATTTAAAAGTGTCGTCATATTTAGATTCCACGCCCAAACGGGATCAGCCTCGCCTTTTGCCGAAAGAATTGCCGCAAGATGATATATTTGAGTTATACTGTGTTTTTTACAAATGTTTGCCAGGTCGGCCGCGTTTGTGGCATCGAGTTTTTCAAAGATACAGCGAGGCGAAGTTGGCGTAAAAAGATCAGACCCAATAACATGGTTTATGCCAAAGGCATTTTGTAAAACGGGCAACAAGGCGGTTCCAATCTGGCCGTTTGCTCCAATAACTAAAATTTTATCTGTATACATATATTATAATCAAGTTAACCGGATAGTCCCTCCGGGTTCCAACAAATGTTTTTCGCACCCGCAATATTATACCGGCGGTTTATCCGCTTAGGAGCTTCAGCTTTCCGGATTGATCCAAATGTTATATGAAAAGATTTTTTTTATCTAAGATCAATTTTATGAAAGTAGAAATTAAGTAGCTTAAGGGGAGAGCTTTTAGCGGCACTTTTACAACGCAAACGTTTGAAAAAGGGCAAAATTTAAGGCTGTAGCGCCTTAAATACCGTAATTGGTTCTTAATTACCCGTGAAATGAGCCATTAGTAAAAATTTAATAATAACTTTAAATTTGGTGGCTTAACTAATAGCTACCTATTTGGTTTTTTATAAATGTCATCAAAGCCAACTACAATAAAGGAAATTGCTTCCATTTTGAATATTTCGGTATCCACGGTGTCAAGAGCGCTCCATGATCATCCCAGTATTGGTATAACAACGCGGTCAAAAGTCAAAAAACTAGCGAAAGAACTTAATTATGAGCCTAATCAAACGGCGATATCTTTTCAAAAAGGAAAGACTTATACCATTGGTGTGATATTGCCCGAGCTTTCTGAATCATTTTTCTCTACCGCCGTCAGCGCCATTGAAGATACAGCCTACAAAAAAAACTACACGGTACTACTGGCCCAATCGCATGACAGTGAACAGACTGAAAAACAACTGGTTGAAAAAATGAAGAATCACCGGGTAGATGGCCTTTTGGTTTCAGTTGCCAAAAACACCTCCTCTTTTGAACACTTCAGGTCATTGGATAAATACAACATACCTGTGGTTTTTTTTGATCGCGTACCCGAAATACCTGACATTCACTATGTAGGGTGCAATATGGAAACTGGTACAATTGAGGCTGTCAATTATTTATTAAAAAAAGGGCATCGCGCAATCGGAATGATCAATGGACCGAAAACGCTGTTAGCTACTGCCGAGCGGCGTGAGGGTTATATTAAGGCAATGATAGGGAACAGGTTTAAATTTGATCCGTCGCTAATTGTAAGCTGTGATCTGACGGAAGAAGGAACTAAAGAAGCGTTAAATGAATTATTAGCCGGCAAAAGAAAGCCTACAGCTATTGTAACTTTTAATGATTACGTTTCATTATTTGCTATAAAACATGCGCGAAGCCTTAATATCAAAATAAATACCGATCTGGCATTTGTAAGCTATGCTAATCTGCCCCTCATAAACTTTATGGATCATATTCCCGTTGCGTCGGTGGAGCAATTCCCGTACCTCCAGGGACAAAAGGCGACCGATATACTAATGGATCTGCTTGGTCAAAAAAATGAGAAAATCCAGCGCCAGACGGCTTATTACCGAATTATTATCGAATCGCAATTGATAGAAAATAAAAAGGGGTCCCTTTAAAAAAGACGCTCAAACGTTTGCGCAGCTATTTAACATACCCGTTATGTATGTTTGGTTGACTAACAACCACACTTATGTTTGATGACATACTCCTGTCCTTCGGCTTACATCCTCCGGATTACACTATTCAATCCTTTGGCTCCGGCTTAATAAACCACACCTTAAAGGTATCCGGCAATTCAAAGGCTTATATCCTTCAACAGATCAATATTAATGTTTTTAAATCCCCAGGCCATATTGCTGAAAATTTATCTTTATTAAACAAGCATTTCGAAAAAACCAAATCCGATTATCTGTTTGTAGCCCCCTTACCGGCACTTTCAGGCGATTTTTTAGTTACATCCGCATCGGGTGATATCTTCAGGTTATTTCCATTCGTAGAGGGATCCCAAACTATCAATTTTATTAGTTCTGAAAAACAGGCATTTGAAGCAGCAAAGCAATTTGGAAAATTCACCCGCTTACTTAAAGACTTTGAAATTGGGCAACTGAAATATACCTTACCGGCATTTCATAACCTCGAACTAAGATTTGAACAATTTAAAACCGCACACGAGAATATTACAAGAGAGCGGTTAGACCAGGCCTCAAATGAAATTGGTGAAGTGTTTAAACATGAGCACATTTTGCAAACCTATAAACAACTGATTGCAAATAATGAGATGCCCCTAAGGGTTATCCATCACGATACCAAAATCAACAATATCCTGTTTGATGACCAACAAAATGGATTATGCGTAATTGACCTGGATACGGTAATGCCGGGATATTATCTAAGTGATGTTGGAGATATGATGAGGACGTATCTTTCGCCGGCAAATGAAGAGGAAGCTGATCTTTCTAAAATTCATATCCGGGAGAACTTTTTTAGTGCCGTGTGCAAAGGATATCTATCAGAAATGGGCAATGTGCTAACTGAAGCTGAAAAAAAATATTTTATATTCTCGGGCAAGCTGATGATCTATATGCAGGCCATCCGCTTTCTGACAGATTTTCTCAACAGCGATATTTACTACGGAACTAAATACCCCGGACATAATTTAAACAGGGCCAAAAATCAATTTACATTGCTAAATAAATACGAGGCAGCAGAAGAAAATTTCAAACAAATGATAACCGAAGCGGAGAGAAATTTATCGGCTGTGCCAGATTTTTGATATTTATTAAAAAATCTTATTTATGTTCAAAACAAAATATTTAATCCTTTTTCTTTTCCTTATTGGTAGTTTTCGGGCGGTTGCCCAAAAAGGCAAAACGCCCGGATTGCCAAGACCTTGTTATAACCTTGTCTTACAGGCGCCAATAAATACATGGGACGAAGCAATTCCACTAGGCAATGGTTTAATGGGAGGGCTTTTATGGGGCGAGAACAATACTATCCGTTTGTCATTGGACCGGGGTGATTTATGGGATGAGCGAACCTCCGGAGGAGAAGGATGGTGGAAAGAGCACACCTACCAGAAAGCTGCGGATTTAATCGCCCAAAGAAAATATGATTTGGTGAACGATTGGTGGGATAGCCCTTATAATGGAGTTACCCCAACCAAGTTACCCGCAGGCCGGATAGAGATTAAGCTTCCTACTGCTGAAATCGTTGAGTCTTTTGAACTCAACCTATCCCGCGCTGAAGGCATTGCGCGTTTCAATTCAAACGCCATTGTTAAAGTTATGTATAGCGCTGCCCGGCCGGTTATTTTACTATCCATAAAGGAATCTATCCCTGACTCTATTAATCTTTTAAGTACCATGGACGTGTACCGCCGGAAAAACACAGGTGAAAAAGGCTTAAGTAGTGGCGGATCAATAAATAACCTGGGTTACCCGGAGGCCGAGAAAAGAAAATCAGGCACAGCACAATGGTATATTCAGCAAGCCGCAGAGGGTCTAAAATACTGTGTATACCTTCAATCGAAAAAAATAAACCATGAAACGCTGTTGGCTATAACAATTACATCAACAAATGATACAAGTGATTTTTTATCGTTAGCAGGTAAACGATGTAAAACTGCCTTACAAAAGGGGTATGATGATATACTCAAAACGCATGTGCAGTGGTGGACAAAATTCTGGGAACAATCAAGTGTTAACATCCCCGACACCGCCATACAAAAACAATATAACCTGGCACAATATTTTTACGGAGCAGCATCCCGATCCGATGCCCCTCCTATGCCATTACAAGGTGTGTGGACAGCAGATAATGGTACTCTACCCCCCTGGAAAGTAGATTACCATAACGACCTTAACACTCAAATGACCTATATTGCTTACCAGGAAGCAGGAAGGTTTGATGAGGGTGCTTCGTACCTTAATTTCTTGTGGAACAGGCGGAAGGTTTTTAAGGATTTTGCAAAAGATTTTTATGGAACCGGCGGGCTGGCATGCCCGGGTGTAATGTCTTATTCAGGTCAACCACTGGGCGGGTGGGGGCAGTATAGCATGTCGCCCGCTATGAGTGCATGGAGCGCTCATCTTTTTTATCTGCATTGGCTATATACGGCGGATGAAAAATTTCTAAAAGAAAAAGCTTATCCCTGGTGTTCCGAAGCAGGCGAATGTATGCTGGGCCTGCTAAAACCCGATGAAAAAGGCATTTTGAAATTGCCGCTTTCATCTTCGCCGGAGTTTTTTGACAATAGCTCCAAAGCATGGCTAAAACCAAACAGCAATTATGATTTGATGTGTTTAAAGATGTTGTTTCTTTCCTTAAAGGAAATGGCGACAGCATGTAACAAGAATGCAGAAGCAAAAAAGTGGTCCGAAGCGGCGTCAACATTGGGAGATTTCCATACAAAAGCCGATGGTACATTGCTGCTTGACGCAGTTACCGACCTTTCATCCAGTCACCGGCATTTGTCCAATATCATAGGGTTGTATCCGTTCAACCTGGTTACAGCAGAAGGTGGAGAAAAAGATGCGCAAATCATTAGTTCAAGTCTTAAAAAATGGGATAGCCTGGGTACCAGTCAATGGTGTGGTTATACTTTCTCTTGGATGAGTTGTTTACGGGCAAGAGCAGGCAATGCCGAGGCTGCCATTAAGAACCTGGACATTTTTGTAAAAGCATTCGTATTGCGCAACGGGTTTCATGCCAACGGCGATCAAACAAAAAGTGGCTATTCAGATTACACCTATCGTCCCTTTACACTTGAAGGAAACTTTTTGGCCTCGCAGGCAGTGCAAGAAATGTTGCTGCAAAGTTGGAGCCCTACACCGGGAAAAATCAACAGCGGTATAATTCGTATTTTTCCTGCCACTCCCCAGAAGTGGTTAAATGCTTCATTTCGTAATTTAAGAGCAGAAGGCGGATACAAGGTTTCGGCCATTCGAAAAAACAATAAAACGATTTGGTTTAGCATCACATCCGCAAAGGCCGGAATTGTACGCATAAAAGATAATTTTAATGGGGAAAAACCAAAATGGAACCTTCCCAATGTACGGAAGCACGGTAACGTTTACCAGGTCTATTTAGCTAAAAGACAAGTGTTGGAAGGGGTATTTAATTAATGGCGCCTGTTTTTTTTGAATAAGCGGTGGAAAATTGCAACCCGTTAGATATTGTACCACTTACTACCAAACTGATTCATAACCTGTTGAAAATAATTAAATAAAAACGCCCCTCAATTTCTTGAGAGGCGAAAAAAAAGTGGGTCCTTAATGATACAAATTTCGAACAGATTTATTACTGATTTACAGGCTATTGCCCGATTTTAGACCAATTAATTATGGTACGATTCTCGAACTATTTTAACATCAATTCGATGGCTATCTTTTTGATAATATAGTTTTTTCACCTATGATGGCGCACCATTTCCACTTATATTGGCACACAAAAGTAGCAGGAATTGAATAAAAGCCTGGCATTAAACGAAATAAATCGAATAAGTAACAAATAGGTAACATGAGTTTGTGAAATCCATGTGTTGTTGAGTCCGGGATTTGCAATGTGAATTATTTAAGAACTTAAAACAAGTCCTTCCGTTGTTTTTAGCTATGAAGCGAAATAATAAAACCTGGATTTTAATATCGCTTATTAGCCTCGTATTTTATTTAAAATAGGGTTGCATTTCTTTTACCGAAGGAACAATATTGACGTAAAATGCCACGATGGCATTTGGATCGTTTGGGTTATCATTCCACCCGGTAAAAACCACTAATATATCCATAGATCTCCAAAAAAATATAAGTTGCCCGCCATAGCCAGTTGCCCAGGGAATATCGGTTTTATATTGGTGTTGTATAAGTAGGTCCGTCCAAAATTGAAAACCATAACCACGAGGTACATTGGGACTCTCTGATGGCCTGGGAACCTGGGCACTTAATGATTGTTTTACCCAGGCACTGTCTAAAATCTGCGTATCACCCCATTTGCCATTGTTCATATACAACAGCCCGAATTTGGCCAAGTCCCGCGACCTTAACCTTAGGCCCCATGCAGCGGCGGGCATGTTTTTTTTATTAGGCATGTGGCGCCAGTCATATTTGCTGATGCCTAAAGGAGCGAACAAATTCCTCCCGGCATATTTATCCAGTCTTTCGCCGGTAGCTTTCCATATAATTTCTCCCAAAAGCTGTGTATTGCCGCTGCTATAATTCCAAACCGTACCTGGCGCAGATGTAAGTTTGCAGCTCAAAACATATTTGATCGGGTCGTCACTTGCCCTCATTTGAAAATAACTGTTTTTAGGATCACTGTAATCAGTTTCATCAAATTGTAACCCGCTGGTCATGGTCAATAGGTTCCGGATCGTTATTTTTCGTTTGGCTGCATCGAAATATTTTGCATATTCCGGGAAGTATGGAAATATCGGTTCATCAATGCTTTTGATAAAGCCTTGTTTAATGGCAATACCTATGCAGGCCGAGGTGAAACTTTTTGAAATACTCCTGCAATCATGCAGACCATCTATCGTGTGATTTACATAACCCACAGGCATTGCGTCATCGACATCTTCGCCTGCAAAATAATTTTCGAATATGAGTTTGCCATGCCTGAGGATGAGCATGCTGTGGATATTCGGATATTTATCAGCCAGTATAAGTTTGGTAAGCGCTACTATTTTACCGGTGTCCATCCCGTTATCATACATTGCATCTACCGGCAGTCCATCGGAAAGCTGTTTGGGTTTTACATACGAATATGCTGCGGAGCGGTAATGGCGGTGACAACTGATCAATACAAAAGATGCCAGCACGAATACAAAAAAAACACATGTTGCTTTTGCCATTTATTTTTCCTATTTAAACCATGCCCGGGAGTCCACCACCGGGTTAAGCCGGTGACCTTTTGTATGCGCAAAGGAAATACCAAAGTGATAAGCTATTGTATATCAATAATTTATTTACGGAAAAAATTTGACGCGTTCGAAATTGATACAGCAATTGTTCAATTTTGATGCGTTTTTTAGAGATATCGCTATACCTGTATAAGACCATAACATCATTCTAAGTTTATCGCTTATATTCCTTAATGGAAAAAAGAACAGTAAAACCTGAGGAAGTTGTTGAATTATTAAAAAAAGAAGGTGAGCACATAACAATTGAGCAAGCACAAAAAGTCTTGGATTTTATGTACAAGATGGTTGAGATTACTTTGAGTATACTTTTGGATGAGAAAAGGTCACAAGGCGAGTAATTGACATTATAAATTCAAAACTTGGTATGTTTTTAAATTGCGGAATTTTGTTGTTTTTTTATTTTGAATCGAACTATTTTCAAAAACATAACACACAGATAAACAGCTATTTAAATAGCTTCAAAATTATATTTGATATTTGTCCCACCAAGTACCATTAATGGGGTTCGAACCAAAAAATCGGACTAACTAATTGAAATACAGAAGTTTAAAATATTTTTATATTAAATAACAAGTTTTCAAACTTGTTATTCGCAAAATCCATAACTAATTGATAATCAAATAATAAAAAAGCCTCTCATTTTCATGAGAGGCTTTCGGGTAAATGATGGGGCTCGAACCCACGACCCTCGGTACCACAAACCGATGCTCTAACCAACTGAGCTACATCTACCGTTTTGGAGAATGCAAAAATAGGAAACTCAGCGTTATTTGCAAAGTGTTTTTTTGATTGTTGGAAGGTTGTAATGTTGGAAGGTTGAAATGTTATGCCATTTTACAACTTTACAACTTTACAACATTACAACATCTAATATTACAATGGCCTTACCCTTCACGCTAGCGTTTACCGTAAATTTGGTACATGGCTGAACAATTGGTTGAATTGAATGTAACCGGGATGCACTGTAACAACTGTGCCATCTCCGTTCATAGGTTGTTGGAGAAAAAGGGGCTGAAAAACATACTGGTTGATTTTGCCGGCGAAGAAGTAAAGTTTTCAGGCGGTGATCCATCTGAGCTGCCTGGCATTATTAAAGATATAGAGGGATTAGGCTACAAAGTTGTTGACGACCCCGCGCTGGAGGTAACGCCTTTTTATGAAAAGGTGGAAAACAAATTCCTTTTCTGCGCTATACTCACCGTCCCCCTGCTGCTGCCTATGATTTTGCCATGGGAGTTTTTGCACAGTCCCATCCTGCAATTGCTGTTATGCCTGCCGGTTTTTGTGGTGGGATGCCTGCATTTCGGCAAAAGCGCCATCGGCTCGCTCAAGGGCGGTGTGCCGAATATGGATGTGCTGATATTTGTAGGGTCAACCGCAGCCTTTGTTTACAGCCTCATCGGCACTATTGAAGGTATGGGCATGCGCTACCAGTTTTATGAAACCTGCGCTGTCATTATTTCGCTGGTATTATTGGGCAATGTGCTGGAGAAACGGTCAATTACGCAAACCACTTCGGCTTTAAAAGACCTGGTAAAAATACAGCAGGTAAACGCAAACCGGATCGTTGATGGCGAAGTAGACGTGATCAGTGCGCGCGATGTACGCCCCGGCGATACGCTTTTGGTTAACGAGGGCGATAAGGTACCGGTTGACGGCGAAGTGCTTTCGGGCGATGCATCGGTAAATGAGTCGATGCTGACAGGCGAAAGTATCCCTGTTGAAAAAGGCAAATACGATAAACTAATAGGCGGCACCATCGTTGAGCATGGCAATATCCGCATGATCGCCACAAAAGTGGGCTCAAATACGGTGCTTTCCCAAATCATCGACCTGATGAAAAAAGCCCAGGCCGCCAAGCCACCGGTGCAAAGACTGGGCGATAAAGTAGCGGCGGTATTTGTGCCTGCGGTTATTTTAATTGCGGTGATCACATTCGGGATAGCCTTCCTCGTTGGTCACGCCGGCATGCGCGATTCGCTGATGAACGCCATCGCGGTTTTGGTGATCTCGTGCCCCTGTGCAATGGGTTTAGCTACACCCACTGCGGTAATGGTTGGCCTCGGTCGTGCTGCTAAAAATGGCATATTGATTAAAGGCGGCGATACTGTTGAAGCGGTAGCCAATGCCAAATATGTGGTATTTGATAAAACCGGCACTTTGACTACCGGCAAATTCAGCGTACATGATATAAAAGCGGAGGACGATACGACTGTCGAAAAAATACGTGGTATTATCGTCGCCATCGAAGAGCGCTCAAACCACCCCATAGCCAAATCGCTCGTGAATGAGCTTTCGGCATTGCCAAAAGAAAGGCTTATCCTCAAGTCGGCTGCAGAAGAAAAAGGCCTGGGCATGCGTGCCGAAGATGTTGAGGGGAACCACTACTTCCTTGGGGCAGGCAAATCAAATGAAGGAGATTTCAATATTGTCCTGTTTAAAAATCAAAAATTACTAGCCAAAATCGCTATCGACGACGATATCAAACCCGAAGCTGCAAACCTGGTTGCACAACTAAAGAAGATGAATATTACCCCTGTGCTGCTAAGCGGTGATAAAAAAAGCCGATGTTTAAAAGTAGCTCAGCAAATTGGCATTGAAGAAGTGCACGCGGAAACCCTGCCCGACGAAAAGCTAACCGTAATAGATATCTACCGCCAAAAAGGAAAAACCATCATGATCGGCGATGGCATAAACGATGCCCCTGCCCTCACAAAAGCCGATGTGGGTGTTTCCATGAACGACGCCAGCCAGGTGGCGATACAATCGGCAAGAGTCGTGCTTTTGAATACCGATTTAAGTTCGGTAGTTAAATTTTTGCAGATCAGCAAACACACGCTCATCACCATTAAACAAAATCTTTTCTGGGCATTTGCCTACAATATTGTAGCCGTCCCGCTGGCAGCTTTCGGCTTTTTAAGCCCGATGATCGGGGCGTTTGCGATGGCATTTTCGGATGTGGTGGTGATCGGAAATTCGTTGAGGCTGAAGAGGAAGAAAATTTTTTAGTCGATGGTCGATGGACCATAGTCCATGGCCATTGGGTCAAATTCTCTACTTTATATAACCAACAAGGCGTCGCCCTTAAAATATTGTTCCTATTTTTGAAACGCGGCTATGGACTATCGACCATGGTCCATGGACTAAAACATGATCGAAATTTTTACTGACGGCGCATCAAGCGGCAACCCGGGACCAGGCGGGTATGGGGTGATCCTGCGTTCGGGAAAACATTATAAGGAACTTTCGGAAGGTTTTCGTAAAACCACCAATAACCGCATGGAATTGCTCGCGGTAATAAAGGGGCTGGAAGCGTTGAAAAGCCCCAACCAGGACGTTACACTATATTCTGATTCGAAGTATGTGATCGACGCCATTGAAAAAAGATGGGTTTATGGCTGGCTGCAAAAGGGCTTTGCCGGAAAAAAGAACAAGGACCTCTGGCTTCGGTACCTGGAAATCAGCAAAATACACAAAATCAAATTCGTTTGGGTGCGCGGCCATGCCGGTCATCCGGAAAATGAGCGTTGCGATGAACTGGCCGTAGCTGCCGGCAAACAGAAAAACCTGCTGATCGATTCGGTTTTTGAAGCGGAATCAGCGAAGGTGAATTTGTTGTAAGGTTGAAGTTGTTGTAAAGTTGTAATGTTGGAATGTTGTAATGTTAAAAAAGGTTTATCGCATCTTCCTCAACATTACAACATTTCAACCTTGCAACATTTCAATCATTGCAACACCACCTCCCCTTCAAACGTCTTCTTGGTGCCCTGCGGCGAAAAACAGGCCATCATTTCTTCTGCCTTTCTCACCATATTTTCGGAGCCGATAAATATGGCGGAGCGCTGGTGCAATTCTCTAACATCCAGATCAAGAATGCGCTCATAGCCGTTGGTAGC
>DASRTD010000262.1:0-3274 GCA_035656115.1 Mucilaginibacter sp.
AAAATGTCAGCGAAGTTCAAAGTCCTCTCCTTTGGAGAGGATTTAGGTGAGGCGTACGGCGGCATAGGGTGAACGTCCAACGATTCCTTATATTTGAACCTGAAACAAGAGTAAAAAATGCTTGAACAATACGACCTAACCAACCTGATGGTGCTGGATATTGAAACTGTGCCGCAATACAGCAGTTTTGACCATGTGCCGGAGCAGTTCCAGAAGCTATGGGAACTAAAAACGCAATACCAGCGCAAGGAAGAAACCGCCAGGGAATTTTACGAGCGCGCGGGCATTTGGGCCGAATTTGGCAAGATCATTTGTATTTCGGTGGGGATCTTTTCAGGTGGTAAGAAAACGGGATTAAGGGTTAAGTCATTCTCGTCGCATGATGAAAAGGAAGTATTGGAAGATTTTTCAGCATTGCTGAATAGCCAGCCCCCGACTTTGATACTTTGCGCACATAATGGCAAGGAATTTGATTTTCCCTATATCTGCCGCAGGATGCTGATCAACGGAATAAAAATCCCGGCACAACTGGAAATATCCGGCAGAAAACCCTGGGAGATCAATCATTTGGATACGATGGAGCTATGGAAATTTGGCGACTATAAAAATTACACGTCGTTAAGCCTGCTTACCGCCATTTTTAATATTCCGACACCAAAAGACGACATCGATGGCAGCCAGGTGGGTCGTGTTTATTGGGTAGAATGTGATTTGGACAGGATTTGCATTTACTGCGAAAAAGATGTTATCGCCACGGCGCAATTATTAAGACGTTACCGGGGCGAGGAATTAATAACTGATGAATCCATAACTATAGTGGGGCGCTGATGCTGCAGGTAAATGATCTCACCATAAAATTTAGAACTCAAAGCGGCTTTTTTGAGGCGGTTAAGGGCGTTTCTTTCCATTTGAACAAGGGTGAAACCATTGGGATTGTCGGCGAATCGGGCTCCGGTAAATCGGTCACCTCGCTCGCCATCATGCGCTTGCTGGATGAGAGGCAGACCGTTATCGACGGGCAGGTGCTGCTTGGGGATCAAAGCCTTTGCGAGCTATCGGAAGAGGAAATGCAAAAGATAAGGGGCCACCAGGTCGCGATGATCTTCCAGGAGCCGATGACATCCCTTAACCCGGTAATTACCTGCGGGTTCCAGATCACGGAAGCCATTCGCCTGCACCTGGATGTAAGCAAGGCCGAAGCAAAAGAAAGAACAATCGACCTGTTTAAGGAAGTGCAATTGCCACGGCCGGAAGCCATTTTCTATAGCTATCCGCACCAAATTTCGGGGGGACAAAAGCAAAGGGTGATGATTGCCATGGCGCTATCCTGCAACCCGGAAATTCTGATCGCCGACGAGCCTACAACGGCGCTGGACGTTACCGTTCAAAAAACGATCATCGAGTTGCTGCACAAGCTAAAGGCCGAGCGCAACATGAGTTTGATCTTCATTTCGCACGATTTAGGGGTGATCAGTGAAATTGCCGACCGTGTGTTGGTCATGTACAAGGGAGAGGTTATCGAGCAATCAGCTGTCCAAACACTCTTTTCTAATCCAAAACATCCTTATACCAAGGGTTTGCTGGCCTGCCGGCCCGCTCCTGCTTACCATTTAAAGAAATTGCCCGTTGTTGCTGATTTTCTCGACAATGAAAATAAAAAAGCCGCAAGCATTGAAAAAATAAGGGAAGGCTACGCTTACAAACCCGGTGAGATCGCCGAAAGAAAGGAGAGGCTGCACGCGCAGGAACCCCTTCTACGAATCGGGAAGTTAAATACCTGGTTTCCTACAAAAAAGAACCTTCTCGGCAGGCCTAAGGAGTTTGTAAAAGCCGTCAAGGAAGTCAGTTTTGATGTTTATCCTGGCGAAACGCTTGGCCTGGTGGGTGAATCGGGCTGCGGCAAAACAACTTTGGGCCGAAGTATTTTAAGGCTGATAGAACCGACATCCGGCAGTATCAATTTTGAAAACACCGATTTGCGAAGCCTGAAAAAAAATGATCTGCGTGAGATACGTCGCGACATCCAGATCATTTTCCAGGACCCTTACTCATCCTTAAACCCAAGACTCACCGTCGGCGATTCATTGATGGAGCCTTTACAGGTCCACCAGTTCTATGCCAATAATACCAAACGCAAAAAGAAGGTACTGGAGTTACTGGAACGTGTAAACCTGCAGCCTGAACATTTTAACCGGTACCCGCACGAATTCTCCGGCGGGCAACGGCAACGGATTGTGATTGCCCGCGCGCTTGCCCTTCAGCCTAAATTTATTATTTGTGATGAGTCGGTATCGGCGTTAGATGTGTCTGTGCAGGCGCAAGTGTTAAACCTTATTCGTGAATTACAGGAAGAGTTTAAGCTGACTTACATTTTTATTTCACATGACCTGTCCGTTATTAAACATATTTCCGACCGGATGATGGTAATGAATAAAGGGGAAATTGTTGAGATGGGTGACCCGGATGAGATTTATTACCGGCCAAAGGAGGAATATACCAAAAAACTCATAAGTTCCATACCGGGTAATTAATGCGGAAGTCGGAGTGCCGAATGCGGAATGATTTTAATGCAGAATGCGAATTGTCGATTGCGGAATGACTTTAATTTTAGAAGTTTGAATTTTTATCAATCATCACATAAAACTGAACAACATGCAACCTGTAACCGACCTTAAAATCAGAACGAAAACTTTCGCGTTAAACATTATTAAATTAGTTAAAGCACTGCCCGACGACAGAGTTGGGCGCGTTTTGGGAAACCAGATATTGCGATCGGGCACGTCTGTTGCTGCAAACTATAGATCAGCCTGCAAGGCCCGCTCGAAGGCCGATTTTATTTCGAAAATAACGATAGTTGAGGAAGAAGCCGACGAAACGACGCTTTGGATGGAACTAATAATGGAATCTGGCACGTTGAACAACGATCTTACTAAATCTTTACATCGGGAAGCCAATGAACTGACCGCTATTTTTACAAGTTCGGGCAAAACGGCTAAAGAAAACAACAAGAAGAAATGATCTTAATGCGGAAGTCGGGATGCCGAATGGTGGAGAACGCTGATTGCGAAATTTAATTTAATTATAAATTCCGCATTCGACATTTCGAATTCCGACTTTCAATACTTCCGCAATCCAGGGCTGACGCATTAGAAATTTTTGTTAGCGATAAGTGTTAAGAGGAATTTATGGTTCCAGCCAGCCATTTTTCTTTTAGCTTTCAGGCTGGCTTTGCTGGTTTTGTCAGACTTTAGGATATTTAGAGCGATCTTTCTTA
>DASRTD010000263.1:0-2082 GCA_035656115.1 Mucilaginibacter sp.
TTGTTTAGCAAAAGGGCTAGATTCAATTTCAAAATGGACGAAAATATGCACGAAAATATATAGTTTGAATATGATGATTGCATAATCAAGGACAAAGACGTATTTAAATAATTTACCCATATTTTTCCTACCTTCATTTTATTTCAGGTTCATACAATACTGATCAGTCTTGTCCGATAGATATTATTTTTCCTGTTTTCGCATCGATTGCGGCACCTCCCAGATTATCGTAACCAATCCCGAGTACATCCCTAAAATGTGTTGACAAATCGTTTTTCAAAGAAAACTTGATGACTATTGGCCTTTCGGCAAGGGTTCGGGCCCATTTGGAATCTTTCCATGGGTCGGTTTTCCATATTCGATTTCCATTTTGAGTAACCGCATCAATGTAAATGTGAGACGTGTCAAGGACATACTTGATATGGTTTCTCAGATCAGTAATAATCCGTACTTGGTGGTCTTGCGGAATCCAAGTATATCTAACCAACGTATCACTTTGTGCAATGGCATAGTTAGAAATAAAGATAAACAATGCCGCGAAGATGGCAGGAAAGAAGCGATTTGATCCCATATACTATTATTTGATTCAGTTAATTTAAGAAATTCAATTCGAGTCGTCTATTATTTTGTTTGTCAATAATGATAAGTTATATTACCTTGGTTGTCATAATTAAAACCATAGCTTATGGTAGCTAGGGTGGCCGACGGACTCTTTGAACCATTTGGGCCCACAATAACCAGTGATATAGGTCCAAAGTTCATCGACTTCAAACGCCGGTCGATCCTGCGGAATCGTGAGCTTACTTATGCCATTCGCTATAAAGATAATCCGCCTCAATACGGTATTAATCCTTATCCTTAATACACGAGCTATTCCTCTCACACCCACGCTTTCACAGACCAGTTGACTAACCATGTTATCTACATGACTTTGGCATGCTATATATTGATAAGATGCCTGCTGATACTTCTTACACCCTTTACAATAAAGCTTTTGCGCCCCGTTTCTCTGCTTCCCGGCTTTTAGACATTTCTCCTTACAAAATTGACATTGCATATTACCAGATAAATGGATACACGAGGTACGAAAAAAGCCCTTTAATCGGGCTCACTTTTTACATTCCTCGCGCTTATAAAACATTATTTAACGAATAAAGGGCCGCGGCGGCCCTTTATTCGTTTGCTATTTAGCTTAGTCTCATAAAAACAGATATTTGGATACACTACCTAATCTGAGACACCACCGGTTTTGTTACTATAATAAGCCTTGTAATTTATTAAAGGCTGCTATCTTCTGTTCTTCTTGACTGGGTTCTATAAGTAGATTTAGTAGCTGTTCTTCTTTCTCATAATCCCAAACAAAAACACCCAACCAACCTAAACCCCAAAAATCAATGTTTCCTCCTATCTTTCTTGAATTAAACTCTACTTGATTTAAGGAACCAAAATCACCTTCACTAAAAAACTTATAATCCAATTCATACCCTTTTAATTTAGGGGCAAACTTAGCTTTAAACCATTCTATATCATTTACTTCCTTCATTGTTATTTTAATTGTAGAATTTGTGAAAGATTTCGAATTTGAGGAAGTAGTTGGCCTCCCTGTTTTTGCAATGCTGCTTGCATAGCCTTACCTGCGTTTGGTCCAATCACCTTGAACCAGTTTACCTGCCCCCCTTGTAGAAGGCTGCTTGTTGGAACTTGAAATTCAGCATAAACAGAGCCTTTTGCAGCAGCGGTAAAAGCATTCGGCCCTCCGGTAGCAACAAAAGTCTGCCCTCCTGCACCTTCAACCATTTGTCCGGTCTTTGCCATAATTTCATATTCTGATCTTGACATCCATCGTAGTGCCTATTGAGGAATGGTCGTCCAACGGGATATAGTGTCCGCTTGTCTCATAGACATCTAGTTTTGTATTCTAGGTGCGTTTACCTTTTGAATCAGAAATCCGGTTTTCCAGAATTTTTTTTAATTCCCTATAATTAATTTTAAGGCCATTTGTCGAAATCCCAATTGCCGTTCCGAAAATATCATAGTTTTTTTGCATAATCCTTCTTTTAAAAGCACTCTTTTGCCTATCAA
>DASRTD010000264.1:0-9414 GCA_035656115.1 Mucilaginibacter sp.
AGGCGCTCATACTGCGATCAAAATAGCCAAAGCTACCAGTCATCAGTTGATCCTCGCAGGTAATATTCCCGAAACTGCCGATAATTATGCCTATTACAAAGAAGAGATCAAGCCGCAGATCGATAACGAACAAATTGTTTACACCGGCCCGTTAAACGATGCGGAAAAGAATAAGTACCTGGGGCGGGCAAAGGCACTCCTGTTCCCGATAGAATGGGACGAACCTTTCGGGATGGTGATGATTGAAGCGATGGCTTGCGGTACGCCCGTTATTGCTTTTAGAAGAGGCTCTGTGCCCGAGGTGGTCGACAATTTGCTTACCGGTTTTATTGTGAATGATGCCGGAGAGATGGCACAAAAAGTGCCGGAACTCGGCAACATCGACAGGACCACATGCCGCGGGATCGCTGCGGAAAGGTTCGACGTAAAAGCAATTGCCCGGCAGTACTTAAATCTTTTTGATGCCGGATAAACGGATAGTTTTAATCAGTTCGGGGCAGCCCTCGTTGAATCCCCGGCTGGTAAAGGAGGCAGATACCTTGAGCGCGACGGGATTTGATGTCACTGTTTTATATGCCTACTGGAATGACTGGGGCGCCCGCTACGACCGGGAATTGCTGTCCGAAAAGAAATGGAAGGCTATCTGCGTTGGAGGCGACCCGCAGAGCAAGGGGCTAACCTGGTTTTTTAGCCGTTTGATCTTCAAAATAAGCCGCAACCGTCTTCAAAGGACAAATAACTTTAGCAAACTGGCCGAGGTCGCGATCGCGCGAAGCAGCTATTTTTTGATGAAAGAAGCAAAAAAACACGCAGCCGATTTGTACATAGCCCATAATTTAGGGGCATTGCCGGCAACGGCCAAAGCCGCCAGAATTTTTGATAAACCATATGGTTTTGACGCTGAAGATTTTCACCGGCAGGAAGTGAACGACGATATTGACTCCTTTCATTTCAAAATTTCCCGGTATATTGAAGACCAATATTTCCCCGGAGCCGCTTACCTCACCGCGGCCAGTCCGCTGATCACCCAAAAATATGTATCCTTGTACAACCGCGAAATAACCACCTTGCTAAATGTATTTCCGAAAACACAGCCGGATTTTTACACAGGCAGCCAAAACGAAAGGCTAAAACTTTTTTGGTTCTCGCAAACAATCGGCCGTAACCGCGGGCTCGAGTTGATTATCGAGGCGATTGCCCTGAGCGGCGCGGCGACCGAGTTGCATTTACTTGGACAGCCTACGGAAGGTTACCGGGAACACCTGGAGGGTTTGGCCAAAGCTGCAGGAATAGATCACAGCCGTCTTAAATTTTATCTGCCTGTTAAGGGTGATGAAATATTTGAGATGGCCAGGCAATTTGATATAGGTTTGGCATCGGAGACCGGGTTTTGCCTGAACAATAATATGGCGCTCAGCAATAAAATATTTACTTATATCCAAAGCGGACTTGCCGTAGTGGCGACCGATACACCTGCGCAAAGCGGCCTTTTGAAGCAATACCCCATGGCAGGAAAAATTTACAAAGGCCCAAAGGAGCTGGCGGAAATACTGACCTTCTATGATAAAAACCGGGAGCAGCTGGCGCAAACAAAAAAAGATGCATTCAGGATCGGTCAAACGGAATTGAACTGGGAGCGTGAAGCGGAAAAATTTCTCGAGGTAACAAAAAACGTTTTGGCAGGGACACTTACCAAATGAAGAGCAACGGGTCAAACAAATGGTTTTATGGGGTCGACAGCATCCGTTTCGTATTGGCTTTTATTGTGATGCTATCCCATTTTGATAATGTATACGCCACTGCCCTAAAACATTCCGCACATGCCATTGTACGAGATGCCGGTTATTTTCTCGCCAATGCTTTTGACGGTACATCAGCCGTTATTGCATTTTTTATTATTTCGGGCTTCGTTATTCATTATCCCAACAAAAACGGCATCCCCAGTTTGACCGAATTTTGGATCAGGCGTTTTTTACGAATCCTTATACCGCTGTCGGTCATCCTGGTTGCCGGCTCCTGGTTGGGACATCCCGAAAACGCCGTGGTTTGGAGCCTTTACTGCGAGTTGATCTATTACGCCTTGTATCCTTTAATGGCCAGGATCAGTCTCAGCTGGAAAACTAAATTCTTCATCGCTTACCTTGTTGCGGCGCTTGCTATCGGCATGCTTTGTTTTCATGATATTGTGGCCTTTTTTAAACAAACCAATGCCGATTACCAGGGCTATTACTGGCAATTGGGCTGGTACCTAACCTGGATAGTGGGTTTACCCTGCTGGTTGCTGGGTGTGTTGATCGCCGAACATATCGACCGTTTAAAAACGATATCTTTCAATAAGGTTGTAGTCTATAGGATCGGCGTTTTTGCCATCAGTTGTTTTTGTTGCTTCGCAAAGTTTCACGCGCATTTAAGCTATATCCTATCCATGAACCTTTTTGCGCTGCTGCTTTATAAATGGCTTCAAACGGAGATCGCTTATTTTAAAACGCACCCGGCGAACAATTTGCTGGAGCAAATGGGCAAATTCTCCTATTCGCTTTACTTATGTCACCCGCTGCTTTATGTTATTTTAAGGCGATTTATCGCCTATAATATTTTTACTTACCCGGTTTTTGTTTTACTGACCGTTACCGGCGCCTACGCGTTTTACTTAGTGATAGAAAAGCCGGGCCATAAACTTGCGCGGCGCATTACGCGCAAATACAGAATTGCTGCCGTTTGAAAAAATTGCTCATCATTTCGCCATATTTTCCGCCTGTTAATACTGCCGATATGCAGCGTGTGCGGATGAGTTTGCCATATTTTAAAGATTATGGATGGGATGCCGAAGTGGTGGCCGTCGATCCTGCCTATACCGATCTGGCGCAGGATGAAATCCTTGCAGAAGCGCTGCCAGCAGATGCCAAAATACATCGGGTGAAAGCGCTCGGTAAAAAATGGACCTCGAAATTTGGTTTTGGCAGCATTGCCTATCGTTGCTATCCTTTCGTCAAAAAAAAGGTAAACCAATTGCTGAAACAACAAAAGTTCGATCTTATTTATTTTTCGACCACTCAATTCCAGGTATGCGGGCTTGGCGCTTACTGGAAGAAAAAGTTTGGGGTGCCCTATGTGATCGATATGCAGGACCCCTGGCATTCGGAATATTATCGCGACAAAGCCAAACACCAGCGCCCGCCGAAATACTGGCTGTCCTATCGGCTCAACAAGTTTTTGGAGCCCAAGGCAATGAAACAGGCCGGTGGGCTGATCGGTGTTTCGCAGCAATATATCGATACGTTAAGACAACGATACCCGGCATTAAAAGATATTCCCTCGGATACCATTACTTTTGGCGCGTTTGATCCGGATATGGGTATCGCGTCAGCAAATGCAGCTAATTTTACGCCGCTGCTGCATCCCGGTACAAAAAACATCGTTTACATCGGCCGTGGCGGTAAGGATATGTATAGTGCAATAAGGCCAGTGTTTGAAGCATTAAAAAAGGAGCAGTCGGCTGACGCTGAATTGAAAAAAAAAATAAAACTTTACTTCATTGGAACCAGTTATGCACCCAACGGACAGGGCGAGCCAACCATCCTCCCGCTGGCAAAGGAATATGGAATTGAACAGCTGGTAGTTGAGCTGACAGACAGGATAGGTTACTACCACACCCTTGCTACGCTGCAACAGGCTAATGCCCTGTTTGTGCCGGGCTCAGACGACCCGGCGTACACGGCATCGAAAATATATCCCTACCTGCTAACGCGAAAACCGTTACTGGCTATCTTTAACGCACAAAGCCCTGCGCTGGCGGTGCTGAAAGAGTTTGGTGTTGAAAATGCTTACAGTTATGAGAAGACGCCTGATCTGACTGAAAAGATCACCGGTTTTTTAACCCGGACAATTGACGGAAATGCGATCGCCATTCAATATGATGAAAATGCGATCCAAAATTATTCGGCCCGGATGATGACGAAACGCCAATGCGATTTATTTAATTTAGTGGCGTGACGAAAAGATATGTACAATATGGTTGCGGATTTACCGCACCTGCCGAATGGGTAAATTACGATGCCTCGCCAACCCTGCGTTTTGAACGGCTGCCGCTTTTGGGCAAAATGTATACCCGCAATAAACAGCGTTTCCCCGAAAATGTAAAATACGGCGACATTGTAAAAGGCCTGCCGGAAGCGCCCGATAGCTGTGATGCGGTTTACTGCTCGCACATCCTGGAGCACCTTGCTTATGAAGATTTTGTAACCGCACTGAAAAACACCTATAATATTTTAAAGCCAGGGGGCACCTTTAGGGGTGTGGTGCCCGATCTTAAAGCTGCTGTGCTGAGTTATGTACAAGACTTTGATAAAATGGAGGCCCCGGCCAATGAACTGATGCGCAATACCATGCTGGGTGTTGAAGACCGGCCCAAAAACATGTCGGGCAAGGTCAAAAACCTTTACGGCAATTCGAAGCATTTGTGGATGTGGGACAATAAATCGCTTGCGTTCGAATTAAAAAAGGCAGGGTTTGCCGATATCCGGCCGTGTATCTTCGGCGATTCGGCCGACCCCATGTTTAGTTTTGTTGAGGAAGCCGGCCGGTTTAATCATGCCGCGGCATTTGATTGTAGAAAGTAACACGGTCTGTTGAAACAAAGGATCCAAACACTTGATGGCTTACGGTTTTTGGCGGCCATGGGGGTTTTATGGATCCATAACTGGATTGCCTTCCACGCGCCGAGATTTTATGTCGGCAAGATTGACATGGCTGATTTTCTCGCCCTCGGGGCAAACGGCGTCGACCTGTTTTTTGTGATCAGCGGTTTTTGCATGTATTATTTTTATGGGACGAAAGCTGATTTTTCCTACCATAGCTTTGCCAGGTTCATCAAAAAAAGATGGACCCGGCTTTCGCCGGCATTTTATGCGGCCACGATCATTTATATCATTATAGGCAAGTATGTTTACCACTATCCATTCAGCCTGCCGTTAAACTTCTTGCACAGTGTCTTTTATTTAAACTATATCGGCGGGCAATACAATACGGCGCGGCATTTTTGGACACTAACCGTGGAGTGGCAGTTTTATTTTTTGATCCCGTTTTTGCTGATTTACCAAAACAAAATAGGGTTCAAAAAAAGTTTCTGTATCATATTTGGCGCCGTTATCCTGGCAACCATAGCGACGATTTTGTATATGGCCGACCGGTCGGATTTTTTAACCTATACCCTCTTGTTTCGCGTTACGGAGTTTGCCTGTGGCGTTTTGGCGGCACGGTTGCTGTTAAACGGGACTATTCGGCTAAAATATAGGCCATTGTGGTTAATGGCGTTTATCCTGGTAACCTATTGCGGCAGGTTAATGATATCGGCGCCGGTTTTATCGCTGTCTGTTCATTATTATAATATTTTTAAGGTGATCGGGTATGCTTTAATGGGCCTGGGTTTTGCCGGGATGATGTATATGGCCCTAACATCAGCCAAATGGCTTGATGCGGTGCTGGGCAACCGGCTGTTTAAAACAATGGGGCGTATTTCCTACAGTTTTTATTTGTTTCATGTTTTAATTTACCCTGTTGTTGTTTTGTTTATTCGGCAACATCTTCCGGGCGTCGGGGGCATAGCGGCGCCAATACTTTCCACGCTGATCTGCGCGGTTATTTTATATCCCATTTCGTTAATGAGCTTTCATTTTCTTGAAAAGCCCTTTTTATCAACGGGGAACCTGACAACCAAATGAAAAAGCTCGCCATTATTACAAGCCACCCTATTCAATATTATGCGCCTGCGTTCCGGTTGCTTCGTCAAAGGCAAAAAATAGATATTATGGTGTTTTATACGTGGGGCGAAGCGTCCCTAAAAAAGCACGATCCCGGGTTCAATAAAAAAATACAGTGGGATATCCCGCTTTTGGACGGATACCCTTTCCAGTGGGTAAAAAACGTTTCGGCTGATCCGGGCACGCATCATTTTAATGGTATAAAAAACCCCGATCTCACCAGGCAGGTTAGCGACTGGCAACCTGATGCGGTGCTGATCTACGGCTGGGGCTTCAGCGGCCATTTGAAGGCTTTGAGGTATTTTAAAAATAAGATACCTGTTTTGTTCAGGGGCGATTCAACTTTACTTGATGACGAAAAAGGCGCGCGTTCCTTTTTGAAGACAAGATTTTTGAAATGGGTTTACCAGCATGTTGATCACGCTTTTTATCCGGGCGCAAACACGAAGGCCTATTTTCAAAAATATGGATTGAAAGACGGCCGGTTAAGTTTTGCGCCGCACGCTATTGACAATGAGCGTTTCGCGGAAGAACGGGCAGCGGAAGCTATTTCGTTACGCACTGCACAAGGGTTGAAAGCCGGCGATATCGTAATTTTGTTTGCCGGCAAACTGGAAGAAAAAAAATCGCCTTTGTTGCTGCTTTCCTCATTCATAAACTTAAATAGACCCGGATGCCATTTGCTTTTTGTAGGTAACGGCCCGCTTGAGCAGGAGCTGAAATCAAAAGCAGCCGGGCACGGCAATATACACTTTATCGATTTTCAAAACCAAAGCCAGATGCCTGTTGTATACCAGGCCTGCGATTTGTTTTGCCTGCCGTCGGCCGGCCCCGGCGAAACCTGGGGGTTGGCCATAAACGAGGCCATGGCATCCGGAAAAGCTATATTGTCATCGGATAAGGTCGGGTCGGCGGTTGATTTGGTGCGTCCGGGCCGGAACGGAGACATATTCAAGGCGAATGATGCAGGCAGCTTAACCGAAAAGCTGGATGCATTAACAAAAAATGGCACGCCGGGTTTGAGAGAATTTGGTGTAAATTCAAAGAAAATAATCGAAAACTGGACATTTGAAAACCAGGTAAAGGTTATTGAAGAAGTAGTTAACAATGGATAGAAGTACGCCGATTGAAAGGTATTTGGTGCTATACATTCCGTGGGGGCTGTCACTGGCCGTTGCGGGTGATCCAATTTTATCTTACTTTTTGGCGTGGCTGGGTTCCTTCCTTATCTTTTTCTTAAGCCTGAGCGGCTGGCTCAAACCCTTGCCAAAGGACCTCAAAATATCCGAACAGCTGATGCGGCCTATCTTCATTATCCAGATCATATTTGCAGGGTACATGGCGTGCAGTTCCATTTTTTACTTCCTCAGTTTGCTGGGCTGGGACAACTTTCACAAAACTAACGACGCGTTTTTTTACGTAGATCAGCAAAGAGTTGACTTAACAGCCCTATGCCAGCGTTATTACGTGCTTGGCCACGCTGCCCTTGTAACCGGGATGACGTATTTTATGAAATACCCGGTAAAAAAGCGCTATCGTGTGGAGAAAGGAAAGATTGCCAACCTGCTATTCATTATTGCGTTTATAACCTTGCCGGTGTCTTTTTTGTTTTTAGAGATTCCCGGCCTCACACAATTTTACTTCCAGTTCAGTTCATTAAGCTTTATAGCCGGTACGCTGGCGCTTGCCTTTGCCATTCCGCTTCGAAAAATATGGAATACGGTTTTCTGTATAATGCTCTACCTGTCAAACTTTTACCAGGCGCTGATTTCCGGTTTCAAGGAGCCCATTATCATCAGTGTGCTGGTGCTGGGCATATTCCTGTATCCCAACTATAAAAAACTGGTGCTGCTAACCTTTATTCCGGCCTTGCTAGTTTTGTTTGCGTTTCTCCCAACGTATAATGCGGTATTTCGCGAAAACAACTGGACAGGCGACGTTGATGCCGAAGACGCTTATAAGCTGGCGCTGGACGCCGCGATCAACAGCGACCAGTCGACCGATGACAGCGCATGGGGCTTTTTGGTTTATCGCCTCAGCGAAGTAAATATGTTTGTCGATTTTGTGCAATCGACCCCGAAAAACATCGACTATTATAATTTTCAATTATTAAAACAATCAGCCATAGCGGTTGTGCCAAGGGCATTTTGGCCTTCAAAACCCAGTACAGAAGACCTGGTGATGGAGCGCGTTTATGATGCCGGCGTGATCAGGCGTGGCGCTAACGTATCCGCAAAACCTGCATTTATTGTGGATGCTTACCTGTCCTTCGGGGCGCTCGGAATTTTTATCGGATTATTTGCATACGGGGCAATCGCTCAGCTTATTTCGCTCAAGGCCGAGTACCTTTTTGGCGGATATACGTTGGGCACCGCGCTGGTTTTTTCAGGCCTTTTCCAGATATTCTGGCGCGGCCTGAGCTTTGAGTTCCTCATCAATACGGTTTTTTGGAGTTATGTGAGCATGTTCGCGGTGTTTAGGGTATTCAGATATTTTAAAATTATTGAAGAGGTTTGAAAATCCTGCAGATATGCGCCGCCTATAAACCCGCCTATGTTTACGGCGGCCCTACCATGTCGGTGTCCATGCTGAGTGAAAACCTTGCCAGGGCCGGAATTCATACCGAAGTTTATGCTACAACGGCAAACGGAAAAGGAGAGTTGCCTGTGATCCCGGGCGCTTCGGTTAATGTTGATGGCGTTACCGTAACCTATTTTAAACGCATGACGAAAGATCACAGCCATTTTTCGCCGGCGCTTTTGTCCAAACTAAAAAGGGAAGTTAAGTACTTCGATATCGTTCATATCCATGCCTGGTGGAACCTGGTTTCGATATTCTCCTGTCTTATTGCGACAAGGCAAAAAGTACCGGTTATGCTTTCGCCAAGGGGTACGCTGAGCCCGTATTCTTTTCAAAATAAAAGCATCGGCGCCAAATGGATGCTTCATCAGCTGCTCGGGAAAAGCTTACTGCGAAGATGCTTTATCCATGCGACGACACAAAGAGAAAGCGATGCCATAGGCACACTTTTTCAACCTAAAGGAGTTTTTACGTTGCCAAATTTTGTTAAACTGCCTGTTCAAAAGACTTTCCCCGAAAAGAAGCATTCACAAACATTTAAACTGCTTTTTTTTTCAAGGGTGGAGGAGAAAAAAGGGCTTGATCTGTTACTTCGCGCTTTGCCCGAAGTTACGGTTCCCTTCGAACTGACCATCGCCGGTGATGGCGATGCTGTTTACCTATCGTCGCTCAAAGCGTTAATAGCCGAACTCAATATCGCAGGTAAGATCAAATGGATAGGCTTTCAGAATGAAAACAAGTTTGATATGTTGCAAAAGCATGATCTGTTCATACTGCCGTCGTACGACGAAAACTTTGGGAATGTGGTGATTGAAAGCCTGAGCGTTGGCACCCCGGTTTTGATTAGCGACCAGGTAGGTTTGGCGGATTATGTGAAGGAAAATCAACTGGGCTGGATATGTCATACCAACCCGTCGTCCATCGCATGGGAGGTCAACAATATTTTTATCACGTGGCCTGATGAATTGAAAACTATACGGAAAAAAGCGCCGGAAATTATTTACAGGGATTTTGATGATGATAATTTAGTGAAGAAATACATTGAAATGTATGAGCAATTGGTAACCTGATGGCA
>DASRTD010000265.1:0-20643 GCA_035656115.1 Mucilaginibacter sp.
AAATGATTTTGAATAGAAATCCGAACCCGTAAATGCGAAATCCGAAATCAAACTACCCCTTGCTGATCTTTATAGTCATTCCGGGCTGAAGTTCATTTTTTTTCAGGCCATTTAATGATTTGATCTTTTCAACGGACGCGCCTTCAAATTTTGAAGCTATTCCGCTGAGCGTATCTCCCCGTTTTACTTTATAGGTGATGTAATTGTGAGCGTGTTTGACGGATGGTTCGCTTTCAGTTTGGTCTGCGGTTTCGCTTAGGCGCAGCCTTGTTCCAACTGCAACTTTACTGCCTTTTATGTGGTTCCATACTTTCAGGTCCTGCACGTCCACGCCAAAATCATCCGCAATATCGTTCAATGTTTCGCCGCGCTTTACGGTATGGTATGGCTGGCGTTGTTCGGTTTTACTTTCTTTGTATACCGCCTGCATGGGCACAGGCGCGGAGGCAACCATATTTGAGTTATTTAAAGCTTGATACAGTGCTGCGTATTTCCCACGGTCAACCTGGGGTATTATCAATCTCCGGGGCGCCCCGGCAGTTCCATTAACGATCTGTTTTTTGTAGGCTGGGTTGAGCACCAGCAGCTCCCTGATATCGGTATTGAGCGCCTGGGCAACCAGGCCGAGCGAAACATATTTGTTTACCATTACGGTATCCGTCTTCAAAATCATATCGCAGGGCTGCGGTACAATGTTATGCTTTGTGTAACAGTTCATGACGTAGGTAACTGCGATATAAGCCGGCACATAATTTCGGGTTTCGGCAGGCAGGTACTCCCTGATCGACCAAAAATCGTTTGAACCAGCCTTGTCGATGGCATGTTCGACGTTACTTTTGCCGCAATTGTACGATGCGATGGCCAGCAGCCAGTCGCCAAATTCTTCGTAGGCGTCCTTCAAATAGGCTGCAGCGGCGTAAGTAGCTTGTATGGGGTCGCGGCGATCGTCGACGTAATCATCCATATTTAAGCCATAAATTTTTGCGGTAGTGTACATGAACTGCCATGGGCCAGCCGCTCCGACCCTCGAAATTGCATAGGGATCGAGCTTTGATTCGACGATGGATAAATATTTCAGCTCATCGGGGATACCGGCGTCCCTAAACGCTTTCTCGTAAATCGGAAAATAATATTTGGCAAGCCCCAACATGTGACCCATCTCTTCACGATTGTGGGAATATATGTCAATGTAGCTCTGTACATATTCGTTAAAATCGAGGGGGACATCTTTTTTTAATGAATCGAGGCGGTGTTTGAAAATGCCGTACCCACCGGTCAATGCAACCGGCTGATTTACAACTGGTAGGATAGTCGTGTCCTGAAAATTCCAAGGGCCGGATAAGGTTATCGCTTTGCTTGCCGGAAGGAAACTGGTGGAGGCGCTGACAAATTGAAGGGATAATAAACAGGTGATTAAAGTAAATATTCTCTTCATTCCGTTCGGGATTAATCAGGGTTTATTTTTGTATCAATCTTTTTACTAAATTATTAATTTTTTTGCAGTTCAAGAAAATACCGCGAAAAATTTAATAATTCCTGCTCCTGGAAATGCTTTGATAACAGCTGTAAGCCTAACGGCAAACCCTTGCTATTATTGCCCGAAGGCAAAGAAATTGCCGGGGCTCCGGTCAATGAGGCCTGTACGGTAAAAATATCAGCGAGGTAGGTTACTACCGGGTCTTTCGGCCCCTTGCCTATCTGGAATGCCGGCTCGGGAGCGGTGGGTACCATTATAAAATCGTACTCCTTTAATATAGCGTCCGTTTTTTCACGGATCATCCGGCGCACTTTCTGCGCTTTTGCAAAATAAGCGTCGTAATAACCGGCGCTTAATACAAAGGTACCCAGCATAATACGGCGTTTCACTTCCTTGCCAAAGCCTTCCGACCGTGATTTTTTATAGGTTGACAGGAGATCGACCGAACCCGGGCTGCGATAGCCATAATGCACACCATCATACCTGGACAGGTTTGACGAGGCTTCGGCCATGGCCAAAATATAATAGGTGGGCACCAGGTAGTCCAATAACTCAAAAGCGATTGGCTTAACGGTATGGCCTTCGGCGCGCAATTTATCAATTTGCTGCGCGAGGTTACTTTTTACCTCGCTGTCGACGCCCGGACTCGACAGCGCCTCCTGCAGGTAGGCGATCTTTTTAGGCGCTGGTTCATTGGTGTTTTTGCTATATTCAAGTACAGGAATATCCGCAAGCGTACTGTCATATTCATCGATGCCGGCCATTACCTCCAGCAGTAGCGCTGCATCTCCAACAGATTTTGTAATAGGCCCCACCTGGTCGAAGGATGAAGCGTAGGCGATAATGCCATGCCTTGAAATGCGGCCATATGTTGGTTTCAGTCCGATCAACCCACAAAATGAGGCTGGTTGCCTTACCGAACCGCCTGTGTCAGTGCCAATAGCCGCATGACACATCCCGGCTTGCACCGCAACAGCCGAACCGCCCGACGAGCCGCCGGGCACCCGGGTTTCGTCAGCAAAGTTTTTTACAGGACCAAAAAAGGAATTTTCGTTTGACGCGCCCATCGCAAATTCATCGCAATTGCAACGGCCGATGATCACGGCATCTTCGGCCAGCAAGCGGTCGACGATGGTAGATGAGTAAATTGAAGTGAAATTCTCCAGGATCTTCGATGAGGCGCTCACCTTGTGACCCTTATAGCAAATGTTATCCTTTATGGCTATCACCATTCCGGCAAGTTTGCCTTCTGTGCCATTTTTTATTTTTAGATCGACTACGTGTGCACTGCTCAGGGCGTCATCCTTAAACACTTCATTAAATGCGTTTAAGCGCGAGTTTGCAGCTATTTTCTCCAGGTAACCCTTTACAAGTTTCTCGACTGTGGTTTTTCCCAGGGCGATGTCACCCTTTATCTGGGTTAAAGACGAATATGAATCAGTCATGGGCCGAAAATAAACTTTTTAGTCCGAAAGTTGGTTAAGTTCGGAAAGCCGGAAAGACTAAAAATGGGGAAATTGTTGTTTTTTAATAATAGAAAAGCTGATAAGCCAGTGTTTTGCCACCCGCTTACCAGCTCTTTTTATTGTCCAAAAGTATTATACCCGCGGCTTATCGTCGCTGCCGGTGAAAGTATTATTGGTGGTAGTATTGGTCGGCTGTGAGCTGTTGCCGCCACTGTTTTCCCCGTTTTGGGCATCCTTAAATTCCTTCATACCCTTACCCAGGCCCCTCATCAGTTCAGGGATTTTCTTTCCGCCGAACATCAGCAAAATGACAAGCACGATTACAATAATATGCCAAGGCTCTAAAAGTCCCATGATCTTTAAATTTAATATATGGTTAAAATTACTATTTAATTCTTTTTAATTACACAACCGGGCTGTCTTTATTTTCAACGGGGTCAGTTGCATGGCCCCCGGCGGCCGGTTCTGTTTTATTTTCCTCACTATGCTCCCCGCTACCTGCATTCACGCTAAAAGCACTGTCAGTTACAGGCGCAGTGCCAGGCACGGACGGGCGTGTTTCGGCCAATGACGGGTTGTTTTGTTCTGCCTGGTATTTGGCAGCAGCCGCTTCTTCGGCCTTTTTTTCTTCGTAGCTATATATTTGGGCGTTTATTTCGCGCTTCACTCCTTCCGAGGCCTCTTTGAAATCACGTATCCCCTTCCCTAGGCCGCGCGCTATTTCAGGAAGCTTGTCACCCCCAAACAGGACCAACGCGACGATAATGATGAGGATCATATCAGTAGAGAACAGATTGCTAAAAAATAAAAGAACCAGTGGTTGCATTTCTTTTAAAAATCGAGGTTACAAATATAGCTAATTAAACCATTAATCGTCCAAACAAATTATCTCGGCGCCAGCCATATCTGCGGGTTTACCGGCGTTACGCCTTTCCACACTTCAAAAGTTACGATGGCCTCTCCGATGGATGCATCGGTAGCTACTGTTCCGATATTTTGCTTGGTAGCCACCTTTTCGCCAGATTTTACGGAGCATGACCTCAAATTGGCATACGCCGTAAAATATTCGCCGTGTTGTATTACTACCAGGAAAGTACCGCTTATGTTTGATATTCTTTTGACCGTTCCCTCGAACACCGCTCTCACCGGCGCACCGGCGCTGGTGCGGATGTCCCATCCATTGCTTTCATTCTTGATATTCTCGCTATCATAGTAAATCCCAAAGCCCTGCACCAGGTTGCCATTGGTGACCGGCCACGGCAACTGGCCACGGTTCTCCAAAAAGTCATTCGATAGCTTGGCTGCTTCTGGCGTAGCGTTCAACACTTCGCTATTCGTCATCGCTTTGGCGGCAACGTGCGGTTTGGCTGGCGGGGCCTCTTTATTTTCAGCCTTAGCTTTGGCAGCGGCCTCCCTTTCCCTCGCCCTTTCTTCCTCTTCCGCCTTACGCCTGGCCTCCTCAATTTCTCTGCGGATGGCATCGGCAATTTCCCGGTTGGTTTTTGCTATTTTCCGTTGAACATCTTGCTGCTGTTGTTTTAACAGTCCTTCATGCTTTGAAAGATCGGCGACTACCTGTGTCTGCGTTTTCCGCTCGTCCCCTAGCGTAGCTTTTTCTTTTTCCTGGTCAACCAGCAAATTACTTTTCTGTTTTTTGCTTTGGTCAAGCTCATTGATCTTCACGTGGAGCTCGGATTGCGTTTGCACAATGTAGTTTGCCTGCCGCTCGCGATAGGTGCCGATCTGCTGTAAATACTTCAAACGTTTGTACGACTGGTTGAAGTCTTTCGCAGCAAAAAGAAACATCAGCTTATTGTAGGAACTTCGGTTATGATAGGTAAAAAGCACCATCGCCGCATATTGTTTTTTTAGCAGGTCGAGCTGGCCCTGAAGGTTATGGACGAAATTGTTGCTTTCCGATATCTGGTTATCCAGGTTCCTGATCTGCGAGTTGATATTGTCAATCTCCGCCTCCCTCAGGCTAATTTTCTGCTTCAGTATGTTTAACTGCGCCAACGTCGCCCTTTTATTGTTTGCAGTTTGCTCGTACTCCTGGTTCAACTGCTCTAATTGCTGTGCCAGTTGATCTCGTTGTTTCTTCAAGTCGGAGCTGCTTTGCGCGTGCACAGCAAATGCAGCGAAAACAAATAGAAGTATTAATACTGTCTTTATAAACTTCATGCTGGTTCTTATCAGGCGTGGCCTCGCATTTATTTTCTTTATTTGGCCTTATTCTTTTTTTGACTTGAGACTCCTGACTCTCAAATGAAGTCCTGCGGACAACATTTCAAACTTTCACGTTTTACTCCGCAGGGGTGTACCTCGCGGGTATGGTGAAAGGAAAATCAAGGGTAAGGTCAAAGTCCTCTTTAATATAGTGCAAATTAACCTGTATTTTTTTGTTTTTAACGACCGATGCCATGTCTATTACCGATGGCAGTACTCTTGAACCCACCTGTACAAAAACGCTGTTTGTTACCAGCATCGACTGCCCTTCATCCGGGTTGCTGAGGTTCAATTGGTTAACCTTGTTATCTGACCCGAGGACCAATTTATAGATCAGCCCGGAAAGATTCCCCGTCAGCACGGTATTGACTCCATCAGGCTGAATATCGGAACTTTCATTCAAAGCTTCCGGGAGCGCATTACCCACCAGCACCGACTCGATCGTTTTATAGTTAACCTGGCTTCCGGCGTATTTATTAACATAGCTGAAGGGTTGTTTTACGTACATATTTTGCAGCCTGTTGATAATCATAATACTATCGGGCGTAATTACGGCCCTGGCCGCCTCCAGCCCTGCAATTGCCGTTATTGATACCCAGATTTTTTTATCGTGCAGCACCCTTATGTTCAACGTTACATCGTTTGCTTCTCCGTTTATGGTGAGCTTGGTGCGCGCCTTGCCCGAAAAAGTATTGAATACCGTTTGCGCTGATTTGATGGCGTTTATTTTGAGCAGCTTGAGGTCTACGGCTTTAACTGCCACCGTGGTATCGGCAGCCGGCTTTCTGGCCGCCAATGGCTTTTTGGTTTTACAGCTAAATGAAAGCAACAGGCAACAAATTGCAAGAACAAGGGTGCAAAAGGCTTTTTGGTGATAAGAAATAGTAAATGAGTTATTCGATGTATTTTCTTTCATTTATTTTTCTATCTAAAACAGGCGACTGATCGCCGTTAGCCTTTGCTTTTTTCCAATTTTCAACTGCTGCATCAATATTGCCAAGGTAAAACATGATGTCGCCGTAATGTTCTGATTTTACAGCGCTGTTCGTCTTATCGTCATTAAGTGCCTTTTCAATCCATAGCCTGGCACCCGCAAAATCCCGTTGTTTAAACAATATCCATGCATAAGTATCTTCAAACGAAGCATTGTTGGGTTGCAGATCGTTTGAGCGCTTCGACATGGACGCTGCCTTGTCCAATTGCTCTCCTCTCAACGATAAATAATAAGCATAATTGTTTAACGTATATACATTATCCTGATTATAGCTTAAGGCTTTATCATAAGCGCCGTCCGAATTTTTGTTATCCTTCAAGGCGTGGAAGCAATCGCCCAAAGCCGAGTAGCTCTGCGAAAGCAATTCCTTGTCGTCCATTTCCAGCGATGTGGCATTTTTCAGGTAACCTGTCGCCTTGTTGTAATCTTTCTTCTGCAGCCACGCCACGCCAACCAGGTAGTTCATCCAGGCCTGGTTTGGAAAATATGATAAGGCGTTTTCACCGTCCTTTATTGCATCGTCGGCATCGTTTTCACCAATTTCAATCCGCACAAGCTGCTCCTGTACATCATATACCCGGCTATTCAGTGCAACGGATTTTTGGTACATTGCTTTGGCATCCTTCGTCTTTCCGTTTTGGAGCAGCATATCGCCGTAAAGCGCCCAGGCCTTGGATTCGTCGGGGTGGGCAACCGTAATGATCCTGCTTAACTCCAGGGCGCTTGCTTTTGCATCGGGGTCGGGGAATTTGGGCAGATAACCCATCACGATCTTTATTTTTTGATCGATATCAACATCAGGGATCGCGAAAGCGACAGAGAGCTCGTTATAGCTCGATTCATAATCTTTTTTGTCCCGGTAGATGTCGGCCAGTGCAAGGTGCACCAGGCCATTTTTGGCATCGATTTTTTTGGCTTCCTGCAAAATCGTTAAAGCCTTATCCTGCTGGCTGTTGGAGTTATATAGCTCAGACAGGAAAAGGTAATATTTTACTTTTGAAGGATTCGCATCGATCATCTTTTGCAACTGCGCAGCAGCCAGGTCGATGTGGTTTTGCTTCAGGTAAATTTTCTGACGGTCGGCAAGCAGGTCATCTGTCGGGCCTGTTATCTTTTCAACCTGGTCGTATAGCTGCAATGCCTCGTCATATCTTTTCTGGTGATAATAAACATTGGCTTTGTCAAAATAATTATCTGCCTTATCCGGGTTCAGCCTGATCAACTGGGTAAAAACATTTTCCAGCTTATCTATATCGTTCATCCTTTCATAGCAATCGGCTAGTGCAGTCCAGTACCAGGAATTATCGGGTGCAATCGTTACCGCCTTTTCCAAAAGCTGCTGCGCCTTTTGGTAGTCGTTTTGCAGTTTTTTCACATTGGCAAGCTCATACATTGCGGCATCATTTCCGGCATCTATCTGCAGCACCCGATTAAACAGGTCGACTGCTGAAGGCAGGTTCTCGATTGTTTTTTCGCGCAATGCATTAAAGAATAGCGTTTTTACCTCCAGGCTGTCGGCATTGTTCAGCGGCTTGCCTGCTGTTTCCTGGGCAATGGCCGGTTGAGTTAGAATCAAGAAACATGAGACAATAACCAAGACAAAACGCAACGGCTTTTTACTTGCCACCAGGTTTTCATCTTTGTATTTGAAATTCGTCCTCATCTCCCGGATTACAGTTCTGCTTTGTATTTTTTTTATCCTGCTTCTTGTTTCTTTACTCCTGGTTCTTAACAGCTAACCTACCCCTGTATGTCCATAACCGCCTGCGCCACGCGTTGTTTCGGTCAATTCTTCCACCGGGAGCCAATTTACTTTTTCATGTTTTGACACGATCATCTGGGCAATACGGTCTCCTGAATTGATTTCAAACGGCTGATTAGAAAAATTGATCAGCAGTACTTTGACCTCGCCCCGGTAGTCGGCATCTATCGTACCGGGCGAATTGACAATACCGATCCCGTGTTTAAAAGCCAGGCCGCTACGCGGGCGTATCTGTGCCTCGTAACCCTCAGGCAACTCCATATACAAGCCGGTCGGCACCAGTTTACGCTCCATCGGCAGCAGCGTAACCGGCGTTTCCAGGTCGGCGCGAAGGTCCATTCCGGCAGCATGCAGCGTCTCGTAAGCAGGAAGGCCGTTTTTCGACTTGTTTATGATGCGGATAATCATTTTTTAATAAATATAGTTTTTAAATTTCCCCACTCAAAATAAATCGCCGCGGATACAAATATCAGCAATAAAGCATTTCCTATAATTAAATTACTTTTAAATAAATAGTACGAAAAGTAAACGAGAATACATGAAGAAATGATATATGCGAGATTCTTTTTTAAATGGTACGGAATGGGGTAATTTTTTTGCCCCCATATGTAAGACAGCACCATAGTTACCGCGTAAGACAGTGCCGATATCCATGCCGCAGCCATATAACTGTATTTTGGGATATACAACACCAGTAACACAATAGTAATGATAGCGCCGATGCCTGATATGTACAGGCCATACCGGGTTTGATCGGATAATTTATACCATACGGAAAGGTTCATGTAAACGCCCAAACTCACATAACCGAAAAGCAGCGGTGGTATAACGTCCAGTCCCACCCAATAGCTGCTGCCAATAAAGTATTTTAACAGACCGATATTTGCTGTAATGCCCAAAAAAGCCATACATACGGCAATTACAAAATAGTCCATAATACGGGCGTAGGTTTGCCCGGCGTTTTTGTTTTTTGCATGGCTGAAAAAGAACGGCTCGGCGCCAAGCCGGAATGCCTGTACAAAAATGCTGAGGAAAACGGATATTTTAGCACATGCCGCGTATATGCCAACCTGCTCGCTGCTGATGCCGGGAGGCAGCATTTTGCCTAACAGCTGTTTATCGAGGTTCTCGTTTATAATATACGACAGGTTGGCCACCAATATTGGCATACTATAAACGAGCATGCTTTTGAATATGCTAAAATGAAGATCAAGCCGAAGTTTGACCACCTCGGGCAGTAAAAGTAAAAACGTGAGTGCACTTGCAATTAGATTTGATAGAAAGATATAACCAAGCCATCCGGGCCTGAACCACGCGCTTAACCAGGATGCACCAATAAAATGATGCCTGATAACGAACGGTATGATATAGATAAAGAAGATATTTAAACCTATAAACGTGAAAATATTCGCCAATTTAATAAACCCATAGCGGGCAGGGCGGCCATCAGCACGCACTTTTGCAAAAGGCACCACACACCATGCATCAATCACCAGGAATGCGATAAAATAGATAACATACAGGCGGTAATCGCTAAAGGAAGTAGTTTGCTCAATTTTTAGCCAATGTGTCAACGGGTTGAGGAAGGTAAGCGTGAGCGCCAAAAAAACGAGCGTGGTGATGAATACCGCCGCAAAGGAGTTGTTATAAACCTGCTGCTTTTGATCCTCGTGTTTGTTGAGATACCTGAAAAAGGTGGTTTCCATTCCAAATGCAAGCACCGCCTGCAACATTGAAGCATAAGCGAACATACTGCCGAAAATGCCATAAATGCTACGGCTATAAGTGCGTGTATAAACAAATGTTAGAAAGAAGTTGAGCGTACGGCCCGCAATGGTACTTATACCGTAGATGGCGGTTTGCCCGGCAAATTTTTTAGCGGTTGACAATGATGTTGATCCAATTAAGCGTTCAAAAAAAGTAGCTATTAATACCCTTTCCTTACGACCTCAAAATTACGATAGTTTTTTAATTCGCCTTCATTGCTTTCTACAGAAGTTACAATTGCATGTTCGGGACCTTCGCGGCACCACTCCAAAAACATTTCGAGCGAGATATCGTCGCCTTCCGCTTCGATAAAAACATGACCGCCGGGTGCGTTGCTCACAGTACCTTTTACGCCCAGCTGGTCGGCCACGGCTTTGGTCGAGGCGCGGTAAAATACGCCCTGTACTTTGCCTTTGACGGTTATGTCTAAGTGTTTTTTCATTTTACAACTCTACTCAAACCAAACGCCTCACTCTGGTCTCGGGCGTGAATTTAAATCCATCGAGGCCGGTTATCAGGTTCAGGCCCGGGGTTTTACCGGGTTCGATTGTTCCTTTTTCTTCTTCGATGCCCAAAAAACGAGCGCCGTTTAAAGTTGCCCATTCTACCAGCTTTGGAGTGCTTAATCCCGGAAAATTTTGCTGCAGCAGCCTCATTTCACTTAATATGCAAAGTTTATCGTTTGAAGCGAGGCTATCGGTGCCTAAAGTAATATTGTACCCCTGCCCGACAAAAAGTTCCACTTTTGGCAGCCGGTCCTCGATGTACAGGTTTGCACCCGGGCAAAAGCACCAGTGAATTTCGTGGTCGAACCGCTTAATGAAATAAATGTCCTTCAGGTTTGAGCAGGTATTGTGCACCATCAGCGTCCGTTGCTTATTGCTTAACAACGGGATTACCGATTGCACCGAATTACGCGCCATCGGTTTAAAATGGCTGATATCTATTCCAAATGATTCGTAAAGATCAATAAAACTTCCCTGTTTGTAGCGGTAAAATTTATTTTCGTCTTCGCACTCCTGGTTGTGCATGCTAATGAGGTTTTCATTGTTCTCACAATAGTTCCTGATCAGCCTGAACAACTCTTTCGATACCGAATACGGCGCGTGGGGTGTGATAGAACTTGGGCGCGGCTTAAACTCCATTAACAAATCCAGCGCTTTGTTAAAGGCCGTTTCGGCCATGGCAGGCACAAAACTGAACGTTTCGACAAAGGTGTGATAGTATAATTTACTCGCGTCTTTAACAGGTATGCTGACGCCGGTGTTTGAAATATCGCCAACCGCCACAATGCCGTTTTGATACATCTCATCGTCGGCCTGGAATGCAGCATCCAAAACCAGTTTTTCATCAGTTACCCTATTTTTTTGAACATCCCTAATAAAATTAACCAGGCCGGTGCGGCGGGCCAGTCTGCCCCGCAGGTGCGACAGTTCGACATGGCAATGGGCGTTGATAAAACCCGGGCAAATAACGCCGTGCAAATGTTCGACATGAACATCATGCAGATGTGTATTTTGATCGGCTATAGCGATGATCTTTCCGGCGTCATCAACCGTAACTATTCCATTTTTTATCGGATCGGCGCAAACGGGAAAAATGTAATCGGCTCTGAAACTTTTCATTTAATTGTGATAATACTGCTCATTCTGAAACACACCAATCCGAAAACTGGAAACACTTAACTTTTGGTTATTGTTTTTAAATCCAAAAAGAATGTACTTAAAAAGATTTTTTTTAATTAATACCTTTGCTGCGTGAGAGCCGCAAAAGAAAAAATTGATATCCGAAGCCTTAACCCTGAACAATTGCAGCAGCATTTCGCAAGCCTGTTAGGCGAAGAAAAAAGCTTCCGTGCAAAACAAGTGTATGAATGGCTTTGGAAAAAGTCATGCTTTTCTTTCGACGAGATGAGTAATATTTCAAAAGAACTGCGCGCCAAACTCGACGAGAACTTCGTCATTAACAATGTTAAAATTCACCGTTCACAGTATAGTGCGGATAAAACTATAAAAAATTCTTTTATTTTACACGACGACCACCTTATTGAAGGCGTTTTAATTCCCACAACCGAACGCATGACGGCCTGCGTGTCGTCGCAGGTGGGTTGCAGCCTTACCTGTAAATTTTGCGCCACTGGTTATATGGAACGCAAACGTAACCTGGACGCTGCCGAGATTTACGACCAGGTAGTACTGATAGACCGGCAGGCACGGGAAAATTACGGCATACCTTTATCCAACATCGTATATATGGGCATGGGCGAGCCACTGCTGAACTATAAAAACGTACTGGAGTCGGTTGAAAAGTTAACGGCTGAAGATGGTTTGAATATGGCTGCGAAACGCATCACCGTTTCGACCGCCGGCATTGCCAAAATGATTAAAAAGCTGGGCGACGATAACGTAAAGTTTAACCTGGCCCTTTCGCTGCACGCGGCGAATGACGAAAAACGCAACACCATTATGCCCATCAACGAGCAAAACTCGCTCAAGGCCCTGGCCGAGGCGCTTAAATATTATTTTGCCAAGACCAAAAACGCGGTAACCTACGAATACATTGTTTTTGACGGTTTTAACGATACCCTGCAGGATGCCGCCGAACTGGCCCGTTTTTGCAAACACCTGCCCTGCAAAGTAAATATCATCGAATATAACCCCATCGCCTTTGCCAGCTTTATGAATGCCGGCGAAGATAAAATTGAGGCTTTTGCCGATTACCTGCGCAACCAGGGCGTTACCACCAACATACGCCGCAGCCGCGGCAAGGATATCGACGCCGCCTGCGGACAGCTGGCGATAAAGGAGGGGGCGCAGGCATAACCCGTTTCCCGGCAGGTGTTCAACTGTTCAACTGCGTTGAAAATTGAACACTTTGAACACTTTGAACACTATTATGTTAAGTAGAATTTATTGCTAATTTATTGACAATAAGATACTTGTGTACTTAATCCAAATACAGCGGTCGAAATCATCCCAAAAAAAGCGTTCAATTTTTAAACGCGAATTGAACACTGGTTGAACGCTTTTCAGCTGTCTGACCCTTAAAAAGTTGACACTTTTGGTGAAGAATCCCGTAGTAAGTTTACACCTCATCGCCAAAAAAAATAAAAAAGTCATGCCGTCCCGGACTTCCGGAGGGTCTTAATGACCTTTCAAACACCCTCAAAACCCTTACTAAACGGGTACAAACGGCATCGAAAAAATTTCCTCCCAGCCAAAAAACGTTCATTTTTGAACATCAAAATGAACAGTCCAAATTCTAATTTTGCTTGTTTGCCCTGTTGAAATCTGCCAAACAAACCACCATAAATTACGTTTTATTAACTCGTTTCCTGCCCAACATCGGGCGGCACATTAATAATAACGCAGCAATGCAGCTGATGGCAAAAAACAAACACCTCCGTGCGGCAGCAAACGCAGGCATCCTGTGGATAGCGTTGTTTGCCATGGGCAATAGCGGTTGCCACAAGGATACACCGGTTAAACCAAACCAGCCGGGGTTTAGTGTTTCACTCGGCGCCGAGCAAAACGTTATTCCACCTCAATCCCCGGGCCTATTGTATAGCCCCGACGAGCATTTATCCTACTTAGGCGACGGCAACGGCGGCTACAAAATGTGGTTTGCGGCGGATGGCGGCACAGCGGGTTTTTCCACCACTGATATGCTAAACCTGACCCCGCTCAAATCCGCAAACGGTGTCCCGTCACTGCTTCTTGCTCCTGCTGGCGCGGGCAGTACCGCATTCGATGCCGACTACGCCGGTGCGGGCAGTGTGTTCCGCGCAGCCAATGGAACCGATTTGCTGATGATCTACCATGCGGAAAACCACCTGTTCGGCACTACTCATAGCAATGGTATCCCCTTCTATGCGGGGATCGGGCTCGCCCGGTCCACCGATGGCGGGACCACCTGGCAGCGCGAAGGCCAAATTCTTTCCGGCCATGACCCCCAGCAGGCCTCGCAGGGGCTGACCGGGGCAGGCGTTGGCACGCCCGCCGCAATTGAAGCGAACGGTTACATTTATGTTGTTTTCCGCGAGATCGATCTTCAAAGCAAAACGGAAGGCATCGGCATTGCCCGCGCGCCTGTCGCAACTGACGCCGCTCCCGGCAGTTGGCAAAAGCTTTTGAACGGATCGTTTAACTCACCCGGCCTCGGTGGCGCGTTTACGCCCCTTCAAATTATTTTGGATAAAAATGTACCCAACGACCATCGGCAGCCTTTTGTCACCTACAACACATACCTTAAGGCTTACGCACTTATTATTGTTGGCAACGGGGGCATATATGTTGCTACCTCGCCCGACCTCCTTTCCTGGTCCACCGGGCAGGTGATGCTCCCCGCGCCGGTGCCCGACGGAACCGTAACCCCATCAACGGCGCCCTATAACTGGTATCCCACCTTAGTCAGCCCCGATCAGCCATCCGAGACCGTAACCGACCAAACCGGGTTTTTGTACTATGCCAAAGGCGCAAACAACGGCACTTCGCAGCATACCATGTACCGGCGCCCGTTTACGCTATCAGGCACACCGTGAACAGACATCCCCAGCGTGCGCCGCCGTGGGGGAATATTTTATTTTTTGAAATATATACTGTATATTTACAGTATTCAAAACGATCAAGTCTATAGGCCATAAAGGTTTAAAACTATACTGGACAAAAGGCGATACCAGCAAACTGCCACATGAGCATATTCAGCGAATTAAAAAGGTGATGAACCTGATAAATTACCTGGAAGAACTGCCGAAAGATTTGCAGCCTTTTTCAAATCTGCGGCCACATCTGCTGAAAGGTGAATTGAAAGATTTTTGGTCCCTGGATATTTCAGGCAATTATCGTATCATTTTCAGATTCATCGATGGCGATGCTTATGATTTAGACTATTTGGATACACATTAAAAAAAACACGGAAATGGAAAGAGCACCCAGTACTAATGTACACCCCGGTATAATTTTAAAGGAAGACGTGATCGACGCCAATGGATTGAGCATCGGCCGGGCGGCCGAATTATTGGATGTATCCAGGCTTACCTTATCAAAAATAGCCAATGGCAAGGGCGCTATTACACCTAACATTGCACTGCGAATTGAAAAAGCATTTGGGGGTAACGCCGATTTTTGGCTGCGGATGCAACGTGGGTATGATCTGATTGAAGAAAAGATAAAATTTCAAAAAAATCCACCTAATGTAAAGCGGTTTGCTTTGCATTAGCCAGAAAGTGCGCGAGGCGTCACGTTGATGATAATCCATGCGGCTGGTTGGGCGTATTACTTCCACCTGTATATTTTCTTACCGCATCGAAGACATTTGTAGCGCTTTACCGGTAACCAAAACAGCATTGTCTTAAAAATGACGTTGCGACGTATGCGCATCAAACGGTTACCACAACTTGGGCAGTCAGGTTTCCCTTCAGTTATTTCATTGAGGACAGGAGTATTGTCAGGTGGCATGAAAAATACATAAGTGGATTGATAGCGCCATAAAGGTACTTATCCGTGAATTGCGGAGCAAGTCGCCGGTATTAGAATTTTATAATCCATCGGCATTTTTACACCCCGCATTTCGGAGCACGCGGGGTGTAAACGTTAACCGCCCATGTTTATGTTTTCACCAATGGAGGTCGGAAAAATAAAAAAGTCATGCCGAATTGTAAAATTTCGCGAAATTCTGAAGGGGGGCGACAAAGAGCGGGAGGTGTCATCCTGAGGCACTTAGCCTGCCTGAGTTCAATGAAGGGAAGGAGTGCGGTGGGTTGGGTTACCGCTATGCTCGTTAGGCTCCGTAGAACCTCTAAATTGAATGGCCTTTGCGCACCGCACTTCGAGTGCCTCAGTGTGACACCCTGCGCTCAATTTGTTATGAGTAACTTGTTTCGGCACGACTTTTAGAAGGGTAGATTTCAAGCAGCTACAGGCCTACCTCAGTAAGACTCAAAACATTGCCATCCGGGTCACTAAACCAGGCTACTTTTGCGCCGGCGGGCGCTGTCCATATACCTAAATCGTCCTGCTCCATAAAATCGTACTTTTTCAATTCAACGCCTTTTTGTTTAAGCGATCGAATTGTTGAAGCAATATCCGGTACGTTCCATCCTAAAATGGTAAAGGGATGCGGGTTTAATTCCTGCACCGTGGTTACCCTTAATAAGGTGCCGCCCGCTTCAAATTCCAAAGCGTAATTATCTTCAGCCAATAATTTTAATCCCAGGACGTCCCGGTAAAATTCTTTGGCCTCGCCGGGTTTCGTGGTTGGGACAAAGGCCTTGATGGGCATGTTTTGCATCATCTGATCTTTAATTTAAGTTTAATGACCGGCAAGGTACCGCCAATTAAACCAGGAAAGTTGTACAATATGACTAATAATTTTTATCTAAATAAGATATTTTTTTAATTTACATGAAAGCACCTGTAGCGTTCCGTATCTTTTTTGCGTTATGACAGCAATTAACAGATTTTTTAGAACGATCAGTTAATAGTTAAAAAAGCAGGTAGAGCGCAAGGCCAAACCTGCTTTTGCATTTTAAGGGCTTTTGTGCCGCCGCGTGGTTAAAAAAACTATTCTTTACATGGCCCTGTCCATTTAATTCAACACAGATAAGTTTAAAACTATTTTAATGCTTCTGCCAGGCAGAAGCATTAAAAATAGTTGTTTAATCAAAAGTTTATTTAATTTTATCGTTAATTAAACTGACTATATTTTATCCTGAAATCCCGTTGACAATATGAAATTTTTTATACCCCTCGCTGCGTGCCTATTGCTATTTTCCAACTCTTGTAAAAAACAACAAGTCGATGTGCCGAATAAAACCAATAACAACAATTCCATAACCGCAAATATTGATGGCGCAAATGTAACTTTCAACGTTAATGCAAGCGCCCGCGTGATCCCTGGCGGTGTCCCTGGATACCTTTATGTGATCGAGATCACCGGAGCGACCGACACCAGCAGCAGTAAAGCGACCATTGAAATCAACTTCGGGTCGGTGAACCCAATTACGAGCGGCACTTTTCTATCTGCCAGTAATCAGCCACCTCCTGCCACGTTTCTTGCAATTGTTTATGATCAGTACACGCCGGGTGCACAGTTCCCGGCAGGGTATATTACGAATCCTAACGTTCCATCCTCCTCGACTATAACTATTTCATCCATAAGTAACACTAGTGTGCAAGGCACTTTTAGCGGCGCTTTGGTATATGAAACAAATTATGCAGGCACAGGCAAAAATGTTACTAACGGCAAATTTAGTTTAACGCTCAATTAGAAGTTTAACAGATCAAACCATCCTCGCTGTTCGTAGGCATCTACGAATTGGCAATGCGCATAGTCCCCGTTATTAGAAGTTTGTAACTTCAGATAAAATATGTTAGTAGATTGAACGGGGTATGCGTACGAAAGCACAGCATTTTAGGAAGAAAGTCCGGGAGAACGTTAAAAATGTTATCCAATATATTGACCGGAATTATGTAGCCCCCGCTGTTCGTAGACTATGTCTGCGAATTGGCTATGGGCGTAGTCTTTGACTACTGTCAGCCGAAGCGTTCGCAAAAGGCGGGCCTTTTGCGAGGTTGAATTTTGCGCTTTTGGCTCTTATAACCCGCTGAGCCGATTTCATAAATCGCAAAAATTTCACGGTTCGCCACAAACTTTTTGGGGTTGGCATCATTTCCAAAATCCGCTATTTTCTTGAATATACGTTTGTGTCGAAAAAAATTTTTTACGACATGAAAAAGATCATCATAATTTTTGCGACACTGTTAGCCACGGTTAAAGTTATGGCGCAAACCGTTGAAACCGCTGTCTCCGGCAATGCCGTGGACACCAAAAAAGCGCCGGTCGAATCAGCAACAATTTCGTTAAGGACAGCAAAGGATTCTTCGGTATTCAAAACTACCGCGTCAAACCAGGCGGGAAAATTCTCATTTACGGGTATTCCCTACGGAAATTACTTTATTACGGTCAGTTCTGTAGATTTTGAAGCAGTGAATTCTGCTGTATTCACGATTTCGGAAAACCATCCAACCGTTTTACCCGACACTTTGATTTTGCGGCCTGCAGTTAAAAGCCTTGCCGCTGTAGTTGTTTCCGGCACGAAGCCACTCATTGAACAACTGCCCGACCGAATGATCGTTAATGTAGGCGCATCTGTCACCAATGTTGGTTCAACCGCTTTGGAGGTGCTGGAAAAAACCCCGGGTGTCAGTGTTGATAAAGATGGCAACATCAGTTTAAAAGGCAAGTCGCCGGTAATGGTCATGATCGATGGCAAACCTTCCTACCTCAGCAGCACTGAACTGGCAAACCTCTTAAGTACTATGAATTCAAACCAATTAAACCAGATCGAGATCATGACCAACCCTTCAGCAAAATATGATGCGGGGGGCAATGCAGGCGTAATTAATATTAAAACAAAAAAAAGCATTACACAAGGGTTTAACGGCAGTGTTACGCTAAGCTACGGGCAGGGAGTTTATGCAAAAACCAATAACAGTATTGCGCTTAACTACCGGACTGACAAGCTAAATGCCTTTTTAAATTATGGGTACAGCATCAATAACGGTTTTACGGACTTTGATATTCAAAGAAATTTTTATGGCCCGACCGGAACAAAAACTTCTGAGCTTGACCAACAATCTGACCGGCCGTACAAGAGCCAAAACAATAACCTGAAATTGGGCCTGGATTATTTTATCAATAAACAAACCACCTTGGGCATTGTCACTTCAGGGTTCCTGGCGCCGCAAAAGCGGGACGGCTATACGACGAGCGATGTTAAAGACGCCAGTGGCAATATTACTTCGATAGAAAAGACCATCAGCACCGGTGACAATACCTGGAAGAATAAGTCGGTAAATATTAATTTTCATTCGGCCTTGGATAGCGGCAAAAAGGATATAACCGCCAACCTGGATTACCTGCACTATGATTTTTCAGGCAATCAAAATATTACAAATCTTACTTACAGCCCCAGTGAAGTATTGCAGGAAGAGGGCGTTTTAAAAAACCTGCTTCCTTTAAAAATCAACATCTATTCAGCACGGCTCGATTATGCACAATCTTTAAACAATGGGATCAAACTGGAAACAGGTATTAAATCGAGTCTGGTGAAAACAGATAATACTTCTAATTTTTTTGATCTGTCAAATGGGAATTGGCTCCCGGATACCGCGCTTAGCAGTGCTTTTAATTATTCCGAAAATATCAATGCCGCGTATCTTAACCTCAATAAAAAAACGGGTAAATGGATGTTACAGGCAGGTATAAGACTGGAAAACACCAATTATAAGGGCCTGCAATCCTCACTTTCACAAAAATCAGATTCCAGTTTCAGCCGCAGTTATGTGAGTCTTTTTCCAACGGCATTTGTAAGCTATGCGCTGAATGACAATAACCAGTTTTCATTTTCTATGGGCCGCCGCATCGACCGGCCGTCGTACCAGGATCTGAATCCCTTTATTAGCTTTATGGATAAATACACGTATGCCACGGGAAATCCTTTTTTACAGCCGCAACTCAGCACAAATTTTGAGTTGAGCCATTCTTATAAAGATATTTTAACAACTACGATCAATTATAGTGTCGCACATAATATGATCGACGAAACGCTTATCCACCAGGATTCTGTAATTATCCGGAGCACCGGCAATATCGGGACCAGGTACAATTATGGCATTACCGAGAGCGCCAACTTTGAGCTGAGCAAATGGTACGGCGTCCAGTTTTTTGCAAACCTTTATCAAAACGAATACAACGGGGCCATTGACGGTTACCCTTTTCATGCAAAACAACTTGCTCTTTCATTAAATTTAAACAATCAGTTTACTTTGCCGGGTGGATGGTCGGCACAGTTGGCCGGCAACTTCTTAAGCCGCAACCGCGATAAGGGGGAAGCGATCGTATTACCGGCCGGGCAAGTGTCGGCAGGCATATCGAAACAATTGCTAAATGACAAGGCGAGCATAAAGCTGAATGTAAAGGATATTTTTTATACGCAAAGCTCAAAAGAGATACAAAACTTCCAGGACGTGCAGTCGCGGTTAACCATGAGCATGGACACCCGGGTATTTAATATTGCATTTGTTTACCGCTTTGGGACAGCTGCAAAATCAAAACCTGCCAATTCGCCTCAAACTGACGAGCAGCGAAGAGTAAAACTGTATTGATAAGCATTAGTTTTGTTTTGCCATTTGCTAAAGCGGAATACTCCAAACTTACATTGATCTATTAATTTTAAAATGAAAAGCAAAATTTGGTTAATTAAAAATCAAACCACCCTCATTCACGTTGCTGTATGGGCCAGTATATTTTTGTTGCCTTACCTGTTTACTTCGGCTTATTATGATAATGGCGGGCATGAATTCCATGCTAATACTAATAGTACGCCTTTTCTCTATCTGGATACGCTTACCAAAATACTTTGGGTCGGGCTGTTTTACCTCAACACAGCGCTGCTTGTTCCCCGTTTAATTTATAAAGGAAAGTATTTTTTTTACCTGCTTGCCGAGGCAGTTTTCTTTGGTTTGATCCTTATCATCCATAGTTTGTTTTTCAAACTCGAAATACCCGGCAGGCCTTTCAATCTTACGCTTTTCTTTGAGCATCACCTGGTTACTTTTTTATTTACCACCATCGCCGGCATTGCTTATAAAACAATCAGCGACAGGGCAAAATCTCAACGGGAAACCGCTGAAAGGGCCCGGGAAAATCTAAAAGCCGAACTTTCTTTTTTACGCTCCCAGATCAGCCCGCATTTTTTATTCAACATCATGAACAACATAGCGGCGATGGTCCGCTTAAAAAGTGATGAACTGGAGCCAACAGTTCATAAACTTTCTTCGTTGATGCGGTATATGCTGTATGAGACAGACGAAGAGAAAGTGCTGCTGGAAACCGAAATAGAAAATCTTGAAAGTTATATTTACCTGCAGCAGCAACGGTTCGGTGAAAA
>DASRTD010000266.1:0-3289 GCA_035656115.1 Mucilaginibacter sp.
CAGAAAAAATTTTTGATGCTGTTTGTATACGATTCGTGATTGTCCTAAAGGCGTTTGGAGGTGTTTGGCGAGTGGTTTGCGACCATAAAAAAGGGCATAAAAGCGCGCCCGAAACCTGTAGGGGCGACCCTCGTGGTCGCCCGAAAACGAAAATTGGGAACCGGGATGAAAAATGATCAGGAGGCCGGCTCATGAGACGGAAAATATGCACAAATCGGCGTTTGCGGGAACATGCCATGCCTGTACCTGGTAAGAGGCGACCACAAGGGTCGCCCCTACAAATGGCAAATCGTAAATCGACTTCAGGGGTACCGGCTAAAAGTGTCAACCTTTTTCAGGGATAGACATGTTCATTTTATGTTCAATTCACGTTCAAAAAATGAACGCTTTTGAGCGAAAATTTATTTTTTAAAAATATATAACGATTTAATTATCAATGTTTTATGAAATAGACAGAGGTGTTCAAGGTGTTCAAAGTGTTCCATTTTCAACTCATTTGAACACTTGAACACTACCGGCTTTTGTTCATGGTAGTTAAACCAATTGCATGCTTGCGTAACACAAGCATTACAAATCCATTTAATATTCGTAGTTTTAACCAACATAAAATGGATAGTTTTTGGCAACATCTGCAAAATTTAACCAGCGCTCAATCCGTAATTAATCTCGGGTTCTACGTTTTACTGGTCGTTATTTTTGCTGAAACGGGCCTTTTTTTTGGTTTCTTTCTGCCCGGGGACTACCTGCTGTTTATGGCCGGGCTGTTTTGCTCAACAGGGCGGTTCGATGTTTCTATCTATACGCTTGTCTTATCACTCGTTGCTGCCGGCGTATTGGGCAACTTTACTGGTTACTGGTTTGGCAAGCGAACGGGCCCGGCATTGTTCAATAAAGACAATTCCATATTCTTCAAAAAGCATCATCTGGTTATTGCCGAGGATTTTTATGCCAAATATGGCGCCATGGCCCTGGTTTTAGGGAGATTTTTCCCTATAATTAGAACTTTTGCACCTATCTTTGCGGGAGTTGTTAAAGTTGACCTTAAAAAGTTTACACTTTACAATATTGTTGGCTGTGTTGCATGGGTAAACACCTTTACTTTAAGTGGTTTTTTCTTAGGCAGAAAATATCCGCAGGTAAAGGACTATATCCATTATATTGTATTGGGATTGGTAATAGTTACCACTATTCCGCTTGTAGTAGCCTTCATCCGGCGGAAACTGCACAGGAGCGAAAATGTTAAAGAACTAAAGTAAAATGATTAATGAGTACGCAGCATCCATGGCACCAGGTTTCGCCTGGTGATGATTTACCCGAAGTTGTTCATGCGGTAATTGAGATCCCTAAGGGCTCAAAAGCAAAGTATGAAATAGATAAGCCATCAGGTTTGCTAAAACTCGACCGGGTTTTATTTTCGTCGGTAATGTATCCGGCAAATTACGGGTTTATACCGCAAACCTATTGCGACGATAACGACCCATTAGATATTTTGGTGCTTTGCTCCATCGATGTGTTCCCGATGTCGATCATCGAAGCAAAGCCTATCGGGGTGATGCACATGGTAGACAACGGCGAACAGGATGATAAGATCATAGCCGTAGCCAACAATGATATGTCGGTAAATTATATTAACGAAATGAGCGAACTGCCGCCGCATACTATGACAGAAATTGTGCGCTTTTTTAAAGATTACAAAAAACTGGAAGGGAAAAATGTCACTATCGAGCATTTGCTGGGTAAGCGTTACGCTTTAAAAGTGATAACCGAGGCGTCGGAATTGTACAAATCTACCTTTCCCGTATACCAATAATTAACCTATGGGGCCTGATCTCGAAATAAACGGTTTTTACGAAATAAACGGTTTTTATCTTTTTCTTACCTTTTTCCTGGTTTTGCTTAACGGCTTTTTTGTAGCGGCGGAGTTCGCAATGGTGCGGGTGCGCGGTTCACAGGTGGAGATCAGGGCAAAATCAGGGGGCGCCATCGCTAAACTTGCCCGCGGGATCGTTCACAACCTGGATAATTACCTTGCAGCTACCCAGTTGGGTGTTACAATCGCATCGCTTGGCCTTGGTTGGGTGGGGCAGGACGTGGCCACCAAGTTAATGTTGAACTTGTTTCTGACGTTCGGCGTCGTCATCAAATCGTCGTTTATTATTACGCTAAGCCGTGTTATCGCATTTATTTTTATCACCGTTTTACATATCGTGTTTGGCGAATTGGCGCCAAAATCAATTGCCATACAGCGGTCGGTACGCACGGTGATGGCCGTTTCACTTCCTTTACGTATTTTCTTCGTCGTTTTCCGGCCGCTTATCTGGGTATTAAACCGTTTCGCCAATTTCATATTGAAACTACTTGGCATCAACCAGGCACAAGGTGAGCCTTCCCACAGTTCAGAAGAGCTTCAGTACCTGCTTGACCAGGGAAAGCAAACCGGCGCCCTCGACTCTACCGAGCACGAACTGATACAAAATGTATTCGACTTTAATGAACGGGTTGTGAAAAACATCATGGTACCCCGAACGAAAATCTCCGGTATCGAGATTAATACGCCCCGGGAAGAACTGCTCGAGACTATGATCACGGAAGGCTATTCCCGAATTCCGGTTTACGACGATAGCATTGATAAGATAATTGGGATCGTCCATGCGAAAGATATCCTGCCACTCCTTGCCCGCAACAAGGAAATCGTTCTGGCAAACATTCTGCGTAAACCTTACTTCATCCCGGAAACGAAAAAGATAAACGACCTGATGGCTGAGCTGCAACAAAAGCGCATCCAGATAGCTATCGTATTGGATGAATTTGGCGGCACAGCCGGGATGGTTACACTGGAGGATATTGTTGAGGAACTGGTGGGTGAAATACAGGACGAGTTTGACGAGGAAAAGCCCATAGTTGAGAAGGTTAGCGACCGCGAGTTTATCGTAAATGCACTGGCGTCAATTTACGATGTGAACACCCATTTACCACACGACCTGCCCGAAGATGGCGATTTTGATACCGTTTCGGGCTGGCTGGGCGAGATATTCGGCAAAATACCGGACGTAGGCGAACAGAAAGAATCAAACGGCTATAACATTACCGTGCTAAAAAAATCCGAACAAAATATCGAGTCGGTAAAGCTGGAACTGCTGATAAATGAAGAAGATGCTGTAGATTTACATTGATCTGCTTTAGTAATGCAACTTTTTTATACACCCAACATCAACGCCGCCAATCCACAATATTTTCTGAACGAAGAGGAGAGCAAACATTGTGTGCGTGTGCTGCGGCTTGCGCAGGG
>DASRTD010000267.1:0-9263 GCA_035656115.1 Mucilaginibacter sp.
TTAAATGACATCATTCCGTTGTGATTTGCTTTCATTCTTTGAACAACTGATATTTGCAACAACTCATCGAATTGTGCGTTTGTTGGTGCTGGAGTTGTGATTTGCTTTCATTCTTTGAACAACTGATATTTGCAACAACAAGTGCTTGGGCAGGATGGGATGCCAATGTGTTGTGATTTGCTTTCATTCTTTGAACAACTGATATTTGCAACAACTTGCTGTTCCGTTTTCAGCATCAAGCTGGTTGTTGTGATTTGCTTTCATTCTTTGAACAACTGATATTTGCAACAACATACCGTAGTTCAAAAGGCTAAATATCAGTTGTTTATGTTCAAAATTAGAATTAAAAAATCCGGTTGCTTAGGCTTCCGGATTTAAAATTCTAAAACAATTCCAATTGCTGCGGGGTGTTTGGAAGCTCCTTTTCTTCCTTACCATAGAACAATTCCATCATTCCGAACTGCTTATCGGTAATGGTCATGATGCCGACATGGCCTTTAGGCGGGAGTATTTTCTTTACACGTTTGATGTGTACATCAGCATTTTCACGACTGCTGCAATGCCGTAGGTAAATGGAAAACTGAAACATGCCGAATCCATCTTTCATAATATCCTTACGAAACCTGCTGTAGATCTGCCTGTCCTTCTTTGTTTCTGTCGGAAGGTCAAAAAACACTAATATCCACAAAATCCGGTACTCATTTAAGCGCATTCATCAAAACGGTAGCTATTCTTCATCTCCTATATTGTATTCAAACGTGTTTTCTGTATCCTGATCTATGAAATTTTCGTCAACCTTATAGTTTAGGCCCCTTTTAGGATTAAAATTCTTCATAATTGGATAGTTTATTTTCCTGTTTTTTCCTTCATAACACCTGGCTAAGGAAGCGGTAGTATTTTGTACGCCGACCATTAAAGGACTTCTGCTTTTCTCAAACTGTACGTCAACCGTTGCAATACCTAATAATTGGGATTTAATGGAGTTGCCCAGCTCTAAAAAATTCTCGCCATTATCGATGATCTTTAGAACGATTAGGTCAACATACGGGCGGTAAGGCTCCATAATGTCATCAGCCAGGCAATAAGCATTATATTTATTTCGGTGGTGAATGCCTAATGTAGGTATTAAGCCAGAACATACCAGCCCGCGGGCAACAATAGCCCTTAATATTGCGTAGCCGTAATTCAGCAAATTATTAGGAGGATCACCCTCGCGACCACGAAAGAACTCCACTTTTTTAGGGAACACATTTTTCCAGTAATAAGCGGCAGCCCGTCCTTCGTAATTATCAGGGTCGCCGGAACGCACAGACTTCGCCCAATGCAGCATGTTTTCATGTGCGATTCCACGGTCTGCCAATACCGCTGCCTGATTTAAAATTTTGGTTTGGATGGTTTGTTGCCAAAGCTGCTTCTTTAGCGGTTGTGAAGCGTCAATCTGATGCCGGAAACGCTCGCTTTGTGTGTCATGCCCGTCAATCGGTAACATCATCCCCGTTGGGTGGTGTGTATGGTTGCAAGTGATAATGGCAGAGTTGTTGTCTAATAATGCAGCAATACAGCCGTGTGTAATGGTAATCTGCTGATGATCCAGCACAACAATGCCTATATCTTCAATAGGTACTGATTTTTTAGATTCCTGTTCGCCTAAAATTTTTAAGTCTGGAAGGTCGATAATCAACTGACCTTGTTTTAAACTTAGATAGGCCGGGTTACTGAAGTGAAGCGTGCGTTTTATCATATTGCCCCATTTTAATTGTGATAGTAGGTTCGTTTATATCATTTATAATTGCCGGATAAGTTCCCGTGCTTTATCAGCGTTGAAAGCGCCGTCTATAGCTTTCTTGTCAAATACCATGAAGTAACTAAACTTTGTTCCGGCCAGTTCTGCCCATTTGTTGCCTAACCTGCATTTAGCCTGGCTATCTGAATTATCCCGGTCATCACCTTTTGTTTCTATCAGGATAATTTTGCCGGATTTTGTGCCAACAATAAAATCGGGATAATGGTTAGACTTATAACCGTTGATACTAAATCCTTTGCCTCTGCCTAAATTGCGGTGCCAAAAAGCGATATTGGGTAAGGCAGCTATATCGGTAATTATAGTTGTTTCAAAGTTGTTCATTAAGCCTTCACGCTCATAAAGCGATTTACTAATGGAGGCTCCTAAAACACCTGGTACAATCAGTTCAGAGAAATTCCATGATGGTTCGGCTTTTATTTTTCCAACTTTGATCAAATCATTAAAACGGCTTTCAGCAAAATTATCTGCATGATGCTTTATCTTGGCTTTGATCTTATCCGCATAACTTAGCTTGCGGATCAAAATGTCTTGTAGTTGTTCTGCATTTAATGAACTTAAAATCCGCTCAATGTAAACTCTTATTTCCTGGTCGGCAATAGGATACATATCGCCGATCATTTGAATAAGCTGGTGGGCTATGTCTTTAATTTGACTGTCTTTGGGTTTAGAAAGGATATAGGCTACAACCGGCTCTTTTACCATCATATCTTCAATTTTGGTAAAACGTGCATCATATTCGCTTTTGCCTGTTTCTTCTATATCCACTTTGTACAAGTCGGAAGATATTTGTTCAAAGTCGATCTTGGTATCTTCATTGCTTAATTTGAATTGGTGTAATAAAGGTTCTTGACTTAAAAACTCCTTACCAGTGCCGAATATGTCGCTTTGCTGTACGGTTAAATAAAATTGTGGTAATCGTAAGTCTGAAACAAAAGACCTGTTTGCCTCTGAAAGTTTATAACGTTTAATTTTATCGCCCATTTCCTCAAATATTTGCTCATCAGCAGGCCTTTTTTCCTGTTGCTGAATAATGGCTTCTAATTCTGCATTTTGTTCCTCGGCCATCGTTTCAATTTCTGATAATACGATTTCAGCAGTTTCGGGTTCTGTTAAATTATCAGGTTCGAACGATATGCGTGTACTATCCAATTCCAGTCCAGTTTCAACAGCAGTTTGTTCAGGAAAAAGAAATTGTTCCAGCGGATCAGCTACCACGCGTTGCTTTTCTTCATCGGGCATTGTATCGATCTCCCGATAGTCCCGGTCGCTAAAGCCTGCGGCCTGCAATCCTTTTACAATGTTTTGAAGCGTATCATTAAATTTTACAGAGGCAGTTAATACATAAGAGATATTTAATAATGATGCGCTATGCTTCATTACATACGGCTGCCGTAATACACGGCCTAATATCTGCTCTACGTCTACAGCAGACGACTTATCAGCAAGGGACGCTAATACATAAGCAAATGGACAGTCCCAGCCTTCTTTTAAAGCATTGATCGTTATTATATAGCGCACTTCACACGCACGGGAAAGCAAATCTTCACCCTTTAATTCATCAATGGTAGCCGTCTTTATTTTGATTTGATTTTCAGGTATGCCGATACTTAAAAGCTGCCTTTTTAATTTTTCATAAGTAATATTTTCTTCTCCAATTTTGGGTTGTGCCTGAAATAAAACTATCGGGCGGATGTACCTGCCGCCGTTTTTTTCCTGTTCGATAGATAATAATTCCAGTTTGCGCTGTAAATGCAGCGCGCTGTTAACTACTTCGGTTTTATCATGATGATTGTAAACAATAACCGGAAGTTTTACCATGTGCTCCTTTTTTAACTCAATAGCCGGCACCAGGCTGACGATATTGCTGTTGTTTTTAGGCGTAGCGGTTAAATCGAGTACAAATGAGGGGTTTAACGCGTTCAGCATATCCACGCTTAAATTACTTTCGGCGTTATGGCTTTCATCAACCACAATAACCGGCTGCATACTGCGCAGCACATTGATCAATGAGGTTTCATCTACGTCTTCGAGCAGATCGGCAGTATTGGTGTAATAAGATGCGAATGAAGCAAGCTGACCGTTTTCCTGATAAACTTTCCGATCTTCTTTATTTTTTGCTCGTAAGCTGGCAAAACTCATCACAATGATGGATAGTTGTTCTTTAACTACAGAGGGATTAAAATTGGAACCCTGTAACAGATCTTTCTTTTCATACACTTCAACCCGATGATTAAAAAGACTATTCAATTTTTGCCTGTAGGGGTGATTTGGGTCACTTAAAGCCAATACTGTCTGATTAAGCAGATTACTCCACGGCACAAGCCAGACCACCACTTTAGGCATTGCAGATGAGTAAGCATTAAAGATGGTGTGCAGAGCATTACAGGCAATAAAGGTTTTACCCCCGGCGGTGGGTACCTTTATACATACATGCGCTGCGTTAGGAATAGTGTTTTTGTAGTGTTGCATCCCTTCACCGGTTAACGGATTATAAGGACCTATCCTTTCTTCCCAATAATGATTAAATGCTTTGTCTGTCTTTTTATATTGTTGGACATACGCCAAATATGTTTCCAGGTCTTTGATTACTTTGTATTGATAGCTTTTTAATTCCATGCTTAAAAACGGCTGATATCCCTGGGTATCTTTTTAAAAACGATGTTATTCTTGAACAGAAATTCTTTTGACAATAGGCAATTGTCTGCATAAATAATGTACTGCCCGGCTTTTACATTAATGGTTGCCAATGTTTCAAAATCAAGTGAGGTAAGATGTGTGGGATGATAAATAAAATAGTATGCGGTATTATGATAGATTCCTAATAAGGTATCTTCTTTTGAATTTTGATTAGATGGAACTAAAAAATCACGTGTTTCACTATACCAGATGTAGTTTCTTATTTTCTCGATGCCAACCGCCTCATTTAGATATTCATTATTCTCGCCAACGAATAAGTTTTCGCCAAGCTCATAGTACTCAAAGCTTCCACCCGTACCTTCTTTATTACTGTAGCCGTTTATTACTCGTTTTACCCTTTCAGCAGTAATGTTTTCGGCATAGTCTTGCATTTCGATTAGAATGAATTTACGGTCACCACCATCTTGTTTATTAAGATTGAGTACTGCATGTCCAGTGGTTCCACTTCCGGCAAAGCTGTCTAAAACAACGGCATCTTGGTCTGTTGAATGAAGTATTAGAAATTCAATTAAAGTGAATGGTTTAGGAGTGTCAAAAACATCTTTTTTCCCAAATATTTCAGTCAATGACTTTGATGCATCAGCCGTATTTGTAAGATTATAAATTATACTTCGCTCTTTAATCGTGGTTTCGCCATCGGTAGTATGATATGTTTTTTCATAAGGTATGAGCTTGCCATTCCTTTGCTCCCAGTGAATTAAATCGCTTTCGATCAAATTATTCATAGTAGTTTTACCGATACGCCACCGCCCCAAATTACCATCGGGTGCTATTGGTAAATAATCAATGCCATTAGGATCAACGATGGAGAAATGCATAGTTGGTCTGTCTTCTTTTCTGGCGGCGCTTCCCCATTTTTCCAACTTGGTTAATTTGAATTTTCCATCCTTGTCAGCCTTATTAAATTCACTTTCTTGTTTCTTTACGGTGGTATCGATCCAATAAAATGAATTAGATTTTTGATAGGCGCAGATATATTCATGTTCGGTAACGAAATACTTATCGGTCTGTCCACCGCCCTCTTTTTTTCTCCAAATCAGATTTCCCAAATAATTCTCGTTGCCGAAGAGTTCATCACAAATCAGCTTTAGGTTAGTTTGTTCATTATCATCAATTGAAATAAAAATAACGCCATCTTTGGCTAATAACTTGTGAAGTAATTTCAGCCTCGGATAGATCATACACAACCATTTATCATGACTGGTAAGGTCTTCACTTATTTTGCCAACAACTCTTCCCAGCCACTTCCTAATTTTTGGATCGTTAACATTGTCGTTATATACCCAATTTTCATTGCCTGTATTATAAGGGGGGTCAATATAAATACATTTGACTTTACCCTCATATTCGGGTAATAGGGCTTTTAAGGCTTCAAGATTATCACCATGAATGATTTTATTAGGAGATGTGCCGGTAACAGGGGGGCCGTTACCGTTAAAAGTATATTGATGATCTAAAACTTTGAAAGGAACATCGTGATGGTGATTGATGACCTTATCTTTTCCTATCCAGTGTAGTGTTGGCATATATGTAGTTATTGCATGGCTGCTACAATTACATATCATTAAGGATAAAAAATAGGGTGTAATCCTCACTGACTCCAACCTACAGATGGTACCGCGAAGAACCAGGGAGAATTGAATACAGCAAAGGACACACCCATACGGATGCATCGCCTACACTGTTTCCTTCTCCCTTCGAAATTCGCGGTTTTTCCGTAGAGGAAACTGTTAGCAACGCTATGCGTTTAATATTTTATGTTAATTGACTTTTTAATTCATTAAGTTATTTTTTATCAAATATATGTTTTTGGTTCACATTGATGAAAGAACCTCTATGCGGTATAAGAAAATATGTATTTGTTATTGGTATAAAAGCTGGAATAATTCAGCAAAAATGTGGTTTGCTATCATCTAAAGTAAGAAACAGCATTATTTAGAAATAAAAAAGCCCCGTATTGTAAGACGAGGCACTTAATGTTTACACAACGGAATAATCCTTATTGCGATTTGCTTTCAATGTAAATATATATATCTAATTTTAAAAAAGCAAATCATAATGCTTGGAGCGTAAGCCGCGGATTGTTCTTATACAAATAAAACAGGCAGATTATGGCTATTTTGATTACTTTTGAATAATGAAAAACAGGAAGCGACGGGCTGATTCCCGCCGCTATCAATGCCCTCGCAGCAAGTTTACCTGTTCTTTCAATAAAGGATTTATTAAACTGAAAAGTTGCATTTTTCAGTTTGTTCAGATTTATCCTTTATCATCTTTGGATATTTAAGGGATGGTAATATTTCCATCCCTTAAATAAAAAGTAATTACTATAATTTGAAAGCAAATCGCAACTAACTACAAATAGTTCAGCGTAGTTATCGATGTGATTAAATTTATATTGCAAATATAAATTTTAATTTGATATTTGTAGTTATAGTTTTTTGTATCTGTAAAACACAATCTTATTTACATATCATGAAGAAAATTCTTGGCCTCGATCTTGGTACAACTTCTATCGGATGGGCTTTCGTTAAGGAAGCCGAAGATGATAATGAAGTATCATCTATCATAAAAATAGGGGTACGTGTAAATCCGCTCACTACTGATGAGCAAACCAACTTTGAAAAAGGCAAGAAGTTTTCGGTAACCGCAGGCCGCACATTGGCACGTGGTGCCAGGCGAACCTTACAACGTTATAAGCAACGCCGCCAAAATCTAATTAATGTTTTAAAGAAGTCAGGCATTATTGATGAGGATACATTGTTGGCCGAAAGTGATAAAAACACTACTCATGCAACCTATGCGTTGAGGGCTAAGGCTGCGGATCAAAAAATAGGGAAGGACGAGTTTGCACGCATATTATTAATGATCAATAAAAAGCGTGGCTATAAAAGCAGCCGTAAAGCTAACAATGAAGATGAAGGCCAGCTAATTGATGGAATGGCTATTGCTAAAAGGCTGTATGAACAAAAGCTTACCCCTGGGCAATTGTGTTATCAGTTTTTAAAAGAGGGGAAAAAGACATTGCCTGATTTTTACAGATCAGATTTAAACGCCGAGTTTAACAGCGTATGGGACTTACAATCGAAATATTATCCTGATGTATTTAATGATGATTTAAAAAAGGCACTTGGGGGTAAAGGACAAAAGGTAACTTCTGCCATTTTCTGGACTAAGTATAATTTTAACACCGCTGAAAATAAAGGCACAAGGGAAGATAAAAAATTGCAAGCCTATAAATGGCGAAGTATGGCAATTAATACACAATTAGCAGTTGAAGAAGCCGCTTTCGTTATCGCCGATATTAATGGTAATATCAATAATTCGAGCGGATACTTAGGTGCAATTAGCGACCGTAGTAAAGAACTCTATTTTAACAAGCAAACCATTGGCCAGTATCTTTATAGTCAGTTGCAGTATAATCCCCATACACGCACTAAAGGCCAGGTATTTTACAGGCAGGATTATTTTGATGAGTTTGAAACCATTTGGGAAACACAAGCCAAATATCATCCTGAACTTACCAATGCTCTTAAAGAAGAGATAAGGGACATCATTATTTTTTATCAGCGTAAGTTAAAATCACAAAAAGGATTAGTTAGTTTCTGTGAGTTTGAAAGCAGGGTAGTTGAACTTGTAAAGGACGACAAAAAGATAAGTTATACCATAGGTGCAAAGGTTACACCCAAATCATCTCCGCTTTTTCAAGAGTTTAAGATTTGGCAAAATCTAAACAACCTTTTAATTCAGCATAAGAAAAGCAAGGAAGTTTTATCATTTGATTTAGAAGCTAAACAATTATTGTTTGATGAACTGAATATCAAAGGCAATTTAAAAAAGGAACAGGTATTTAAATTATTAGGCTATAAACTCAATGAATGGGATTTGAATTTTCCAGTTGTTGAAGGTAACCGCACCAATCAACTTTTATATGAGGCTTATTTAAAAATGATGATATATGAAGGGCATGATGATATAGAGATAGAGGAATTAACCGCTGCCGATATAAAGTTGACGGTGCGGTCATTTTTTGAAATGCAGGAGATCAACATAGCTATTCTTGATTTTGATAGTAATTTAGAAGGCGGAGCTATTGAAAAACAACTCGCCTATCAAGTGTGGCATCTGTTGTACGCGTATGAAGGTGATAATTCCAATACAGGTAATGATAAACTTTTTGAATTGCTAAAGTCAAAGTTTGGAATTAACAAGGAACACGCCCAAATACTTGCTAAAGTAAACCTAAACCAGGACTATGCGAGTTTAAGCGCGAAAGCCATCCGTAATATTCTACCATTCCTGAAAGCAGGTCACCCTTTTGCAAAAAAGGATAAAGACGAAAAAATTGCCAGTGCGACGGCATTGGCAGGTTACAATCATTCTTCGTCAATTACTAAGGAGGAAAATGATAACCGTATTTTAAAGGACTGTTTGGAATTGCTTCCAAAAAATAGCTTGCGAAATCCGGTGGTAGAAAAGATATTAAATCAAATGGTTAACGTGGTTAACGCGATCATTGCGGACCCTAACCTTGGCAAACCAGATGAAATACGCATTGAACTGGCTCGTGAATTAAAAAAGAACCTCAAAGAGCGAGAAGAAGCAACGGCTCAAATTAATAAGTCTACAGCCGAACATGATACAATAAGGCTATTACTTGTAAAGGAATTTGGCATTAAAAATCCAACCCGCAATGATATTATCAGGTATAAATTATATGATGAATTAAAATTTAATGGATATAAAGATTTATACACCAACG
>DASRTD010000268.1:0-5799 GCA_035656115.1 Mucilaginibacter sp.
AAGGTTGGAAGAAGTTGGAAGGGTTGCAAAGGCTGAGAATAAAGCGATATTACCGCTGTTCTATCACGGCGGGGCGCCCAAAGACAATAACGATTTGCTTGAAATAATGGTTGTAGAGACGCAATATTTTGCGTCTCGAACCCAGCGACCGGGTTTTAAAATGCATATCGCCGTTTATCAAAAAGCCCGATCATCGGGTTCGGAGACGCAAAATATTGCGTCTCTACAAATCGCCAAACAAATTAGCTGCCTGCCACCAAATTAACCGGCAATTCCCTAATTTAGCCGTCCAATTCAAAGCGATCAATAATTCAAAATTCAAAATTCAGTCAATCACTAATTCACTAATTAATACTCATGGCAGACGAAAAGATCATTTTTTCGATGGCCGGCGTAAGCAAAGTTTACCCGCCGCAGAAAACAGTTTTAAAAAATATATACCTGTCCTTTTTTTACGGGGCGAAGATCGGCGTTATCGGTTTGAACGGCTCTGGTAAATCATCTTTGCTGAAGATCATCGCCGGCATCGACAAAACCAATATTGGCGAGGTGATCTTCTCGCCGGGATATACCGTTGGTTACCTAAGCCAGGAGCCTGAACTCGACCCCAGCAAAACCGTGAAAGAGGTTGTGGAAGAAGGTGTTGCATCAACCATGGCCCTACTGAAAGAGTATGAGGACATCAACGAAAAATTCGGCCTCGAAGAGTATTACAGCGATGCCGACAGGATGGACAAACTGATGACCCGCCAGGGCGAATTACAGGATAAAATAGATGCCGTAAACGCTTGGGAGATTGATACCAAGCTGGAACGTGCTATGGATGCACTGCGCTGCCCCGAGCCGGATGCGAAGATATCAGTATTATCCGGTGGCGAGCGCCGCCGGGTAGCCTTATGCCGCCTGCTGTTGCAGGAACCGGATGTGTTGCTGCTGGATGAGCCGACCAACCACCTGGATGCCGAATCTATCGACTGGCTGGAGCAGCATTTAAAACAATATAAGGGCACTGTTATCGCGGTGACGCACGACCGCTATTTTCTTGACAATGTGGCAGGCTGGATATTAGAGCTCGATCGCGGGGAAGGCATTCCGTGGAAGGGAAATTATTCCTCATGGCTGGATCAAAAAGCGAAAAGACTTGCACAGGAGGAAAAAAGCGAGAGCAAGCGCCAGAAAACCCTGGAGCGCGAGCTGGAATGGGTGCGCATGGGCCCCAAGGGCCGACATGCCAAATCGAAGGCGCGTTTGTCCAATTATGATAAGTTAGCATCCGAGGAGACAAAGGAACGCGAAGAAAAGCTGGAGCTCTTTATTCCACCGGGCCCGCGATTGGGAAATATTGTGATTGAGGCCAATGGGGTGAGCAAATCCTACGGCGATAAACTTTTGTTTGATAATTTGAACTTTTCATTACCGCCTGCGGGCATTGTGGGGATTATTGGTCCGAATGGCGCGGGCAAAACTACCTTGTTCCGGCTGGTAACCGGGCAGGAAAAGCCGGATGCCGGAACGTTCCGCGTAGGCGAAACGGTAAAGCTGGGTTATGTTGACCAAATGCATGACGACCTCGATGCCAATAAATCTGTTTGGGAGAATGTGACCGGCGGACAGGAAACCATCCTGGTTGGTAACAAACCGATCAATTCCAGGGCATACGTATCCAAGTTTAACTTCAACGGCGCTGATCAGCAAAAAAAGGTAGGCGTGTTATCCGGCGGGGAGCGCAACCGCGTGCATTTGGCCATTACACTAAAAAAAGGCTCGAACGTATTGCTGCTGGATGAGCCAACGAACGATATCGATGTAAATACCCTTCGTTCACTCGAAGAAGCCGTGGAAAACTTTGGCGGCTGCGCCGTGATCATCAGCCACGACCGTTGGTTTCTGGACAGGGTGTGTACCCACATCCTTGCCTTTGAAGGTAACAGCCATGTTTATTTTTTTGAAGGGAATTATACGGATTACGAGGAAAACCGCAAGAAACGGTTAGGGGACGTTGCGCCGAAGAGGATTAAGTATAGGAAGTTGACGGTATAGGGAAGCGGTCAAATTAACAATATGAACAGGAAATTTAAGATATGGCTGATGTCTATTGTGATAATTGCCGTTGGATTAAACTTGTTCATGTTTCTTTACATTCACATCATCCAGTATTACACAAAGAGATTATTTAGAGAAGTTCAGAATCATGATAAATTATACGTTTATGAGACTTATTTCGGCGCTTTAAATGCACCATTTTATGTGGAAGATATAAAAGATACCGGAGCATTAGTAACCTATTATCAAAGGGTTATAAAGCATGACACTGCAACAAACTACATAAATTTCCCGCTGAAGATGAACATGACCTTATATGAACCGATTTATGTTTATAAACATTTTGGGAAGGGATCGAACATTGTTCAACTAGTGGATTTTAATAAGAAATGCTGGGGATATTTCAAAGGGTATTATTATATACCTACAACGCACGCCGCCCCGCCAACGGATAGTTTAGTTAAAAAGGAGGAGGCTTTTATTATCAAATACAATTCGGATAAAGACGTCCAAATTAGAAATAGAATTTCAGCGGATCCAGATAAGGTTTATGGGTGGTATTGCGGTGATTAACGAACTGTAAGTTTCACCGAAAAATGCGCGGCATTTATATATTGCCCCTACAGGGCAAAAACATTTTTCTTATCTCAATGCTACCGATATTTGGCCCCTAACGGGGCAGGTCACCCAATGTTAGCGTTTCCGGCCCCATCGGGGCCAAATATCGGTAGCAAAAAAAAGAAAAGAGGGTTTTTGTGCCGTAGGTACAAAATATATTCGCCTACAACCCCGCAACGAGAATGGGTTGATGTTATTTTGACGCAAACCATTATATTGCGTCATTAAACCCAATAATCATGGCCAATACCTACACCCAAATTCACATTCAATGTGTGATGGCGGTAAAATATCGTCAATCTTTAATTCATCCGGATTGGAAGGATGAACTTCAAAAATACATCACCGGCATCGTGCAAAATCATGGGCATAAAATGCTTGCCATTAATAACAAGCCCGATCATTTGCATCTGTTTTTCGGCTTCCGGCCAACGCAATCCCTTTCAGATTTGATGCAAATTGTAAAAGGCGAATCGTCCGAATGGATCAATCTTCAATCTTTTACGCCGACAACATTTAGATGGCAGGAAGGCTATGGCGCATTTTCGTATTCACGCTCGCATGTGAAGCAGGTTATCAGATACGTGATAAACCAGGAAGAACACCATCGCAAAAAGACGTTTTTAGACGAATATCAGCGAATGCTTGATCAATTTGAGGTTGATTATGATGAGCGGTATATTTTTAAAATGCCCGAATAACTAATCGGCGAGCCAATATGTTGCCCTTACAGGGCAAAACATTTTTCTTCTATTCATTGCTACCGATATTTGGCCCCTAACGGGGCCGGTCCGATGAAAGAGAGAGAATTACGAGGCGGTAAAAACCTCGTAATTCTCTCTTGTCATCTTCAAATCTTCAAATTAACAAATCTTCAAATCGTTAACCTACCAAACCTTCACCCCCACACTATCCGGCCGGTACATCTTATCACCCGGCTTTATATTAAACGCCTTGTAAAACTCCGGCATGTTGGAGAACGGCCCGATCACCCGGTACATCGCCGGCGAATGCGGGTCGACATTGATGCGCATCCTGGCCGACTCATCCGTGACCTTGCTTTGCCATACACGGGTTAACGACAAAAAGAAACGCTGATCAGGCGTAAAACCATCTATGTTGGTGTCGCTTTTACCATACCTTCACCCGCGTATTTTCCGGCCGGTACATTTTATCACCAGGTTGAATGTTAAACGCTTTATACCAGGCTTCGATATTTGATACTGGTCCGTTTACCCGGTACAATTCGGGTGAGTGGGGATCGGCAGCAATCCGGGTGCGCATGGTTTCGTCGCGGGTTTTGATGCGCCACACCTGCGCAAATGACAAAAAGAAGCGTTGGTCAGGCGTAAACCCATCAATTTTAGTATCGCTTTTTCCTTCAGGGGTATTCTTAAATGCCTGGTAGGCTATTGCCAGTCCGCCGATATCCGCCAGGTTTTCGCCTTGTGTTAAGCTGCCGTTCACATGCACGGTATCCAATACGGTAAATTTATTGTACTGGTCTATCATTACCTGTACCCTTGTTTTAAACTGATCGGCATCTGTTTTCACCCACCAATCCTTTAGGTTACCATCTTTGTCATACTGGCGACCCTGGTCGTCAAAGCCATGGGTCATTTCGTGGCCTATAACCGCACCTATGGCGCCGTAGTTAATGGCGTCGTCGGCGTTCTTGTCGAAAAACGGAAATTGCAAAATACCCGCCGGAAACACGATCTCATTAAACGCCGGGTTATAATAGGCGTTAACGGTCGGCGGTGTCATTCCCCATTCCTTTTTATCAACCGGCTTATTAACTCTGATGATCTGCTCATGATAATCATGTTTAGCTATCGACTGTTCATTGGCAAAATAAGTATCCTTACCGATGGTAACATCATCATACTTTTTCCATTTATCCGGGTAGCCGATCTTCTTGGTAAAAGCGGCCAGCTTTTCAATCGCTTTTTCCTTCGTTGCCGGGCTCATCCAATCCAGTTTTTCAATCCTGTCTTTGTAAACGCTTTGAAGGTTATTAACCAGGTCCAGCATTCTCTTTTTGGCATCCGGGGTAAAGTATTTGTCGACATACAACTGGCCCAAAAGTTCGCCCAGGCCGCCATCAACGCTGTAAACGGCAAGCTTCCACCGTGGTTCTTCTTCTTTTTGTCCTGTAAGTACCTTTCGGAAATTAAATTTGGCGTCTCGGAAGGGTTTACTCAGCATACTGGCATCGTGGTTTAGCGCTTCAAATGTAGCCTTGTCTTTCCAAACAGCTATCGGTTGTGTTTTTAAAAGGATATCAAGTGCCTTAAAATAATTCGGCTGACCGACCAGTACGGTGTCCGTGTTCAGGCCCAAACGTTTAAACGCATCGGCAAGATCGATATCCGGAACCTGTTTTTGAAAATCGGTCACCGTGAATTTATGATAGTTTTTCACCGGGTCGCGCAATTCCACGGGGGTAAGGTGCGATTGTGCTATAGCGGTTTCCAGTTTCAATATCCCATCGGCCTTTTTTGCGGCCGTGGCGGTATCCACACCGGTAAGTGTAAACAGTTTGGCAATATATTTTAGATAATCTGCGCGTATTTTTTTCGATGCCGAATCAGCTTTAAAATAATAATCGCGTGTTGGCAGGTTTAAGCCTGCCTGGTCAAAATGGGCAACATTCTTGGTGCTGATCTTATCATCAGGGTTCACATAAAAGCCCAGCATAAAACCTTCGCCATCTTTGTAGCTATTAGCAGCAAGGCTAACGAGTGTTTTGTAATCAGTTACGGCGTTGATCTTTGCCAGCATCGGCTTCACAGGATCATAGCCCAACTTGTCCATTGTTGCGGTATCCACGGCGCTTTGGTATAGGTCGCCAACTTTTTGGGCAGCACTGCCGGCAGCATTGTCCTGCGCCGATACCTCATCCAGTATTTTATGCAGGTTTTTCAGGTTGTCATCGTCCAGGGTGTAAAACGATCCCCAGCCCGATTCAGAAGCAGGAATTTTGGTGTTTTTTATCCACTTGCCGTTGGCGTACATAAAAAAGTTTTCGCCCGGTTTAACTGTAGTATCCATGCCGGATTTGTCAAAGAAAACGGTTCTTTTCTGCTCGCCCGGTTTGTTTTTGCAGCCGGCAACGGCCAATAAGGCTAAAATGAT
>DASRTD010000269.1:0-41904 GCA_035656115.1 Mucilaginibacter sp.
TGCATGTTCAAAAAAATCCGTTACAGCCGGCACATCATCGCTGCCGATGTTTTTGAGGAAATTACTTAAAGATGGTAAAACTTCCCCCCGTTCATATCCCAGCAATGGAAACGTCCCCGCGGACCAGTCCATCGCCATTGAAACGGGATTTAACCGCCAGGCGCCAAATTCGGCGATCGACTCGGCTTTTCTAAATAAGGCGTCGCTCTCCAGCACCTTATTTAAGTATGTTTGCCGCTCGGCGTCAAGTTGAAATTTCTCGAGCGCGTTAATTATGGCATTGGGTAAACGCTGAAGCCGGTCCTTTAAAACATAATCAGACGCTCCCTCCTTCATTACGCTTACGGCGAACTCTTCCGATACGGTTGACGTGATGAGGATAAAGGGAATGTCGATTTCCTTTTGCTTCATGATCTGCAATGCCTCAAGCGAATTAAAGCTTGGCAGCGAATGATCAGAAAGAATAATATCCGGGTCGAAATTGGTTAACGCTTTAATATATTCCGCTTTTGTATCAACCGTAATTTTGTCATAATCGATCCCCGCTTTTTTTAAAGTCCTGTCAACCAACTCCGCATCACTCGGCACATCTTCAATATGTAATATTTTCAAACGTCTGTCCATAGTACAAGCAAATTATTCAGATGCCTGGTTGATAATCAGCCAATAGCAGCCCAGTTCGGATACCGCTTTGGCAAAACCTTCGAAGTCAACCGGTTTAACGACATAGCTATTAACGCCCAGGTTATAACTGGTAATAATATCCTGTTCTTCTTTTGACGATGTCATGATCACTACCGGAATAGTTCTGGTCGATTCATTTGATTTTATTTGCCGCAGCACCTCTATTCCGTCAACCTTTGGCATTTTTATGTCAAGCAAAATAACTTTCGGCTTATTTTCAATTGCGCGGTCCGCAAACGCGCGTCGCGCGAAGATAAAATCAAGCGCTTCAGCACCATCCTTAACGTGGATCAGCCTGTTAGCCAGGTTTACTTTTTTAAGGGCCCTGATGGTCATTTCAGCATCGTGCGGGTTGTCTTCAACCAATAGTATTTCTACTTTACTATCATTCATATCATTTATATTTAGGTATGCTGAAATAAAATGTGGCGCCAGTGCCTTCACTGCCTTCCGCCCACACTTCGCCATTGTGTTTTTCTATTATTCTTTTTACCAGGGCCAGGCCGACGCCTGATCCTTCAAAATCTTCCTGCGAATGCAACCGCTGAAAAACACCAAACAATTTGCTGCTGTAGGCCATATCGAAACCGGCGCCATTATCCCGGATATAGTAGCTTATTTTTGTTTCTTCGTCAGTAGCACCGATCTCGACGAGCGGATCTTCTTTTTTTGACGAATATTTTATGGCGTTTCCAACTAAGTTTACCATCACTTGCTTTATCATCACTTCGTCGCCGGTGGCTGGCGGCAGCACAGCGATATTGATTTGATATTTATTCTCCGGTTCGTGTTGCAAAAGCTCCCGCACCACGGTTTCCGCCAGAAACTGCATGTCGATAGGTGTGCGCACCAGCTCTTTTTTACCCATTCGTGAAAATGAAAGCAGATCGTCAATTAACTGCCCCATCATTTTAGCGTTATTGATAATGTTCTTTACGATCCGTTTACCCTCTGAGTCCAGTTCACTCTCGTAGTCTTCCTTGAGCATGATCGAATAGCCGTTTATGGCCCGCAAGGGTGTCCTCAAATCGTGCGAAACCGAATAGGAGAATGCCTCCAACTCTTTATTGACGCTCGCGAGCTGGAGCGTGCGCTCCTCAACCCTGCTTTCCAATTCCCGATGACTTAGCGAAACCTGCCCTATCATCGCGTTAAAAGCCTTTGCAAGCCTGCCTATTTCGTCATCTTTGTATTGGTCGATCGGAACAGTTCTTGAATAATTGCCCTGCGCTATTGCGGTTGCTACGGTCATCAACTCGTCTAAAGGCCTGGTAATGTTCCTGCTCATAATCCAGGCCGCTATAATACCGGTTGCAAGAATTACTATGCCAATAACGACTATCCAGTCAACAAAACTTTGAAGATCATTTAACATGTCTTTTTCAGACACTGCAACCCCAAATAACCAGCCTGTATGTGCAATTGGCTCTATATCGCCGATCATAGCGTTCCCATCGGCATTTATATAATCAACCAGACCGGGTTTCTGGCCAGGTTTAAACGGGGCTCCCGGAATGGGCCGGGTAAAATCGGTCCACATGCTGCCGTCCTTATTCCCGATAAACAACCTGGAATTCATACCTACCAGCTTCGAAAACCGGTCAACATCTCCTGGTGTGGCCAGAATTGATTTCCAGGCTATGGCGTAACCTAATAAATTGCCGTTCTCGGTGACGGCCGAAATCAATGCGAAATAAGCGCCGCCATTCACACGGTACAACCCGGTCACCCTGGCCGAATCGGGCTTTGGGTTTGCCGTGGTTATAATTTGTTTTAAATTCAGCCTTGCGGTTATATCGCGTTTACCTATGGAGGTTAGTGGTTTAAAGTTGCTGTCGAGCAGTTCAGCCCACGCCCAGGTACTATCCGTTTCCAGTTTATTAAATGCCCGCCTGGCCTCGGTTTGAGATACTTTTCCGCCGGATTTGAGAAACTGTATAACCGAGGTTTGTTTTGATACAGCGATTGATTTGCTTTCAAATAACCCGGTCACCTGGCCGAATGAAGTATTCATTTGGGTGGTTACCGAATGAAGCCTGTCACGGCCAATGGTCAGATCAGCTTTTTTTAAACTGTAATAATTAGCGAAACCGTAAAATACAATGCAAGCCAATAACAATGTGCAAATTAGCAGGGGCAGCCGTTGTTTGATCGACAAACGGCTTAGTAAGAAGCGTTTGGCCTTAGTTTTCATCTCTACTATTTTAAATTATCGGTTCAGGATGAGTAAACTGACGGAATCATTTTTGCTGATCTGTCGACCTGAAATAATCGGAATTATAAATAAGCCCGGAACACTATACCCTTTCACCCCGATGTCGGCGACGAAACTTAGGGGATATTTTTGACTTAATTTAAGGTTAAAAAAATAAAACCAACAAAACAAATATAATATTTTTTCGCTCAAAAACAAGATATCAACTCACATTTTAGTTGTATTATATACAAACAGTTAGTTTGGTTGATTTTTTCTCAAATCCACCTAAAATATTCTTAGAAAGAATGTTTGCGCATTCCTGTTAAAATTTTCCAAATGTAAATTTATTTTGAGGGGGATAACTTAATGTAATTTCATTTTTACTTTAAGCTATTATAAAACCGCCTGTTTTAAAGGCAAATGTTTCGAACGCGTTGCCGTTTTCAATGGGTGAATAGTCAAGCAACTAGCAAACCGGTGATTCGTCCTTTCAGCCCGATTTTGCGTCTCCTGGCACGATACATACCGGAATTGGCGAGTGATGGATTATGGATTCGGCAATACTTCCGCTAAATAATTTGTTGAGGCCGGTATGGACGTGGGTGCCTGCAACAACCAGGTCCGCCTGCCATTCGTTGATGGTTTTGATGATGGTGAGTAAAACGCCGCCAACGCAAATTCGCAATTCAGTCCCTGTCGAGCGGGCATAATTTAGCTGCATCCGCATCTGAAAATCTTCGGTTTTGCTTTTTATGGCCACTAATGCATCATCGGGAAAAATGCCGGCATCCGGATTACCTGCTGCAAGCTCAGGTTCAATTACGTTCAACAGCATCACTTTTGCACCAAGATCGTATGCCAGGTTAAACCCGTATTGAACAGCCTTTATTGAAGAAGGGCTGTCGTCGGCGACGATCAATATCTTATTAATCTTCATGGCTTAAATGTTTCTCGCCAGTATAATGCCGGTATAAGTCGCTAAGAACCCGAATAGTAAGCTTGCAAAAGTATAGGCCATGAAAGTCATAACGTGCCGGTTTTCGATCAACTGAATATTCTCGAGTGAGAACGAAGAAAAAGTAGTATATCCCCCGCATAATCCTGTCACCAGCAAAAGCCTCCAGCTAAGTGAATCAGGCCCGAAACGCCCTTCGGTAAAATAAAATACAAAAAAACCGATGAGCAGGCAACCGGTAATATTTACAATGAGCGTGCCGAAAAAAGGGTAACCAGGCAGAAAGTTCCCGCTGATCCAACGGCTCATCAAATAACGGCATAAGCTGCCAACTCCTCCGCCTAAAAAGACTAAGATCCAGATTTTCATTTGTAAAGTTTTAAGTCATTTGCCTGCATAACGATCTTAAAAGCTTTAATTAAGCTTATTGTCGCAGGCGTCATCAGCCCGCCATTTTGGCGGGCGGTTTTTAAAAGGAAGACACCATTTCCTGAGGCTAATATAAAACTTATGATCAAAAAATATATAATGCGCCGGAATTTTATTTAGCATTACCCATGGCGTATTCAATACCACCAAGCAAGTGTCCTAAATATAGCGGATCGGAATAAGATTCATCCGTATGGCCGAGCGCCGTATAAAAAGCCCTGCCGCCATCATATTCATGGTACCAGCTCATCGGATGGTTGTCGCCGTTGTTGCCGCCGGTATAGGTCTTCTCATCTATCGTGATCAAAACATGCAGGTTTGGCGCTATCCATTTAAAGTTATACCATTCATCCTTGCGCGACCATTCCTTAGGTAAACCTTTGGTGGCCGGGAAATTAGGGTCGACAATATGAAGCGTTGCTACCTGCTGTACGCTCGGGTGATTTCTAAAATAGGCGCCCACCAGGTTGCCGTACCAGGCCCAGTCATATTCGGTATCCGTGGCGGAATGTATCCCTACAAACCCTCCGCCTGAGCGAATATATTTTTCAAATTCCCCCTGCTGCGCGTCATTTAAAACATCGCCGGTGGTGCTTAAAAATATTACCGCGGCGTATTGTTTCAGGTTGTCATAAGTGAATTTAGTGGCATCGGTAGTGGTATCCACATCGAAGTTATGCTCCTGCCCGAGCTTGATGATCGCAGGTATTCCGACTGCTATCGATGCATGGTGGAACCCTGCTGTTTTGCAAAAGATCAATACTTTTTGCTTTGCAGTAACACTTAAGCTGATGAGAAATAACAGACTAAAAATTACGAGTTTATTTTTCATAATATGAATTAAATTGTATGTCTTAAACACCCTGTTTGCAGGTTGGCATGAAATATGGTTTGTCCGTCCGCTTCCTGGTGCGACTACCCACAAACACCCGGACAAGATGCCTTTCGCCTTTTACCTCAACTAAGGTTCCCCTTCTTCAACTCATCCGTCGCAAAATTAGCTGCCCTTGCGGTCAATGCCATATAAGTTAACGATGGGTTTTGACATGCTGACGAAACCATGCATGCCCCATCGGTAACAAACACGTTCTTCGCATCCCAAACCTGGTTATGCTCATTTAATACGGAAGTTTTGGCATCACGGCCCATACGCGCGGTACCCATCTCATGAATGCCGTCACCAACTGCATGTCCCCTATCCCAGGTATTTACATTTTTAACGCCCGCAGCTTCCAGCATTTCTTTTGCTTCTTTCACGATATCCACCCGCATCTTCCGCTCGTTATCCTTTATTTCGGCATCCATCGCTAAAATGGGTAAGCCCCATTTGTCCTTGCGGTTTGGATCAAGCGCAATCTTATTTTCGTGGTATGGCAATAATTCGCCAAAACCACCAATGCCAACCGACCATTCACCGGGTTCGGTTAACGCGTCTTTAAACGCACCTCCGACATTTAATTCCGCAACGTTTTTGCTCCAGCCCTCGCGACTTGCACCGCCCTGGTAGCCAAAACCACGCATATAATCGCGTTTATCGCCAAAAAGATTCGCAAAGCGAACCACATACACGCCATTGGGTCTTCTTCCAAAGTAATACTTGTCATCATATCCCTCCATTATGCCTGCAGCACCCAGGTTATAGTGGTGATCCATGATATTATGCCCCAGTTCGCCGCTGCTGCTGCCCAAACCACCGGGCCATATTTCGGTTGCTGAGTTCATTAATACCCAGGCGCTGTTTAGCGTCGAGGCGTTCAGGAAAACGATCTTTGCATGGTATTGATAGGTCTGATGGGTTTCCGCATCGATGATCTCTACCCCGGTTGCTTTTTGGGTATCCTTATCGTAAAGTATCTTGTGCACAATGGAATACGGCCTAACGGTTAAATTGCCTGTTGCCACAGCTGCTGGCAAAGTTGACGATTGTGTGCTGAAATACCCTCCAAACGGGCATCCCTCCCAGCAGCGGTTACGAAAATGACATGCCTGGCGATTTGGGATAGCTTCGGTTAGGTTAGCACTCCGGCCGATGATCATGTGCCGGGTATTGTTATAATGCTTTTTAATGCGCTCGGATACATCTTTCTCAACGCAGTTCATATCCATCGGCTTTAAAAAGTGCCCGTCCGGTAGCTGGGGCAGACCCTCTTTCGAACCATTTACACCGGCAAACTTTTCGACATGGTCATACCATGGCTCCAGGTCTTTATATCGTATTGGCCAGTCAATTGCCCAGCCGTCTTTTAAATTTGCTTCAAAGTCAAAATCGCTCCAGCGGTAGCTTTGCCGTCCCCAAAGGATGGAACGCCCCCCCAATTGGTATGACCGCCACCAGTTAAAAGGTTTTATTTCGGTGTACGGCGCATCTTCCTCATTGGCCCAGTAATCCATTATCGGTTCAGTTGCGCCCCAGCCACGTGATATAACCGGACGAACCTTGCGCTGCTCCTGTGTTACACTGCCGCGATGTTCAAACTCCCATGGGTCTTTCCCGGCAGATTTGTAATCCTTTAAATGCTCAAAATTGCGCCCTCTTTCCAGCATAATGGTTTTAAGGCCGCGTTCGGTAAGTTCCTTGGCTGCCCAGCCCCCGCTGATGCCCGATCCGATCACAATTGCATCGTAGGTATAATCGGCCTTAGCCTTGCCATTCACATTAACAGTATCTGCCGGCATGGTAATTTTTGGTTTGTTTTGGTAATTGGATACACAATAATATAAATTTAAACCAAGTATTAAAACTTTAATTGTGTGCAAAACATTTATAGGCAAAATTGTTACGAATTTTAAATTTCATACCTTGCGCTGATGAACGTTTCTTCGTACGGATTGCAGGACATTAAAAAAGAATTGCAGCACCTGTCGTCATTGCAAATTGCTGAATTATGCCTGCGCCTTGCCCGCTACAAAAAGGAAAACAAAGAACTTCTCGCCTACCTGCTTTTTGAAGCTAACGATGAAGCGGCTTTTATTGAGAAAGTTAAAGGCGAGATCGGCTTTATGTTCAGCCAGTTGCCGTCGCAGAGTTATAATGCCGCCAAAAGCACCCGGAAAATATTGAGGCTGATCGGCAAATATGTCAAATTTACCGGTTCAAAAGAGTTTGAGATAGAATTGTGGCTCAATTTTGTTCAAAACTACATTCAGTACACCGACAGGAAAGCATCTTATAAGCCACTACGGCTGATATTAACCCGCCAGGTGATGAAAATACAGGCGGCAATAGGCAAGCTGCACGAAGACCTGCAATACGACTATGTGGAAGCCTACAACGCCTTGCTGGAAGAAGCCGAAAAGAAATTCCCCTGGTTTTACAAGGCTGAATTTGCTTTGTAACATTTGTGGATTTCAATTATCTAAAAACTAAAATTAACTGATTTGACAGAAAAGGAAGTTGCTTTTAAGAAGGTTTACGAAGCCAATTCAAAAAAGATCTACCATTTGTGCTACGGTTATACCGGCGACGATGACGCTGCGAGCGACCTTTTACAGGAAACCTTTTTAAAAGTTTGGCAAAACCTGGATAAATTCCGTAACCAGGCCATGATCTCTACCTGGATCTATCGCATTGCCGTAAATACCTGTTTAACCTACCTGCGGTCGGAAAAGCGGCAGGCCAAGGACGAACTGACACCACTAATTGCTGAAAATAAAAAAGAAGACCTGTCCGAGAAAAACGAACAAGTGGCTTTGCTTTATAAGTGTATATCAAAATTGGAAGAATCGGAAAGAATTATAATAACCATGGTGCTTGATGAAGTACCATACCCCGAGATCGCTGAGATTTCGGGCATATCGGAAGGGAACCTGAGGGTGAAAATACATCGCATAAAACAAAAATTAACGGAATTGTACAACCACTATGAAAGAGTTTGAGCACCTGATGTCGGTTTGGCAGGGACAGCCAAAACCCGACAAGCTTTCAGTGGATGATGCGCTGAAACAAGTAAAAAAAGGTATCCGCGGCATCACCAGCAAGTTGTACTGGGGTATTGTGGCCATGATCGCCCTCATCTCCTGCGCATTTATCATTACCTTCTTTTTTGCGTTTCGCTCACCCGCAACAACTATAGGTATCGTAATTATTTTGGTAGCCATGATGCTTTATTTGTCCTTCATCGTGCGTCATTACCATATTTTAAACAAACACGATCTCACCCAAAATCCAACCGAATACTTAAACACCCTTAAAGAATACCAACGGAACCGCGCCCGGGTAACCGGTTGGTTTTACTATATCTTTATGATGCTGATCAGCGCCGGGCTGGCGTTATACTTTGTTGAAATACTGGAAGATGCACCACTTTACTTCAAGCTGATCATATACGGTTCAACCGCCATCTGGTTCCTGTTCATCACGCTGTACCTGAAGCCCAGGATGTTTAAAAACGAGGAAGAAAAGCTGAATTTGATGATCGACAGGCTGATACGGCTGCAGGAGCAGTTTGATTGATGTGCGCACTTTGTCATTTCGACCAACGGGAGAAATCTTATACGCCATGCATCCGAACTTTGCAGGCGGTAATGTCTGATGTTGAAGATTTCTCGCTATTGCTCGAAATGACATTGGAGCGATTTATTATTTTTGCGGCCAAATGGTCACAATTAAAAAAGTTGAAACAACCGAGCTGGATACCCTGCTCCAATACAGCAAAAAAACCTTTTACGAATTCTTCGCCCACCTGAATGACCCGCTGCACTTTGAAGCCTACGTAGCCGTTGCATTTGCGCCCGAAAAAATGCTTTCCGAGTTAACTAACCCCGATTCGGAGTTTTATTTCGCTATGATAGAGGACGATATTGCCGGTTACATCAAACTGAACTCTAACAGTACCCAAAACGAATTTAAAGACGAAAACGGCCTGGAAGTGGAGCGCATCTACGTTTCCGGCGAGCATCACGGCAAGCACATCGGCCGGCAGCTATTAAATTTTGCGATAGAAAGAGGCACAGCAATGCACAAAGACTTCATCTGGCTTGGCGTTTGGGAGCATAACCAAAAAGCCATCGGTTTTTACCAGCACCATGGTTTTGAATTTTGCGGTAGCCATGATTTTATTTTGGGTGAAGACAGGCAGACGGATCTGCTGATGAAGAGGCGTCTGAACACGATTTATAAGATTTGAAAGATTAATTTGATGCCGCTTTGCATGTAATCTTGTCAATCTATTAAATCTTATAAATCGTGTTCAGACTATCCCCTCATAAACGGGTTAAAATTCCTCGTCCCTATCTCCATCCCCGCGGCCCGGCATACCGTTTTATCGCCAAATTTAAAGTTGATCTTATCCATCGCCTGGTATAGCTTAATACGCTCCTCGTTATCTTCAAACAGGTTGATCTGGTAGCTGCCGGTGCACAAGTTGCTCAGCCTTACCCCAAGCAGCCGTACCGGGCGGTGACTGTTCCAGGCACGTTTGAGCAGGTTTTTTACACCGGGGATCAGGATGTGCTCTGCCGCCGTTAGCGGTATCTTTTCCTGCTGGGTGTGCGTTTCAAAATTGGCATAACGCACCTTTATTGCAAGACAGGAAGCCAGCATGTTTTCGCGGCGCAGTTTTGATGATAGCTCCTCGGTCATCGATACAAGGATGTTTTCCAGTGTTTGGCGGTCGGAGATGTTATGGTGAAAAGTGTTTTCTGTCGATATTGATTTCCGGTCCGAATGCGGCACCACGTCGCTGGGGTCGATGCCATTGGCCTTTTCGTGCAGGTGGCGGCCATATTTGCCTAAAATGGTTTCCAGGAAGCGAAGGTCAGCCTTCTGCAGGTCGCTTATCTTTTCGATGCCGTACTGGTACAGCTTCTGGCTGGTACTCTCGCCCAGGCCGGGGATAGCATTGATGTTTAACGGAGCGAGGAAGGCTTTCTCCATTCCATGGGGTACAAACAGCTGTCCGTTGGGCTTCGCCTGGTTGGTGGCGATCTTTGATACCGTTTTACCCGACGACATCCCAAACGATATCGGCAGCCGCGTTTCCCGGATGATGCGCTGCCGCACCTCGCTGGCATGCTGGTAACAGTTATGAAAGCGGTCCATGCCCGTGTAATCCACATAAAACTCATCCACCGAGGTTTTTTGGTAAAGCGGCACCGAATTGTGGATGATGTCTGTCACCTCGCGCGAGGCCTCGGCATACAGCTTGTGGTTGCCATGCAAAAAAATGGCATGGGGGCACAGCCTGGCCGCCTCCTTGCTTGGCATGGCTGAGTGGATACCATATTTGCGCGCCTCGTAGCTGCACGATGCCACCACTCCCCTCTCCGCCGAGCCGCCGATGATCACAGGCTTGCCGATGAGCGACGGATCAAACTTCCGTTCCACGGATACGAAGAACGAATCCAGGTCGATATGCATAATGATGCGTTTGGCGCTCATGAAACAAATGTAAAAAAAGTTTTGGATTTTGCTAATATATTTAGCAATTTAGCTGTCCGAAAAAACAACAACGATGAATTACAAAGATTTCTTGTTGATCATTTCGCCGCCGGATGCGGTGAATTATCAGGTTGCCAGGTTTAAAAAGGCATGTGCAAAGCACATCGGCCCGTTCGATGCCCAGCATTCAAAAGCACATATTTCCTTCGGGTTGTATGGCGAAGAAATTCAAACACCGCGACAAAAAACATTTGTCATGGAGCGTTTTATCGACCTGGTCGCTGAAGACATCAATATCATGGAACCCGTCGAGCTTACCATCAATGGCTTTAACGTTTTTAGCCACGGCAAAAAATCAAAAACCATTTATGCGGTTATTGAGGTGACGGAAAAAACAACAGCCTGGTTTAATAAAATAAAAGAGATTTTACGAATTGAGGGCAACATAACGCCGCATATCACTGTTGCCAAAAGCCTTTCAATTGATAACTTCAATAAACTGTGGCCGCATTTTGAAAATTTGGAATTTAAACATGTGTTTACACCGGGGTGCATTACGGTATTAACGCGGGAGATTGCGGAGAAACCCGGGTATTATTCATTGTATAAGGAAATACCCTTTGCAAGGCGGCAAAGCCATTCAATGGTCGAGCCGTCCTAACCTTGGGATTATTGACAATGGGCTGCCCCGTAGGGGCTATCTATTTGTAGAAAATTCAAATAATAATATGAAAATGCCCCGTAGGGGCTACCGCCTTGGCAAGCGACCCTGCGCCTGGTAGGGGACGCTCAATGCGAATACGAGATAAAATAGGTAGCCCCGATGGGGCAATATACTGTTGGTTGGGTTTTTCTACAAATATGTAGCCCCGATGGGGCATGCTACCGATGCTCAAAGCGATTGAGACATTAGAAATTGTGAACAAGAAATTGTAACTAAGAAAATATGACAAGCTATCAAGATTATCTGGCAATACTTTCTCCACCGGAAAACATTTGTAATTACATTAAGAATCTAAAGGATTTTTCAGCACAAATCATCGGGGAATTCCCAAGTCAACACTCCAAACCACATTTATCGGTACAATTTCTCCCCCGCAAAAAACCGGTATGGATTGAGCCGTTGATGCCCAAACTGGAGCGCGAGCTGCAAACCCTGCCCCCGGTTGAGCTGCAGATAAATGGCTTTGCGTACTTCGACCAGCAGGAATTTCAAACCATATACGCCAAACTGAACAGCACACCGGCAACTAAACTTTGGTTTAAGCTGTTGCGCAAGTTTTTTAATACACCGCCATTTGAGCCGCATATTACTATTGCGCGCAATATCCCGCACGATGATTTTAAGGTACTGTGGCAGCATTTTAAAGACCAGCCCTTTAATGCCCGCTTTAAAGTGAAGGAACTAACGATTTTGCGCCGCGAAACCATAGGCCATAATAAAACCTATATGGTTTATAAGGAAATGCCTTTTAACCACCGGCTGGATTTCGATGCGTTCACCAGGGCCAAATTGAAACCGCCCGCACAAATAGTGAACCGCAATGACGAGCAGCAAATAAGCTTATTTTAACCATTTATGATGGTTTTTATGCCACAGCTGGTATTTGGCCCTCGTGTTAGCTAACTTAGCATTCATACCAATTAATGGCTGCTTGGCCCGATGAGTAAAAGACGATACATACGCCTGGCGATGGTTTTGCTGGTTCCCAGCGTGTTTATTTTTTCGCAATGCCTCAAACAAAGCAAGCCCGCCGATCCAAGGGGCGAAAAGTATGCCGGTTCGGCAGCCTGTTTAAGATGCCATAGCGATATTGCGCAAAATTACCTGCACAGTGCCCATTTTTTAACCAGTCGTAATGCCACGGCCGCAACTGTGTCGGGTAGTTTTAAACCTGATTCAAACACAGTAGTTTATTACGACCACCAAAAAGTGGTGATGGAAAGACAGCATGATAGTTTATTCCAGGCGTTGTATACAAATGGCAAATTGACCACCCGCAAACGTTTCGACATTATCTTCGGCGCTAACCGCGGCGAGACCTATTTAACCTGGGACGGTCCCGAGGTAAAGCAGTTGCCGGTATCGTATTACCTCAGCCTGCACAAATGGGCCAACAGCCCGGGCGGTTATTATGCCGATTCGGTAAATTTTAGCCGGGTGATCCATGAAAGATGTTTTGAATGCCATGCTTCAAATATTCAAAACTTAAATGGCGAAACGGCGGCTAACGAGCAATCCGATTCGCTCGACAAAACGTCGCTGATCCTGGGCATCGACTGTGAGCGCTGCCACGGTCCCGGCGCTGAGCATGTGAATTTTCAAACGCAAAATCCCACTGTTATGCAGGCAAGGTACATAACCCGCTTCGCCACCTTATCGCGCCAGCAAAGAATTGATTTTTGCTCGATGTGTCACTCCGGCAACAGCAACGTGATGACCAAAACCACTTTTGGCTTTAAACCCGGCGATACGCTGGCTAATTACACATCCGGATCAACCACGCACGCCTACAGGGATGTAACTACCATTGATGTACACGGCAACCAGGTAAAGCTTTTGATGAGCAGCAAATGTTATATCAGCAGTAAGATAGAGTGCGCTACCTGCCACAGCATGCACAATAACGGGCTAAAAACAGTAGCTGCCTACTCAACCAATTGCACCAATTGCCATAGCACAGCCAACCACAACCTTTGCAAGCTGACCGACAAAATTGGCCCGGCCATAACCACCAATTGCATTGATTGCCACATGCCCGTCAAGTCGTCAAAAGCAGTTGTAGTGAATGGCCTGGACAACAAAAGCACTCCCCCGTTTCTGGCAAGGACACATCTTATTGCGATTTATCCTGATGAAACGAAGAAGGTGATGCTGATGCTCTCTGCTAAACAGAAACCTTAAACAACTGACAGTCAACATTCCAACTTTACACCATTCCAACATTACAACAAGGCAAGCCGATTTTTAACAATTTATTAACCAAAAACAAAGGTTTTTCTATCTTTGCGCCGGGGTAAGTCTTTTACGGCCAGCTCCTCTTGAACTCCCCCAGGGTGGGAACGCAGCAAGGGTAGAGAGTTGAGCGGCGCGATAGAAGTAGCTTACCCTTTTTTGTGCCTTTATGTTTTTTGCAGTATGATATTCGATATAATCATACGCCTGCCTAATCTCTAATCACTAATCACTAATCTCTAATCACTATCTTCGCCGAATGCTCGATATCCTCATCATTGGCGGCGGCCCTATCGGTATAGCCTGCGGTTTGGAAGCCCAAAAAGCCGGCTTAAGCTATGTTATTGTCGAAAAAGGCTGCCTGGTCAATTCGCTTTATAATTACCCCTCTACCATGACCTTTTTTTCCACGTCGGAAAAATTGGAGATCGGCGGGATACCTTTTGTCACCATCAGCAATAAGCCCAACCGTGCAGAGGCACTGGAATATTATCGTAGGGTAGCTACGTCTAATCACTTAAATATCAATTTGTTTGAAGAGATCATCGACGTAAAAAAGGAGGACGACAGCTTTCTAATCACCTCCGCAAAAACAACTTATACGGCAAAAAGGGTCATACTTTGCACCGGGTTTTATGATATTGCGGTGCATTTGAATATCCCGGGTGAAGACCTGCCTAAAGTAAGACATTATTACAAGGACCCGCATTTTTATGCCATGCAAAAGGTTGTGGTAGTTGGCTCAAGCAACTCGGCTATCGATGTTGCGTTGGAAACCTACCGCAAAGGTGCGGAAGTGACCTTAGTGATCCGCGATGCCGAAGTAAGCCACCGCGTGAAGTACTGGGTACGGCCGGATATTTTAAACCGGATAAAGGAAGGCAGCATAAAGGCATATTTTAATTCGAATTTAAGGGCGATCAGGCAGGATGAGGTGGATATTCAAACCCAGGATGGTGTTATCACCATTCCCAACGATTTTGTAATGGCGATGACCGGTTACCGGCCAAATTTCGAATTCCTTAAAAAGCTCGGCATACGCCTCAGCGAAGATAAGTTTATCCCCCATTATAACCATGACACCATGGAAACCAATATACCGGGCCTATACCTTGCAGGTGTGGTTTGCGGTGGGTTAGACACCCATTTGTGGTTTATTGAAAACTCCAGGGTACACGCGGAGATGATAATTGCCGACGTTGTGGGGAGGAGTTGACTGGGTTGATTAAGTTGGATTGAGTTGGGAAAAAAGGCTTAACTCAATCAACCTAATCCAACTTAGTCAACTTAATCTAACTAAAAAAACTTTTTCTTGCATAAATAAAATTTAATGCAGTCTTTTGCACGCGTATTAAAAATACCAAAAGCATAAAAGAAAAATGAAACAACAAAGCTTAAATAAGCCCTCAGCAAGAGCCATTTTCGCTCCTGTTGCCGCTGCTTTGATTTCAGTCGTTTTTGTATTTTCACCATCCCGACGAAGGCCCTACATGCCGAGGGTTTGATGTCCCCTCCTAACCCAACCCATAGAGACGCAATATTTTGCGTCTCATCCCCTGATAAGCATCATTTTATTGTTAACGCCGTAAAAGGCAAACCATTAACGGTAATTTTTCTATTCAAATGACCATACAAGATTTTGATATAATAGTTGCAAGCGCACAGCATATCGATTACGCCCAGCAGATCTGCGATGAAATGGCAGAGTCGGCCAAGGCCCGTGGCACAGGCATAGCACAACGCTCGCCAGAGTACGTGGCCGATAAGATGCTGGAAGGCAAGGCGGTGATCGCTTTTCATAAGGATGGCACCTGGGCCGGGTTTTGTTATATCGAGACCTGGAGCCACGGCGATTTTGTGGCGAATTCGGGACTCATCGTTAACCCAATCTTCAGGAAAGAAGGTTTAGCAAAGGCTATAAAGGAAAGAATATTCAAACTATCGCGCGCTAAATATCCCAATGCAAAAATATTCGGGTTAACAACCGGTTTGGCAGTAATGAAGATCAACTCAGAGCTGGGTTACGAGCCGGTAACTTATTCGGAACTAACCCAGGATGAAGAATTTTGGGCCGGCTGCAAAAGCTGCGTGAACTACGATATTTTGATGAGTAAAGGCCGCAAAAACTGCATGTGCACGGCCATGTTGTTTGACCCGGCCGAAAAGGCAAAAGAAGTGGAAGAAAAATCAAAAGAAATGGTGCGCAAGGCCAACCTTTTTAGCCGTATTGAAAAGGTGCTGAAAAGTTTCAGCCAGGATTTAAAAATATTTTTAATGTAGAGACGCGATACATCGCGTCTCGTATCAAACATTCCGGAGACGCAAAGTATTGCGTCTCTACAAAATAGACACCAATGAAAAAGAAAGTTGTTTTAGCATATAGCGGTGGTTTGGATACCTCATTTTGTTGCATCTATTTAACGCAGGATTTAGGTTACGAAGTTCATTCCGTAATCGTAAACACCGGGGGTTTTAGTGACGAAGAACTGAAAAATGTAGAAGAACGCGCTTACAAGATGGGTGTTACTTCGCATCATGTAGTGGATGAAACCGAGAATTTCTACAATACCTGTATCCGATTCCTCATCTATGGCAATGTTTTAAAAAACAACACTTATCCCCTTTCCGTAAGTGCAGAGCGTGTTAGCCAGGCAACAGCGATTGCCAATTATGCCAGGGAAATAGGCGCTGAATTTGTAGCCCACGGCAGCACCGGCGCCGGTAACGACCAGGTTAGGTTCGATATGATCTTTAACATCCTCGTGCCGGAGGTACAGATCATCACTCCTATTCGTGATCTGAAATTAAGCCGTGAAGCAGAGATCCAATATCTCAAAGATCATGGTGTGGAAATGAATTTTGAGAAGGCGAAATATTCTATTAACAAAGGTATTTGGGGCACTTCGGTGGGTGGTAAAGAGACATTAACATCAAACTTAGGTTTGCCGGAAGAAGCATGGCCCACCCAGGTTACCTCAACCGAAGTAAGAAATATTGAGCTTGAATTTGAAAAAGGAGAGCTTTGGGGAATCGACGGTTTGAAATACAGCCATCCAACTAAAGCAATACAAGCGCTGCAGGCCATAGCACAGCCTTACGGCATCGGCAGGGATATTCACGTAGGCGATACCATTATCGGCATTAAAGGCCGTGTTGGTTTTGAAGCAGCCGCACCGATGATCATTATCAAAGCGCATCATACGCTGGAGAAACATGTGCTTACCAAATGGCAGTTATCATGGAAAGATCAGTTGTCATCGTTCTATGGCAATTGGCTGCACGAAGGGCAGTTCCACGACCCTATCATGCGCAATATCGAAGCATTTTTGACTGATACGCAGCATAATGTAAGCGGGAAAGTGTTTGTACAGTTGCATCCGTACCGTTTCCAGGTAGTTGGCATCGAATCAGCACATGACCTGATGTCGAACAAATTTGGCAGCTACGGCGAAATGAATAATGCATGGACCGGCGAAGATGTAAAAGGTTTCTCCAAAATATTCGGCAACCAGGTGATGATCTATCATAAAGTTAACCCCCCAACCCCCTAAAGGGGGAGTTAAAATGTATAGCTATGAGTTTAAATAACAAAGTGCTTGTTGGAATTGTGGGAGGCGCCGGTTATACGGGCGGTGAAATGTTGCGCATCCTGCTTAACCACCCAAATGTGGAGATCGCCTTTGTGCATAGCACCAGCAGCGCCAATAAACATGTTTACGAAGTACATACCGACCTTTTTGGCGACACCGACCTGAAGTTTGCGGCGGAACTGGCTTACAATATCGACGTTTTGTTTTTGTGTGTCGGCCACGGCGACGCGAAAAAGTTTTTGGATACCAACCCAATACCAGATAATATCAAAGTGATCGATCTGAGCCAGGATTTCAGATTGAGTCAATCATCAAAGCATAAATCAAAAAGCTTTGTATACGGCCTGCCGGAATTAAATCGTGAAGCAATCAAGCAGGCAAATAACATCGCCAACCCTGGCTGTTTTGCTACCTGCCTGCAACTGGGTTTACTACCGTTGGCATCAAAGGGTTTGTTGAATACCGAGGTGCATATCACCGCAACAACCGGGTCTACCGGTGCGGGGCAAAGTCCGTCGCCAACCACTCATTTTACCTGGCGTAATGATAATCTGTCGGTATACAAAGCTTTTTACCACCAGCATTTGAATGAGATCGGTCAGTCAATAAAGCAACTGCAGCCTGGTTTTGAGCATGCAATAAACTTTATCCCTTATCGCGGTGATTTTACAAGAGGTATTATTGCTTCTATGTATGTTGATTGCAAACTCGGCGAGGCGGAAGCTTTAAGGACATACCAGCAATATTATGCCGATCATCCGTTTACGCATGTCACCAATCATGATATTGACCTGAAACAAGTAGTGAATACAAACAAGTGCATTATCCAGGTTAAAAAGCATGGCAATAAGATATTTATTGTAAGCATATTAGATAATCTACTTAAAGGCGCTTCCGGGCAAGCAGTTCAGAACATGAATCTGATGTTTGGGCTGGAAGAAACAGCTGGTCTAAAACTAAAGGGCACAGCTTTTTGAGCTGAAGAATTGAAATACAATGGAAAGAACGAGTTTAACCTATTTTTTGCGACGACGGAGGTAATTTTGATCGAAAAGAAGTCACCAACCATCGGAATATATAGCAATTAATAAAATGTTAAACACAAGGCGAATGAAAACCTTTTACCTTTCGCCTTTCACCTCAACAAAAATGAAACTATTCGACGTATATCCAATCAATCCCATAAACATCGTTAAAGGCCGGGGCAGCCTGGTTTATGACGACAAAGGCACCGAGTACCTGGACCTGTACGGCGGCCATGCGGTGATTTCCATTGGTCATACTAACCCGTATTATGTAAAACGGCTGGAAGATCAGTTGCACCAAATAGGATTTTATTCCAATTCCGTTGAAATTCCAATCCAAAAACAACTGGCTGAAAAACTTGGGCATGTTTCAGGTAAAGAAGACTACCAGTTGTTTTTATGTAACTCTGGCGCAGAAGCGAACGAAAATGCGTTAAAGCTGGCGTCATTTTACAATGGTAAAAAAAAGATCATCGCGTTCAGCGGTTCATTCCACGGACGGACATCCCTTGCCGTAGCAGTTACCGATAACCCCAAAATAGTTGCCCCCGTCAACGAGACGGAAAATGTGATCTTTTTGCCGCGATTTGATGAAGCAGCATTGGAAAAAGTTTTTGCCGAAAATGAAATATCGTCGGTAATTATCGAAGGTATTCAGGGAGTTGGCGGTATCCATGTGGCGCCGGAAAGTTTTCTGCAAAAGATCAGGAGCTTATGCGATACACACAACGCAGTTTTTATTGCCGATTCGGTACAATGCGGTTACGGTCGTACCGGTAAATTCTTTTCACACGATTATGCCGGCGTTAATGCCGACATTTACACCATGGCCAAAGGAATGGGCAACGGCTTTCCGGTTGGCGGCATTATCATATCGCCCAAAATAAAACCGGCATTTGGTATGTTAGGCACCACTTTTGGGGGCAACCATTTGGCCTGTGCGGCTGGGTTAGCTGTGTTAGAAGTAATGGAGCAGGATAATCTACTGCAAAATGCCACCGAAGTGGGCGGATACCTGATCACCGAGCTAAGAAAATTTAGCCAGGTAAAAGAAGTAAGAGGCCGCGGGTTAATGATTGGGATAGAACTCCCTGCTGAACTGGCCCACGTAAAGAAAGAATTGTTGTTTACGCACCATATTTTCACCGGCGAAGCCAAACCAAATGTGATCCGGCTACTGCCAGCTTTAAATTTGACTAAAGCTTACGCTGACCGGTTTTTAGATGCATTTACTACTGTTTTGAATAAAACCCCTCTAAATCTCCCCTAAAGGGGAGATTTAAGACATGTTTTAAAATACGATGAAAAAATTCACCTCCGTTCACGATGTCAGCGATGTAAATGCGCTTGTTGCCGAAGCGCTCCAATTGAAGCAAAGCCCTTATGCATTTCAGCAGTCGGGTAAGAACAAAACTATTGCGCTGGTTTTCCTGAACCCAAGCCTGCGCACCCGCATGAGCACCCAAAAAGCAGCCCTTAACCTCGGGATGAACACGATGGTGCTCAATATCGATAAAGATGGCTGGGCGCTGGAATTACGCGACGGTGTGGCAATGGATGGAAATACAGTAGAGCATATTCGTGAAGCCGCCGCCGTGATGGGTCAATACGCAGATATTATCGGCGTACGTTCATTTCCTGGCTTAAAGGACCGTCATGAAGACTACAGCGAAACCATCTTTAATAAATTTGTTGAGTTTTGCGGTGTACCGATCGTGAGCCTGGAGTCAGCAACCCGTCACCCCCTGCAAAGCCTTGCGGACCTTGTGACCATTGAAGAGTTAAAAACCAGACCACGCCCAAAGGTCGTATTAACCTGGGCGCCACATATTAAACCGCTGCCGCAAGCTGTGCCCAACTCATTCGCAGAATGGATGTGCCGGGCTGACGTTGATTTTACTATTGCACACCCAAAAGGCTACGAACTTTGTGAGGATTTTACCAAAGGCGCCACTATCACGCATAACCAGGATGAAGCCTTAGCCGATGCAGATTTTATCTATGTAAAAAATTGGTCGGCTTATGAGCCTTACGGACAAGTTTTGCCGGGCAACGAGGATTGGATGCTCACCAATGAGCGGTTGAAAAACACAAACAACGCCAAAGTGATGCATTGTTTGCCGGTAAGGCGGGATTTGGAATTATCGGCTGAAATACTGGATGGCGAAAATTCGATTGTAATTCAGGAAGCCGGCAACCGCGTGTGGGCCGCACAAGCTATTTTGAAGAGAATGTTGGAAAATTTGAGTTGTATGAGTTGCGTCATTCTATAAACCATCATTTAACCACTCACTCGATCAACGTATTCAACACAATCAATTAATTTTACCGCATGTATATCCCATCCTTCAATAAGTTCGAAGATCAGCAGCAAGTCCTCGCCTTTATGCAGCGGTATAGCTTTGCGACCATTGTTTCGGTGAAAGATAATATCCCAGTTGCGACGCACTTGCCCTTTTTAGTTAAGGTTGAGGATGCTAAGGTAATTTTACGAGCTCATTTCGCAAAGGCAAACCCCCAGGCCAAAGACAGCATCGGTCAACAAGTGTTGGTAATCTTCACTGAACCCCACGCCTATATCTCGCCAAAAAACTACGAAAAAACTGAAAACGTCCCCACATGGAATTACCTGGCCGTACACGCTTATGGTAAATGTAATTTGTTGGAAAGTGAGGAAAATAAGGCCGGATTATTGACAGAGACCATAAAAACCTATGAACGGGACTATATAAAGCAATGGGATAGTTTGTCGGATGATTACAAACGCAAGATGATGAACGGCATCGTCGCTTTTGAGATCGTTGTAGAAGATCTCCAGGCTAAGGCAAAACTTAGTCAAAACCGGTCGGAGGTTGAACAGGAAAATATTATCCGTCAACTTGGGGATTCGGCCGAGACCACTGAAAAAGAAATAGCCGAATACATGAAAACCTTGAAAAATTCGTAGAGACGCGATACATCGCGTCTGCTCCCGGCGTAATCAACTCAATTTTGTAGGTAGCGCTACACCTGCTACACCCTGCTACAAAGCGCTACAGAATTGACAATCAATCATTTAGCTACTGACAAGATTTTGTCAATGACAAATCCCAGTCACCATTATTATCAAAATTTTCAACAAAAACTGTTTCCAGGCGCCACTGCCGAAGCGCTACTTTGGCTCAACTTCAGTCATCCTTGTCTCCGTATTGAAATACCTTACCACCAGCCGGTTATCTGTGTTTTTATTAAAGTAGTTGATCGCCCAGCTAAAAAATACGATCCCTTTATTAGTAAAGCCGGCCAGCGACATCAAATGCACCACGCCCCACAAAAGCCATCCTATAAAGCCGCTTAAGTGTATCTTGCCCAAATCAGCCACCGCCTCATTGCGGCCTATGGTCGCTAACGAGCCTTTATCGTGATATTTAAAGGGTTCAGTTGGCTCGCCTTTTACCAGGTGCACCAGGTTTTTAGCCAAATGGCTGCCCTGTTGTATAGCTGCAGGTGCCACACCCGGATGCCCGTTTGGTGTTTCAGGCGTGATCATCGCCGCCACATCGCCGATAGCAAAAATATTGTTGTAACCTTTTACACGGTTTATTTCGTCAACCTGCAGGCGATTACCTTTGGTGATACTATCCGCCGGTATACCCTCCGGCATTTCGCCCTTTACGCCTGCAGCCCATAAAACATTCCTTGTTTTTATCGTTTTTCCGTTGTCAATGGTCAGGTAAAACCCATCGTAGCTTTGCACGTGGGCGCTATTGTAAATGGTGACATCGCCTTTTACTAAAGCCTCCTTTGCCTTTGCCGATGCCTTTTCTGACATCGTCCCCAACAGCCTGTCTTTTCCTTCAACCAGGTAAATGCGCAGATCGTATTTACTTAGCCCGTGATAGTCTTTTTCCAGTATTAAATGCCGCATTTCGGCTAATGCGCCCGAAAGCTCAACTCCCGTCGGCCCGCCCCCTACTATAACATAGGTCATCAGCGCGAATTTCTCGCGCATATCGGTGGTCACCAATGCGGTTTCCAGGTTTTGCAGCACCAGGCTGCGAATATTCAATGCCTCCGGGATGTTTTTCATCGGCATCGCAAAGTGTTCGATTTCCTTGTTCCCGAAGAAATTGGTATTGGACCCCGTGGCTATTACCAGATAATCATAATGAATTTCGCCGATGGATGTCGATATGGTGCTTTTCTCGGGATTGATCTTTTCCACTTCGGCCATGTTAAAACTGAAGTTCTTATATTTCATGAATATGCGCCTGATTGGAAAAGCGATTGAATCCGCAGCTATCGCGCCAATCGCAACCTGGTAAAGCAGCGGCTGAAAAGTGTGATAATTGTGTTTATCGATCATTAACACTTCCGCGGGCGCCTTTTTCAATGCGGTAGCCAAAGACAACCCGCCAAAACCGCCTCCTATTATTACTACCCGCGGCTTTTTGTCATTTTTTTGATCCTGCGATACGGTGAACATAAGTTTTATAAAATTCAATTATACATAATCCGGCATAAAACAATACCCACAGGCTTGTTATATTTTCAACATTTGAAAGTCACATGAGTTTTGTTGATTCCCGGCACTGCAATATTGCTTTTGGAAATCACCTGATGATTTCCAAAAGCACGACCACTTTTTAAACAATCAGTAATTTTTGCATATACCGTGGTCAAAATATTACCCGATTTTAGTACTTTTGGTTCCAAAAGGCTAATAAATATATCTTTTAGAAAAAAACGCCTTTTTTTGTACCGGAAAATGTATTAAATTGGACAGGATTTGGCAAAGCATGGCGAAAAGAAGGGTGAAAAAGACCTTTACGTTATAAAAATAGGCGGAAATGTCATTGATAATTCCGAAAACCTGTATCGCTTTTTAAAAGACTTCACTGTCCTGCCGGGAAAAAAAATATTGGTGCACGGCGGCGGGAAAGTGGCAACTGAGCTTTCTAAGGCGCTGGGCATCGAGCCAAAGCTGATCGACGGCCGCCGGATCACCGACATTGAAACGCTCAGGGTGGTAACAATGGTGTACAGCGGGCTGATCAACAAAAATATTGTGGCCCAATTGCAGCGGTTCGGTACCAACGCCATCGGGCTTACCGGTGCTGACGGCGATTTTATCCGGGCAAAAAAACGGCCTGTAAAAACTATCGACTACGGTTTTGTGGGCGATTTGGATGAACATTCCATCAATCCCCGCAACATTACCAGTCTGTTGGAAGCTGGGTTTACCCCCGTTTTTTGCGCGTTAACGCACGACGGCGAAGGTCAGCTGTTAAATACCAATGCCGATACCATTGCATCGGCGCTGGCAGTGGCCCTGGCGAAAATATATCATACCACGCTCATTTATTGCTTTGAGAAAAAAGGGGTATTGAAAAATATTAATGACGAGGACTCGTTGATCGGTGAGATTACACCCGGTTACTACGAGGAATTAAAAGAACGACAGGTAATCCATAGCGGGATGCTGCCAAAACTTGATAATGCCTTCACCGCCATCAATTGCGGGGTAAAGGAAGTGATCATTGGCCATTCAGGCGATCTGGGAAATTTAGCAACCGAACTGCCATTTGGAACACATTTAAATAGCGACTTATGAATTCACAACAACATATTGCCATTTTAGGCAGCGGAAACATCGGCGTTTCGCTGGCTAACGGTTTGGTAAAGGCAGGCAAATGCAAACCCCAGCAAATTTCGCTTACCCGGCGCAATGTGGCCGCGCTGGCAAAATTTGACGAAATGGGCTTCTTTACCACCGATAATAACTTAAAGGCTGTAAAAAAAGCCGATTTTGTTGTTTTGGCGGTGCTACCCCAGCAATTGAATAAACTATTGGATGAAATACGGCCGGCGATAAAGCCCGAAAAGCAACTGCTGATATCGGTCGTTTCGGGCGTAAGCTGTGCAGATATTCGCAAACAACTTGATTTGCCGGTGCAAGTGGTGCGGGCCATGCCCAATACCGCCATTGCCATTGGCCAGTCCATGACTTGTATCGCGACCGATACGGCCACGCCGAAAAACCTCAACTTTGTAAAATCATTATTTGAAACCGTCGGTTTAACTATTCAGATCAACGAAGAGTTAATGACTTCCGCAACAGCATTGTGCGCATGCGGCATCGCCTTCTTTCTGCGCTCCATACGCGCTGCCTCGCAGGGCGGCACCGAGATCGGTTTTCATGCGCACGACGCACTTAAGATGGCCGCTCAAACCGCAAAAGGCGCTGCTGACCTGTTATTGCAGCTATCCTCCCATCCTGAGCAAGAGATCGACAAGGTTACTTCGCCCAGCGGCTGTACGATTGCAGGGTTGAATGAGATGGAACATAATGGATTTAGTTCTGCTATGATAAAAGGGATCAAACTGTCTGCTGAAAAAGCAGGGGCATTGTACCAGGGGAGTTAAAAAATAGTCCGAAAGTCCGAAAGTCAGTAAAGTCCGACCGCGTGCCGCCTTAGCTTTAGCGGTGGCGCAAAGAAGCTGCACCCTGGGGTTTCATTGCTGAAAAAGCCTGTTGTACGCGGAAATCGTATATTATTAAGTATGTTAACAGTAGAAAAAATTGGCGGTACATCCATGACCGCATTAAGTGATGTTATAAAAAACATCATCCTGTTTGAGCGAAGCGGAAAACAATTATACAACCGCATCTTTGTAGTGTCGGCATTTTCAGGGGTCACCAACTTGTTGCTCGAAGACAAAAAGACTGGCGCACCGGGCGTTTATCATGTGCTGGCAAACTATAAAGACTTTCACAAACCGCTGAACAGCCTTATTTTAAAGCTGAAGCAGATCAATAAAAGTTATGAACGCCTGGGCCTGGACATTGCGGACGCGGATCACTTCATTGAAAAAAGGATCAACGATGCAAGGGATTACCTGGACAACCTGGCTAATATCCTCGCTTCTGGATATGTAAGCAAAGAGGGGATATTACAAGCCGCGCGCGAAATATTGGCCTCCATAGGCGAAAGCCATTCAGCGTTCGATTTCTGCAATATTTTACAAAATATGGGGATCAACGCCACGTTGGTGGATTTGAGCGGTTTTCACGACCACCGTTCGTTGACCATTGACCAGCGCATCAAAAAGGACCTGCAGCAGATTGATTTTGAGAACACCATTTGTATTGTAACCGGGTATGCCAAAGGCACTGAGGGTATTATGCGCGAGTTTGACCGGGGGTATTCCGAAGTTACCTTTAGTAAAATTGCAGTTGAGGTTGAACCGGACGAAGCCATTATCCACAAGGAATACCATTTGTGCACGGCGGACCCTCAACTGGTGGGCATCGACAATTGTTTCCCGGTGGGCAATACCAATTACGATGTGGCCGATCAGCTGGCCGACGTGGGTATGGAGGCCATCCATCCAAAAGCATCAAAACCCTTGGAGATAAACGGCATTAACCTTCGCATAAAGAATACCTTCGAGCCGGAGCACCCGGGCACACTCATCACTAAGGAATACATCTGCGAAACTAAACGGGTTGAAGTAATTACCGGCACCGACAAACTGCTAATGATCGATATTTATGACCCTTCCATGGTAGGCAACGTGGGCAGTGACTTAAAGATCATGCAGTTCTTTGCCAAGTATGGCATCAGTTACACGTTTAAGGCAACCAGCGCCAACAGTATCTCCATCGTCATTTGGGAAAAGGATTTCAATAAAAAGCTTATTAATGAGCTGGAGGACCATTTTGAAAAAGTAACCGTTGAAAAAATGGCCATGGTTTGCCTGTTGGGCACCAATATGGACCAACCCGGCCTGTTGGCCAAAGCCGCTTCCGCCCTGGCCGAGAGCGGCATCGACATTAAAAGCGCCGGCTTCGCGCTGCGAAAGGTCAATATCCAGTTTTTAGTGGCGAGAGAGGATTTTGACGGAGCGATTATAGCGTTGAATAAGGCGATGAGTTAACGAGCACTGCGAGGTGCAACATCACCGCAAATAATAATGCCTTATTCGCTGCAACCCTTCATCCAGTTCATAAACACATGGGGTTCCGGTCGGAATATCAAGTTGAATAACTTCTTCGTCGGTTAAATGATCGATATACTGCACCAGGGCCCTCAGGCTGTTCCCATGCGCGCAGACAATTACCCTTTGATTTTTTTTTATCGCCGGCACGATAGCTTCATTCCAAAAGGGCAAAACACGCGTCATGGTTTCGCTGAGATTTTCCGTCAGCGGTAATTCACGTTCAGTCAATGCGCTGTAACGCGGGTCCTTTCCCGGGTAACGATCATCATCTTTGGTGATGGCTGGCGGATGTTCATGCGGGTCGCGGCGCCATTTATATACCAGCTCGGCGCCATATTTAGCGGCTGTCTCATCTTTGTTTAGGCCTTGCAGGGCGCCATAAAAACGTTCGTTCAGGCGCCATGATTTTTGCACAGGTATCCAGAGCTGATCCATCTCCTCAAGCACAATATCCAGCGTTTTGATGGCCCTTTTTAGCACTGAGGTAAAACCAATATCAAAGAAATAGCCATTGCGCTTCAGCGTTTGGCCCGCGTTCCGGGCCTCCTGTATGCCTTTTGGGCAAAGATCGACGTCCGTCCAGCCGGTAAACCGGTTTTCTTCATTCCAAACACTTTCGCCATGGCGCAGCAATACTAATTTGTGCATAATGATGTGATTGCCGTAAAGTTACCTATCGCTTTTTAAAAAATTTGGTAGATGTTGACAGAACGCTTAAATTGCATTGAAAACCAATAAAAAAACCTTTTAAAATCATGATCCCAACTACACCCGTTCCGGCAAAGGATGGCATTGCCAATCCTGCCCCATTAGGTTTATGCGCTTTCGGCATGACCACCGTATTACTTAACCTGGCTAACGCAGGCGTTACCGAAATGAGTTCAGTGATACTGGCTATGGGCATTTTTTACGGCGGCATTGCCCAGGTGATCGCCGGTTATATCGAATCGAAAAAGAACAATATCTTCGGTCTTACTGCTTTTACATCCTACGGCCTTTTTTGGCTGTCGCTGGTCGGCATTATCCTGATGAGTAAATTTGGCTGGATACCCGCGCCTTCGGGTAAAGGAATGGCCGCCTACCTTGCCTTGTGGGGGTTATTCACCTTATGCCTTTTTTTTGGAACACTAAAATTAACCAGGGCGCTGCAACTGGTATTTGGTACGCTGGTAATCCTGTTTGCTTTACTGGCTATCGAAAAAGGCACGGGCAACGCAGGTATTGGAAAACTTGCAGGCTTTGAAGGTATTTTATGCGGCTTGCTGGCGATTTATGCCGGGATTGCAACTTTGCTGAACGATGTTCACGGCAGGACCGTGTTGCCTGTTGGATAGGTGGATGCGATTAATTGGATTTAAGGAATCCTGTTAATCCCAAAAATCCGTATAATCGTGTTCTGACAACATGAAAGAATATAAAAAGTACTATCAGCTCCCCGCTACGCCTGAGGAGGTTTATATCGCTTTAACCAATCCGCTTACTATCGAACTCTGGACTGGCGAACCGGCAGAAATGCCGGTTGAACCCGGTTCGGAGTTTTCGATGTGGGATGGCAGTATAGTCGGCAAGAACCTCGAATTTGAGGAAAATAAAAAGATTATTCAGCAATGGTATTTCGACGGGCAGCCCGATGCATCCATCGTCACCATAAAACTTCATCCTGATAAAAACGAAACTTCTGTCGAACTAAAGCACACCAATATTCCTGACGAGGCTTATGAAGATATTTCAGAAGGCTGGGACGAAAGCTATTTTGGCGCGCTGGCGGAGTTTTTTAGCGATAGAGATTAGTGATTAGAAAGTAAGCACATTGCACCTGGTCTCTAATCTCTGGTCACTAATCTCTAATCTCAATACAACGTAAACTCCACCCGGCGGTTCAATGCGCGGCCTGCTTTTGTTTTATTGCTGGCTATCGGATGCGCCTTGCCGTAGCCTGCCGTTTCAATAAGTAAGGGATCCGCGCCCCTGCTTACCAAAAACATTTTAATCGCTTCAGCGCGGTCTCTTGAAAGGGCAAGGTTAAGGTCGGCCGAACCGGTGGCATCAGTGTAACCGGACAGCTTCAGGTGATATTTTTTGGCGACTAATAACTTTGCCAGTGTTTCCAAACTCGGATAAGAGCTTTCGCTGATAATTGCGTTTCCGGTATTGAACTCAAGATTTTTAACCGCTTCACTTACTATACCCTTATCCTCGGCAGTAACATAAACGGTTTCAGCTGGTTTTACAACCGGCAGCGGGCAGCCCGAGCCATCTACCTTGGTACCGGCCGGCGTATTAGGGCATTTATCAAACATATCCGGCACGCCGTCGCCATCGCTGTCCGTTGTAAGTTTTGTGATGATCGCATTTGCTGCGGCTAACTGTAGTTGAAGCGCTGCGTTCGCTGTTTTCTGTGAATCTGCACTGGCTTGCATCGCGCTCACTTTGCTGTCAACGCGGCCGATTTCAGCTAAATATTCATGCCGCATGGACGCGACAGGATTATGGGCGGCCAACTGCGGTTTTGCGCGTTTACCAATAGCAAACTCGAGGCCGATATGTGCGTACGAGTATTTATCATTGTTCGAGCCATATTTATAGCCATCTACATTATCGGCGTATACAAAGTTCACCTGGTAGCCCAGGTCGAGGTTAATGCCGGTAGCCACCAGGAACTTTATCCCCACACCCACCGGAACATAAAACTCGTTCAGCACATCATTACCCGGCTTAAAGTTTTGCACCACGCCGGCGGCTGTCGTAACCGTAGGTGTATAATTCATTATCCCGGCGCCCGATGTGATATAGGGATCCATGCTGCTTTTCATAAACTTCCAGTTTACGTTGGCCAGCGTAAAGTTTGCGCTTAAACTCAGTGCGTAATTGATCGGCGTAGAGAAACTTTTGTATGGCGAAATACCGGCTGCATTTGGCTGTGCATTGTCTCCGTTTAATTTGCCAACCAGCAGGTCGCCTTGTATGCCGAACGAGGGTAATACTTGTTTCTTTATATATCCCCCATACCCATACTGAACATTAGGCAACGTAAAATCGAGTTTGTCGTTGGAAGTAAAAATATTGAACGTGCTCATTAGTCCTGCATGAACCCCTATTGACCAGCTGCGGTATGCGCTGCCATCTGAAAACGGTTTTATATAATCTGCATTATCGGCCGTTGAATCGGCCGTTTGGGCGATCAGTCTACCACAGCTTAAAAGGAAACTGCCCATTAGTAAAACTCTTTTCAAATTCATGTGGTTTTAAATTAATTTGAGGCAGCAGAAAAGCGTGAACTTGAAGCTCTCGGGAGCGATAGGTTTCATCCGTCATTTAACCGCAGCTAAAAATAACAGGAAAAATTTACACTCCGGCATTGTCGCCGGCAAAATATTGCGCAATCAGTAAGTTTTTTGAAAAAATCAAAACTAACTGCTTTGGGGACTGAAAAGGATGATCTTTTGCGGTAAAGCGACCCTATCCCTAATAAAATATAGCCCTTATCGTATCAGGCCATTGCAGCAGGATGAACAAAGACCTTCGAAGCGATTTTTGCGCCGGCCTTAGTTAAGGTAGCCGCCACCGAACAGTATTTGCCGAGCGACAATTCAACGGCTTTTGCGGCTTTATCTTCGTCGATATCGCCGTACAGGTGAAATTCTATCTCGATATGCTGCCAAAGGGAAGGTTCTTTTCCCTTTTCACGTTCGCCGTTGACTACCATTTTATAGTCTTTCACCTCCTGGCGTTGCTTTTTTAAAATGGCGATAACGTCGATGGCGGAGCATCCTGCTAAACCTGCCAGCAGCGTATGCATAGGCCTGAAGCCGTAGTTTTGCCCGCCGCTCTCGGGGCTACTGTCCATTTTTACGGAATGACCGTTTTCGTCGGTTGCTTCAAAACCGAAATCGCCGTGTACGCGTGAAAGTTTTATTTTTGGCATTTTGATAGTATGATAGCGCGAAGTTAAGGGTTTTGCAAAATGAAAAGTTAACTTCGGTGTAATATTTGACGTCTGTGAAAAATTTCTTTTTGACTTTGATCTTTATTTCGTGTGCAGCGACCGGATTTTGTCAAAAAAATCTCGTTTCGTACGACGACATAAAATATTTATTACATAACAACCTGCTGCGTGCCGATACTTTTTTGGTTGCCAGGGGCTATATCATTGCTAAAAAAGATAACAAGAGCAAAAACCGCGAATACACCATGACTTTGAATGATGGCGCTTATGTCAATATCAATATGCGGTCGGACGGGAAAAGATTATTTATTGAGATAGACACCGACGAAATAGGCCAATATAACCTGTTGCGCGAATCCATATCTGAATATCTTAACAAAGATTCCGCGGCAGCCGGTATACAGTCCTATTCCGTCAAGGAACTTGGGAATATTTATATCATAATCAATGATACAGTCCCCTATAGCCCGATAAAAAAGGACTACGATATCCAGGTCGTGGGCGACAAAAACATTACTGCGTATGATTAATGCCCCAATGCCGGCAGCGAACGGCGACTGATCACCTGTCCTTAACCGGTATAACTAATTTTAAGCCCGACCAAATTTCATCAACGGCGCACACTTTTATATCTACCAGCCCAATTTTAAGGGCATAGGTCCGCACTAAGTCCTCAGTCACATCAGTAATAACCTTTGAAGCCTTTTTTGGCCAGGAGACCCAGATCATCCCATTGGGTTTTATTTCGTTTTTAACGCGGGGTAATATTTGGACGTACTCTTGCTCGCTTTTGGTAAAAAAGTGGATAAAGTCTTTGAGGCTTGTCTCATCTGCAACCATATTTATTTGTGCCGGCAAGTCGGTAAAAAGTTCGAAATAATATCCCGGGGCGTTGATCAGCCTGATATGAAAGCCCGTTTTTATGCCGAGTTTTTTTGCCAGCGGCGTTCCCGAATAGCCTGTTGTTTGTGCCATTATCTCACCCCCCATTCCCAAAGACCGTATTGGACCTTTTGATCCACCATGTGGCCCGACTGTTTTAGCGCCAGCATAATTTGCCCCCTATGGTGCGATTCGTGCGAGATAAGGTAACCAAGAAACGCTGTCGCATGAGGTTTAAATCCTTTTATTTTACCTGTCGGAATGGCCATTTCAAGTAATTGCGAAATAGCATTTTCACTACGTTTTAATGCTTCGTTTAAAACAGCCTTTGTGATATTATCCTTTTCAACTTTCGGCAGACCTTCAAGTAATGCCGGGGTGGCCACCTTCAGCCACATCATTCTGACGCTATGCAAGTGGCCGAATTGCTGCCCCACCGTGCGGCCCTTCGAGGCAGATTGGGCGGCTAGTGCTTCCTCTGTAATCGCGTCAAGCAGGTAGAGGTTTATGCGGTTGTTGATTTGCCAGGTCTCAACTAGGGGATCCATAAATTTGATTTAAATGATGTTTAAGGTGTACAACATAATCCTGTGCCAGCCACTCTACCGTGTGCAGGCTTTGACCCGCCCTGCTGTTATCGCATTCTGCCTGCAACCGCCGCTCGGGATAGTTAGCCAGCACTCGAATGATCTGCTGGTTAAGCAGCCGCCACAATGCTAAAATTTCTACTATGTCTGCCTCCTGGTAACGCCCGGCCTTTACCCACTCGTCCTGTTCATAAACCAACTTAAAGTTTTCCTGATAGGTACAGCGCACAAATCGCTGAAGGTTTATTTGCGCGCTATCGACCAGGTGCCCCAGTATTTCTTTTTTTGACCATTTTTCCGCGGCTGGTTTGCCTTCCCAATCTATTAGCGCGAGCGCGATGTTTGAGACGTCTCCGGTTATCAAACGCAGCTGATTTATCGTTTCTTCCATCCGTTTATCAAAATATAGCGGCGATCAAATACAAAATTTAAGCATCCGAAAGTCACGTTTAAATATCCTTATTCTTCATTAATAATCAAAAAACTTTATCTTCAAAGCCATAAATACCGTGTTATGGCCCTCAATTATATCTGGATAGCATTTTTTTTAATCGCATTTGTTGTCGCGCTTATCCGCCTGATATTTTTCGGCGATACCGATATGTTTGCCAACCTGGTAAACCAGATGTTTGCATCTTCCAAATCCTCGGTTATGGATATTGCCTTGCCGCTGGCCGGGAACATGGCCCTTTGGCTGGGAATAATGAACATCGGGGAAAAGGCCGGGGCAATTAATTTCTTGTCGCGCATCGTGGGGCCTTTTTTTAGCCGCCTATTTCCGGGAATCCCAAAAAATCACCCCTGCACCGGCCAGGTTTTGATGAGCTTTTCGGCAAACCTGCTTGGGCTCGATAACGCAGCCACGCCGCTTGGCTTAAAGGCGATGGACAGCATGCAGGAGCTGAACACCGACAAAGAAACTGCTTCCAACGCGCAGATCATGTACCTGGTATTGCTAACTTCGGGTCTGCAATTGCTCCCTGTTACTATTATCGCCCAACGGGCCATTCTTCATGCCAAGGACCCAACGGATATTCTAATACCTTGTATTATAGCTACTTTCGTGTCTGCGCTTGCCGGTATGCTGCTGGTGGCCATCAAACAAAAGATCAACTTGTTCGATAGGGTCATTATTTTGTGGCTTGGCAGTATCACCTTGTTTATTGTGATAATGGTTTGGTGCTTTACACATTACCTAACTAAAGGCCAGATAAGTTTGGTCTCTAAAATTGCGAGCAACCTGCTTTTATACCTCGTCCCGGTGGTATTTATAATTGGTGCGCTTTATAAGAAAGTAAATGTATTTGAAGCCTTTATTGATGGCGCGAAAAAGGGCTTTGAAACATCCGTCAAAATTATTCCTTACCTGGTTGCTATGTTGGTTGGCATTGCTGTTTTTCGCGCTTGCGGCGCCCTAGACTACCTCAACGACGGCTTGCGGTGGGTTTGCGTTCGATTGAATCTAGACACCCGGTTTGTTGATGCGATGCCCGTTGCCTACCTTAAACCGTTAAGCGGCTCGGGTTCAAAAGGGATGATGATCAACATAATGCAAACCTTTACCCCTGATAAATTTGCCGGTAGGCTTGCCTGCGTTTTTAATGGCTCATCTGATACTACTTTTTATATTGTAGCGCTGTATTTTGGTTCTGTTGGCATAAAAAAATCACGTTATGCTATTCCCGCAGGGCTTTTCGCCGACCTGGCTGGTATTATCGCCGCGATTTTTATTTCTTACCTGTTTTTCGGATAGCTTTTACCGGTGTATTCTCTCTTATTTTTCCGGTTAAGGGGAATTTTTAGTGCCCCTTCGCAACTGCGATCACCAAGTATCCGTATAAATGGACGGAAAACACAATGGAAATAGCTGTTTTATATGAAGCTATTCTATTGATTTAGTGAGGTAAGTTTTAGATTAACCGCGGTGCGGCGCGCAAATTGCGTTTAGAATGGGTAAAAAATTTACTAAAAGTTTATTTCTATCTATAGCTTTTACATTACTTGTTTGCGGGCAGATTTTTGCCCAAACAATTACCGTAGGAACTGTTGATCCCGGTCCATATGCGCCCGGCTCGTCAATTAGCGTTCCGATTGTGGTTAGCGGCCAATGTGTAACCACTAAAACCACTTATAGTCTTTATTTGTCTAATTCGTCGGGAACCTTTGCGCCACAGACGCTTATCGGGACTTTTTCAAATTTCTATGCAACGTTTGTAAACGGCAAAATTCCGGCGGGGACACCGTCGGGTGCGGGCTACGTGGTGAAGGTAGTGTCTTCCAACCCCACTATTGTAAGTACCATTTCGGCGCCATTTTCGATAAAAGCCGGCACGGGGGTCACGGCGGCTGTTGCTTCAAACCTCATTAACAACGCGTACCCGGAAGTATTCGGAACTTGCAGCGGCACAAATAATACTGCGTATAATTTCGCCGATGCATCAACAGCCGGTTCAACGGTTACCGCTTCTTTTTTTAATGAATTAACGCAGCAGTCGGAAGGAACGATCACCCCGACCGCGGCCGGCACCAACTTTACTGCAAAGGCTGCGCACTATACAGTTTTTGTAAAGGCGACCAATAACGGCATTGTTGGCACCGCCTCTTATTTTCTTGTCAATAACGTCGTAAATACCAGTTTTGAGGTAAACGGACCCAGCACCATTTGCTTGAACGGTAGCGGCACCGGAAGCCTGACCTACGGAGTAGATAATACCAAAATAGTAAATAATTTTCCAGGCCTGATTTATACCATTAAATGGGGAGATTCTAACTCCTCCATATTAACGCTATGCGATATTATAAATGGCAACTTTGCAATAAGTCATACTTACACAAAATCATCATGCGGAAACAACCCGAATGGCCAGCCTAGTTCGTTTGAGGTGGACATCTTGTTATCAAGCGTATATTGTGGCGGCGTAACTGTAGGCACGCCGGTTACGAGTTACGCGAATGTGTTTTCGCCGCCGAAAAACAGCTTTACCGCGCCAGCCGCTGCCTGTACCAACAATCAGGTAACATTTATTAATACTTCAAACCCGGGACAGGACCAGAATAGCGCAGCATTCGGATGTCAAAATCCGAATGCCCGGTACGACTGGATGGTGGACGGAACTGTTGTAGCCAGGCGCTATGCCGTTAACCAGAATTTTGTTTACACCTTTGCTACTCCCGGCAGTCATTCCGTTACGCTTCATTTCGATAACCCGCTTACACAAACGTGTACCCCGACGGATACCACGCAAACTATTTGTATCCAAAACCCGCCGCAACCGAAGTTTACCTTACCTGTTACGGGCGGATGTGCACCGCTTACCGTCGTGCCAACAAATCAATCGGTTATTGATGCAAACTGCAATGCCCAGAATAGATACATATGGACCGTAACCGGACCTGCCAATGTGGGTTATGCAAACGGAACCAATGCGAACAGTGCCCAGCCTCAATTTGTTTTTGCTGCAGCTGGTTCATACCAAATATCATTGGGAATTACTACAGCCAGCTGCGGTACAATTACCACCGCTGCGCAAACCATCGTCGTTGATTCGCCAACGCAAATAAGTTTATCGCCTGACGTTACCATATGCGGAACCAATCAAACATTTTCCTTTGACCCGGGCGGCGGTCTAACACAGACCTCCATCTCGGGTCCTGCACAGCCCCAGGTGAATACTTATACCTGGGCAGTCTCGGGCGGCCCTTATAGCTTTACCAACGGCACAACGGCTAACAGCCAGTATCCGCAATTAACATTTACGGGCTATGCCGCCTACAAAGTGAGTGTTACTGTACAGGACAGATGCGGCACGTTAACTAAGTCGCAAAACCTCACTTTTCAGCGGGTGCCGGTGTTAACGGTAAAACCTTCGGCAACCAGCATTTGCCCTGGGAATACCGTCAATTTAACAGGCACCATCACCGGCGTGTACAATTCCTATCAATGGTTGAGCAGCGGTGTAGCCTCCGGGTTTTCACCAGCCAACTCGCTCACAACCACTTATACGCCAACCGCTGGTGAAATAAACGCTGGCAGCGCGACCCTAACGCTCGACGTTAAAACCAACCTTTCCGGTCAGTGCGCCGATATACAACAAAGCGTGACGATTCAGATTTTCCCTGTAAATACTATTACCAGCCCGGCTGCCGCACAAGGATGTTCAGCTAATTCGCTAAACTATGCCATCAGCTCAACAGCACCGGGCAGCACCTTCAGCTGGACGGCGGCGCTTACGTCGGGCATCGCCAACGGATTTAAAAACGGAAGCGGGCCAATGATCGCTGATGTACTGAAAAACAGCACCACCAGTGATGCCGTAGTAACTTATACCATCACCCCACAGGCAAACGGCTGCCCGGGCGTTCCGTTTAAGCTGGCTGTAACGGTGAAACCTTTGCCGGGAATTGCCGCTACCGCGGCAAACACGAACATTTGCAGCGGCAACACTGCAACCACCAACCTCAACTCCACTATTGCAGGCACAGCCTATGCGTGGACGAGTACCACAACCGGCAGCATCACGGGTAATAGCCAGCAATCCACAGCGATTAATACAACTGCCATTAATGATGTCTTAATCAATAATGGCGGAGCTTCAGGAACGGTTAAGTATATCATTACCCCATTTAACGGCGGTTGCCCGGGGCCTCCCGCCACAATTGTCATAACGGTTGAACCGCTACCCATCGTGTCAAATGCGGGCGCCAATAACGAAGTGTGTAATGTTACCAGCTATACGCTTGGCGGCAACAGTCCTTTGCCCGGAACAGGGCTTTGGACGGTTTCGCCGGCGGGCCCTCATTTTGACGATGCCACCAAATCAAATGCCACGGCACTGGGCCTGGTACCCGGGAATACCTATACATTCACCTGGACGATAACGCCGCCTGCCCCCTGCCCCCCAAATTCAAGCACAGTGGCTATCATCGATGACGTTCCCACTGTCGGCGGAACGACGAGCGGAGGCGCGACCGTTTGTTCAACGGGCAATAACGGCACGATCACGCTGACCGGCCAGGTGGGTTCGGTATTGAGATGGGAGTCGTCCACCGACAACTTTACCACCGCCCCGAACCTGATCCCAAATAACACTACGTCCGAGCAATATAATAACCTGGGCACAACTACACAATACAGGGCGGTAGTGCAAAATAGTCTCTGCAGCATCCAGTATTCCACCGTTACTGCCATTACCGTAAACCAGCCGGCCATACAGGCAATTGCCGGCGGCAATCAAAATTTATGCGGCGCAACTTCTGCTGCGTTGCAGGGTAATAACCCCGCCCCTTTTACCGGAATATGGACGCAGACGGCAGGCCCGGCAGCAGTTTTTTCATCAGCGGGCAGCGCACAGACACAGGTTACAGGTTTGATCCCGGGGAATGACTATACTTTTTTGTGGACCATAAAGGGACAGCCGCCCTGCTCGGATAACAGTGACTCGGTAAAAATTCATGTTGCAAACGATGTGATTGCCGGCTTTAAGGCCGATAAATCTGATGGTTGCGGCAACTTAACTGTAAATTTCGCCAATACCTCAACCGTTTTAACAGGCGTTCATTTTTTGTGGGAATTTGGCGATGGAATTATCGACTCAACAGATGTGAGCCCATCGCACCTTTTTAATGCACGTGCCGATGGCAAGGATACCACCTATACTGTCTCGCTCTTTGTCGTAAATAACTGTAATCAAAGACCGCCATTTACATTAAAAATTACGGTTAGGCCACAAACTCCGGTCGCCTATATTGCGCCAAGTCAAATTATCGGCTGCGCACCATTTACGCTGTCAGTGCAAAACCTTTCGCCGGGAAACAACAAAAGTTACACTTACTATCTATACAACGGTCCGACATTGGTTGATTCTGTATTTAAAACCGATAAAAGCCAGGTTACATTCCCGGCTATTACAACAATTAGCACTACGCAATATAACCTTTATATGGTGGCTACCGGCTATTGCGGAAATACCGGGCAAAGCGCCGTTATCCCCATAACCACATCCCCCTCAAATGTAGTTGCTCAAATGTTTATTGAAAATGGGGCCAATAAAGGCTGCGCACCGCTCAATACAACTTTTGTCAATAACTCTACCGGTGGCGACAGCTACAAATACACTATTTACGATTCAAATCATACCGTGGTCGATATACGCCCGGGCGGCACTGCGCCCCTGCCTTATACATTTGATATGCCAGGCATTTACTATGTAACCATAACCACTGTAAACAGTTGTACAAATCTTGAATCGCCACCTTCAGAGGTCGATGTGTATACCGTTCCGCAGCCGCAGTTTACCGCCGATACTATGGTTGGCTGTAAAACGCTAACAGTTACTTTTACCAACCAAACCCCGGACGATCCAACCATCCACGCAACTTCATTGATATACGACTGGGATTTTGGGGATGGCAGCCATGCATCAGGGTATAGCCCGGGGCCTCATACCTACTTTACAAAAGGATCGCCGTTTACCGTTACGTTGACGGCAACCAACCCGGTAACAAATTGTATTAATGCAATATCAAAAAAAGCTTATATAACGGTTACTACTCCACCCGATGCCGCGTTTTCCGAAAAGCCCGACAGCATTACCAGCATACCCAATTACAGCTTTTCGTTTTTAGATCAAACAACAAATGGGCCGGTAAAGTGGCTTTGGGACTTTGGTGACAAAAGCCAGATGTCAACGAGCGAAGACCCCGAGCATGTCTTTCCTGACACCGGTTTATATAAGGTTACCCTAACAACGGCAAATAGCACCGGTTGCGACAGCACTATTTCGCACTATGTGCGGATAACGGGTGTACCAGGTCAACTATTTTTGCCGAATGCTTTTGAGCCTGATGGCGGGACCACCGAATTAAAGACGTTTATGGCCAAGGGTTCAGGTATAAAGCAGTGGCAGCTGCAAATATTTAACAATTTTTCGCAGCTAATATGGGAAACGACCAAACTTGATGAAAAAGGCGTGCCGGTTGAAGGCTGGGATGGCACTTTTAACGGTAAACCGGTGCCGCAGGGCGTATACATCTGGCAAGCATCGGCAACATTTATAAACGGCACGGAATGGAAGGGAAATGTTATTAAAAATTCGCTGCCTAAAAGAGTGGGCACTATTCATTTAATCCGATAGTAAATGAGACGGGGAAAACTGGGAATTTTATGTTTGACTTTTGCGCTTGCCGGCTTAAGCTGTTTTGCGCAGGATCATATGTATTCGCAGTTTTTCAATTCGCCAATTTATCTGAATCCCGCACTTACCGGCCAGTTTGAGGGAGATTTGCGAATGAACCTGATTTACAGGAATCAATTTACGTCCGTACCGGGCAGCTTCAATTATCTTTCCGCCTCTGTCGACTACAATATCCCAAAATTCGGCGGCGGTGTTGGTTTATTGCTTACCCGGAGCAGCGAGGGGACTGCCTTTTTGACGACAAACAACATTTCAGGCACATATGCCTATAGCGTCGGTTCACAAGATCTCGTGCTCTCATTCGGGTTGCAGGCCGGAATAACCAATAATAGCGTTGATTGGGGAAACCTTGTTTTTGGTGACCAAATCGATCCCCGTCTCGGTTATATTCCGGGTTCAACAACGGCCGCGGAATTACCCGCATTAAGCAATAAGTTTTTCTTTGATTCGGGGGCCGGTATCAATCTTGTGGCCGGCGAATTTGATATAGGCGGCGCTTTGATGCATCTGAATGAGCCAAATGAATCGTTTACAGGCACCCCGGCCAAATTGCCGATGCGTTTTACCTTTCACGGCAGTTACCGGTTCGACCTCGCCCCAAACGACAATAACGATCAGTACGACAAATCTTATATTATTCCATCAGTAGTATTTTATAAACAATCAGTATCTCAGTCATACAGCATCGGCTTTCAATATAAGCGCCCCAATATAAACGCAGGACTATGGTACCGCAGCGGAGGCGCCGGCGGCGGACCCAGTGCCGTGGTCGTGTCGCTTATATTCGACATTTTTATTAATAAAGATGGCGGGGAAAAAGTTAGACTTGGCTTCAGTCATGACGTGCCGGTTTCCAGCTTAAATTACAGCAATACAAGCGGCACAACAGAAGGCAGTATCGGTTACGAAACCACTATCCCGTCAAGAACGGACACTTATCAAAAATTTGAGGGCGCAAGGCGTTGCTATGATTTCTACTAATTGAAACAAAAAAGCGGGACGAATTAAATCCGTCCCGCTCCAATCACTCTAAAACAATCACCTCTAATTCAGAAGTACGATAAATAACTAATATGGAAATGTTAATTATTGACTTATTAAATTATCAAGTCAAATTTACCAATTATTATAGGGAGGAAAGGTAAAATGGCTGTATTTTTACTGCAAGGTGACAGTTTTAAATTTCTAAGGATCAAATGCTTATTTGGTTAGGCCCCTGATAAAAATCTCACTAAGCAACAAACGCTTTTTGCGAATTTCTTCAAGATCTTCCTTTACCGGAAACATCGTTTTTTTGTGCGACTTTGCGGTTACGCTTACACCGTGCAAGGCATCCAGCAGCAGGTCGACCAGGTCGCCCACGTTGCCCATGGGTTTTATGTTACATTTTGGCGTGTCGGCAGCTATTGCATTGATCAATATCTTTTTTTCGCCCTCGTGTACATGTTCTGCTATTTCCCATATCGCATCCGGCAAATTCTGCTCATTCAATCTGAAAAAGTCAAATAAATTATAGTTTTTCAGCATAAACTCATGCTGCGTATTGATCTGGAATTCAAACGCCTCTTTTAAGTTGCAAAAAGTATGCTCTTTTTCGGCGTAAAGGTTTAAGTATTCGTTGCCAACCTTTCGCATCACATCGATGTATAGCTGGCTTTTGTCCGGAAAATAATAATACAACAGCGCCTTTGACATAGAGAGGTCGCCGGCTATTTCGTTCATGGTTGTTTTGGAATAGCCATAGTGGAGAAACCTGTTGTATGCGGCCTCTAAAATTTTTTCTTTCTTGATGTCCTGGAGATCAGCTACGGCAACCATCGGCGGTAATGATAGAAGATGAAATATATAATTGGTTAAATGTCATACTGACTTTTCTAACAAATTTATCAAATTTTATAAACAACCGTGCTTAAAAACCACAATAATGTTGTTACATACAAAAATTGCAAACAAAAAGGCCCCGGTTTTCACCGGGGCCTTAACTAATGCTTTCGAAAATTCTCTTTTACACCACAGCTTCTTCCAGTCGAACTGCTTTAACCTTTTTGTTTTTTCCGGAAAGTGCATCTTTCATCCTAACCCTGATGATATACATACAAGGCACTAAAATCAGTGTAATGACGGTCGCAAAACCCAAACCAAAGATCATTGTCCACGATAGAGGGCCCCAGAACGCATTGTTATCGCCGCCGAAATAAATATGCGGTTTAAACGAGGTAAACAAACCTGCAAAATCAATATTGAAGCCCAATGCCAGTGGTATTAAACCCAATATAGCTGCTGTTGCCGTTAACAATACCGGCGTCATCCTGGTGCGCGCAGCTTCCACCACGGCGTCATGCAGACCCACACCCTGCTCAATCAGCATGTCCGTAAATTCAACTAATAAGATACCATTCCGGACGACAACGCCTGCCAGTGCGATGATACCTATACCCGTCATTACGATACAAAAAGTCATGTTGAATAAGCTTAATCCCAGGAATACCCCAATGATGCTGAAAAATATTTCGGTTAAGATGATCAGCGTTTTACCTATCGAATTGAACTGCATCATCAGGATGATCAATATCAAACCAAAGGATATCAGCAGCGCGGTACCCAAAAATTGGGACGCTTCTGCCTGGTCTTCCTGGCCGCCGCCCATTCGGATGGAAACACCATCCGGAGCTTTAAAGTTGTTGATCGCCTGGGATATGCTGGCAACTACCTCATTGGGATTAAACGCCGGTTGAATTACATTGGAGATCAAAGAAATTACCCTGCGCTGCTGCTTGTGTTTTATGTTTACGTATGTGTTGGTATATCTGATATCAGTAAACGCTGATATAGGCACCTGCCTTATTGCCCCCCCGGTTGCAAGGTCGCGATACGTGATTTTCAAATTACGGAGCGCATCGATGTTGTTGCGCTGGTCCTCCTTTGCCCGCACATCAATCTCGTAGTTATCTTCGGTAGTGTTTCTAAAGTCGGACGCCTTGTAACCATATACCGAAGTAAACAATGCCTGGTTAATCTGGCTGGTGTTAATCCCTTCCCGGTTTGCCCGTTCACGGTCGATGTCAAATACAATTTCCGGCTTATCATTTTGCATATCG
>DASRTD010000270.1:0-23236 GCA_035656115.1 Mucilaginibacter sp.
CACAACCCCAACAACTCCACATCCGCTATTGGCGGAACATCTTTCCACTGTCGGGCAACAGAATAAATCCAAAATTTATTGTAGAAAGCAGCCGAGTCTTCATCTAATGGGTCAACGACCACTTCGATTTACCGATTGCCCATATCAACTTGCATTCCTAAAAATATAAAAGTAAATTTGTGATAAGTACAAAGCAAATGAAAGCAGTAGAATTTGAAGCGGAGTTATCGGATAACACGATTAATATCCCTGAAAATTTCCAGTTGGAATTGTCCTTATCAAAAGATAAACATGTGCGGGTTATTGTGTTGATTGACGACCTTGAAAAAGACGAAGAAACTGCATTTAAAAATTTGGCAAGCGCCCAGTTTTTAAACGGCTACGATGATACAGATTCGGTTTATGATAATCTGTAATTATGGCCAATTACCAGTTAGGCGAAATTGTACTCGTCAAATTTCCGTTTACCAACAAAGAGTTTTAGATTTTATTTGTCGCTGCATTTCCGGCTGTAGAGACGCAATATTTTGCGTCTCGGAGATAAATGTTTAGTGTATTTCCTAATGTGGTATGCATTAACCCTATATAAGACACCCTCCTAATTTTCTAAATTTGGGTCCGAGACGCAAAATATTGCGTCTCTACAAACTTCCCCAAAAAATATTTTTCAACCCACTATTGCCTTTTCCACATAAAATCCTGATATTTGCAAACTCTTTTCGGAAATGGAAAAGAATTAAAAAGATTTGTCATGTCAAGAATTTGCGATCTAACAGGAAAAGGATCTTTGGTTGGCAATAACGTTTCTAACTCAAACGTTAAAACCAAACGCCGTTTTCATCCTAATTTAAAGCTTAAGAAGTTTTATATTCCTGAAGAAGATAAATGGATCACCTTAAAGGTTTCCACTTCGGCGGTAAAAACCATCAGCAAAAATGGTATTTCGGCCTGCATCAATAAGTTTGTAAAAAAGGGATATATTTAATAGTTGATTGGGTTGAATTAAGTTGATTAAGTTGAATAGGTTAAAAAGTCGAATCAACAATCACTAATTCACTAATTCGCTAACTCAATAATTAAAAAGATGGCTAAGAAAGGCAACAGGGTACAGGTAATATTAGAGTGCACCGAGCATAAAACAAGCGGTATGCCGGGCATGTCGCGTTACATTACCACTAAAAACAAAAAGAACACCACCGAAAGGCTTGAGTTGAAAAAATTCAACCCGGTATTACGCAAGGTAACTGTTCATAAGGAAATAAAATAAGTTGATTGGTTGATTGAGTTGATTAGGTTGACTAAGTTAAAAGCAGGCGCCCAATCACTAATTCACTAACTCACTAAATCACTAATTAAGAAAGACGATGGCAAAGAAAGTAGTTGCAACACTGAAGACAAGCAAAGGCAAGGATTACTCGAAAGTGATTACCATGGTTAAGTCGCCGCGTACCGGCGCTTACTCTTTTAAAGAGCAGATCGTGCCTAACGATAACATCAAAGATGCTATCGCCGGCAAATAGTACCGAAGGTTTTCATAACAATGACATATAAAGCCATCTTGTTTCGACGGGAAGGCTTTTTTTATTAAAGCCTCACCCCGGCCCTCTCCAAAGGAGAGGGAGGAAAAGAGGCACATTTAAATTATAAAACAAAAAAAAGTCCTCTCCTTTGGAGAGGATTTAGGTGAGGCCATGGGTTTATTCGATTTTTTCAAAAAGAAGGAAAGCACGCCGCAGGAGCAGGAAGCGCTGGATACCGGTTTGGAGAAAACCAAGGATAGCTTTTTTTCAAAGATCACCAAAGTTGTCGCCGGTAAATCAACCGTTGACGATGATGTGCTGGACGACCTGGAAGAAGTTTTGGTAACCTCGGATGTGGGCGTAAAAACCACGCTGAAGATCATCGAACGCATACAGGCCCGTGTTGCCCGCGACAAATATGTGGGTACCTCCGAGCTGAATACCCTGCTCAAAGACGAAATTCAGCAACTCCTGGCCGAAAATAACAGTAACGATTTTTCGAGTTTCGAATATGGCAACCATAAACCCTATGTGATTATGGTGGTTGGGGTAAACGGCGTGGGGAAAACTACCACCATCGGGAAGCTGGCCCACAAACTAAAAGAAGCCGGTAATAAAGTAGTGATCGGTGCCGCAGATACCTTCCGCGCAGCAGCAGTTGGACAGATACAGCTTTGGGGCGAAAGAGTAGGCGTACGGGTTGTTGCCCAGGATATGGGCTCCGACCCGGCATCAGTAGCTTATGATACGCTGCGTTCGGCCGTTGCCAATGGCGATGACGTAGCCATTATTGATACCGCCGGCCGACTGCACAATAAGGTTGGCCTGATGAACGAACTCACCAAGATCAAAAACGTGATGCAAAAGGTGGTGCCCAATGCGCCGCACGAGATATTGCTTGTACTTGATGCGTCAACCGGCCAAAATGCAATTGAGCAGTGCAAGCAGTTCACCGAAGCAACGGCGGTAAATGCATTGGCGTTAACCAAATTGGATGGTACTGCAAAAGGTGGTGTGGTGATAGGAATTTCCGATCAATTTAAAATACCGGTAAAGTATATCGGCGTAGGTGAAGGGAAGGATGATCTGCAGTTATTTGACAGGCAGGCGTTTGTTAACTCACTTTTTAAAGTTTGATTTCACCGATTATTTTTTGATTACACCGATTAAAAATGGCTGAATTCAAACACGATCCACTCACCGAGAAAATCATTGGTTGTTGTTTTGAAGTGCATCGTTCATTGGGGCCGGGGTTTAACGAAAAAATTTATTCAAAAGCCTTACAGCATCAGCTCAGAATTGAGAACTTTAGTTTTGTAGCTGAAAAGGAATTTAAGGTGTACTTTAAAGATCAGTTTGCTGGAACCTTCAAGTGCGACTTGTTCATTGAAAACACGGTCATAGTTGAACTAAAAGCGGTAACTGGATTTCTGCCAAAACTCTTTCAAACGCAGTTGTTATCATATCTAAAGGCGAGTAATATTAAAACCGGTTTACTTATAAATTTTGGCAATCCAAGCTGCGAAGTAAAACGACTAACAATTTAAAAGTAGCTCAATCGGTGAAATCAAATCAAAAATCGGTGAAATCAAAACAACGTATAAACGTGGTGACTTTGGGTTGCTCCAAAAACATCTACGACTCCGAAATATTAATGGGTCAGCTCAAGGGCAACCAATTTAATGTGGTGCATGAGGCCGATAAATTAGCCAGCGATGATATCATTGTCATCAACACCTGCGGCTTTATTGACAATGCCAAGCAGGAATCCATCGACACTATTTTACAATACAGCGAATTAAAAGAACAAGGCAAAGTAGGCAAAGTGATTGTTACCGGCTGCTTGTCCGAAAGATATAAACCCGAACTGGAAGCGGAGATCGGCAACGTGGATGCCTGGTTTGGCACCAATGACCTGCAAAACCTGTTAACATCCGTTGGCGCCGATTACAAGCACGAGTTGATTGGCGAGCGATTGTTAACCACCCCAAGCCATTTTGCTTATTTTAAAATTGCCGAAGGCTGTAATCGCCCCTGCTCGTTTTGCGCCATCCCGCTGATGCGGGGGAAGCATTTATCGCAGCCTATAGAAAAACTGGTGAAGGATGCCCAAAACCTGGCTAAAAACGGCACCAAAGAACTGATACTTATCGCCCAGGATTTGACGTATTATGGCCTCGACCTTTATGGTAAGCGTAATTTGGATGAATTATTACGCAATTTGTCCGATGTGGAAGGCATTGAATGGATCAGGCTCCAGTATGCTTATCCTTCCGGTTTCCCAATAGAGATATTGGACGTAATGAACGAACGGGCTAACATCTGTAATTACCTGGATATGCCGTTGCAGCATATCAGCGATAACATGCTGAAATCCATGCGCCGCGGCATCACCAAACAAAAAACGATCGACCTGGTCAATGCCATTCGCGATAAAGTACCTGATCTTGCCTTGCGCACCACGCTCATCACCGGCTACCCCGGCGAAACGGAGCAAGATTTTGAAGAAATGCAGCAATGGGTGGAGGAAACCCGTTTCGACCGTTTGGGCTGTTTTACTTATTCGCATGAAGAAAAAACGCATGCTTACTCGCTGATCGACGATGTGCCCGAAGAGACTAAGCAGGATCGCGCCGATGCCATCATGGAATTACAGCAGGGCATCTCATTTGACAAAAACCAGGAAAAGATCGGCAATACCTATAAAGTTTTGGCAGATAAGAAGGATGGTAACTATTTCGTTGGCCGTACAGAATTTGACTCACCCGAAGTGGATAACGAAGTTTTGATCGACGCCAAAAAAGACTACGCCACCATTGGCAGCTTTGTTAACGTAATGATCGACAATGCCGAAGACTTCGACCTTTATGGTCATATTATAAAATAGCGTTCGTTTATTCGATATTAGCGGATAAATACACCTGCAATTGTGAAAATCGTTACCGTCCTCATTTTTTTGTTTTCTACGGTCATTTTCAGTCGCGTACCGAATGTATATCAACGCGATTTTTCCGGTTCCCGACATTTGGCAACTGATACCGCTCATTTTAAGAAAGCAATCGCACCCGTTACTCCCCTGCCGTTTGGACCGAAAATAAACTTAAGGCATATTTACAAGGCAGGTTTTTTTTACGAAAAACTTATCTATCCTAACTCCCGCCAGAACCGAATTCCAAAAGTTTCAGAGAGCAGCACAAGGATATACCACTTGCCCGAAATAAAAAAGCTCACCTGCATTGGTATTTCCTCCGTCGATACCGTTACCTGCAGCGACGGCAAGCCTTTTGGAAATTTTTTAAGGTTACCGGGCTACAGGTACAGGTTGCCCAACATAAGAAACTATCAATGCTATTACTGGTGTGCTAACCAGGATCCGGCACACAGTCGATATAGCAGATCGGTACAAAAAAATTGTGATTGGTGCCTGATCAACGATTGGTTTGGCTATCTCATTCTGTACAACCCTGCCACGAAAGAAGCACAGGCGATAGTGATTTATTTTGACACCTTCAGGGACGGAAGCGACCATACCCGGTATTTTTATATTGATAAGAATTTTAATATTAACCTGTTCGACTTTGAACAGGAAGCTGACGATGGCGATGGTTCTGTTCCTTCAACGATTATAGCGGCAGGCCGTTTTCGTATTTCAATAAATGCAAAAGGAGAAATCATCACCCAAAAGCTAGGCAGATAAACTATTATGCATGCCGTTTATTATGGTCATATTGTAAAATAAAACGTTTTTAGCTGCCCCTTTTTTCTTTTAGAAATTTAAAAATCTAAATTCGGCCTCGTTGTTAACATTCGGTGAACGGTTTCATCTAACAATAGTTAAATCCGAAATCGAAATTCCGACATCCGAAATCCATGGACGCAGCCTGTATAAACTACAAAGACACCGGTTACTTTTCGCAAACGGTTATTGACTATTTGGAGGACGCTCCAGCACTTCGCCCATTTTATTGTCATCGTCCCGATCTAAGCGGCTTTGCCGAATTTTTAAAAACGAAAAAAGTTGTTGCCGACCGCCGATTGCTTGCGGAAATACTTACGGCCCAGTATGAGAAGACCGGCTTGCTTTCGGACCAAAAGTCCCAACCGGCAATTGAAAACATCGGGTTGCTAAAGAAAGAAAACACCTATACCGTTACAACCGGTCATCAGCTAAATATTTTTGCCGGGCCGCTGTATTTTATTTATAAGATCGTAACCGCAATCAAACTGGCAAGCCAGCTTAAGGCAGAATTTCCCGACAAAAACTTTGTACCTGTTTACTGGATGGCCTCGGAAGATCATGATTTTGCCGAGATCAACTATACCAATATCGGCGGTAAAAAAGTGCACTGGTGGTACGAAGCGCAGGGCGCCACCGGCCGCATCGACCCTGAGTCCATGCGCCAGGCGCTGAACCAATACAAAGGCGCTTTGGGCATTGAACGGCACGCCAACGAGCTGGCCGAGATCGTTGAGAAAGCGTATGCCGGCTTTGATAAACTGGCCGATGCTACCCGGTATTTGGTGAATGCGCTGTTTGGCCAATATGGGCTGATTATTATCGACGCGGACGATCACCGGTTCAAGCGGGAATTTTCCCAGATAATCGAACGCGATATTACAGGCCAAAACAGCTTTAAAAACATCAGTGCGACGAACGAAAAATTGGTTCAACGGGGCGTACACATCCAGGTAAACCCGCGGGAGATCAACTTTTTTTATTTGCAGGACGGCCTGCGCGAGCGGATCACCTTTGAAGATGGTCAATTCAAAGTACTTAACACCGAAATAACTTTTTCGGAAGATGATTTAAGACAGGAAATAAAGCATTACCCTGAACGCTTTAGTCCTAACGTGGTGATGCGCCCGCTTTACCAGGAATGTATTTTACCAAATATCGCCTATATCGGAGGTGGGGCCGAAGTTGTTTACTGGCTTGAGCTGAAATCGAATTTTGAGTTTTACCAGGTAGATTTTCCAATATTGATCCTTCGCAATTCAGGCCTGGTTATTGGTAAGGAGACCGCCACAAAAATTGCCCGCATGGAATTGCAGTCCGCGCAGCTGTTTTTGCCCACCGATCAGCTAAAAAACGATTGGGTAACAAAGCATAGCGAACACACCTTAAACCTTACCGGTGAATGGCGCGAGCTGACGGCTGTGTTTGAAAAGATAAAACTCCGTGCGCACAAGATCGACCCGACGCTTATCCCTTCAACCGAAGCGGTGCAGGCCCGGCTCAAAAGAGCTATAGATAACCTGGAGAAAAAACTGGTAAAAGCCGAAAAAGTTAATTACCACACCCGGCTTGAGCAGATCGAACACATCAAATCCGACCTCTTCCCCCACGACAGCCTGCAGGAGCGCAGCGAAAATTTCGGCCTGTTTTATGTAAAATGGGGGCAGGGATTTATTGATGAGTTGATCCGTAATTTTGAGCCGCTGGATTTTAAATTTACGGTGCTGACGGAAAGTTGACTATTTTTGTCAAAGCTATCGTCCGGGTTCGCCTCAATTTGTAATATCATGCCAAAAGGAAACATGCCCCTAATGCGGTTGTTTTATGCAGCGGGAATAATCGTCGCCGGCTTCCTTTTTCCGGGCTGTCAAAAAAAGAGCCAGCCCATTCCTGCTCCCCCAGCAAATACATCTTCCATATTGGTCACCACGTTTGCGGGCGACGGCTCAACAGGTTTCACTGATGGTCCGGGAATCCAGGCGTCGTTTTATCAACCCGCATCGCTAACAATTGATATGTCGGGAAATATCTACGTTTCAGATACCGGCAATGGCCTCATTCGCAAAGTGGGCAGCAGCGGCGAGGTGAGTACCATAGCAGGAACAGCCGGGGTTCATAACTCAATTTTGGGATACCCTTTTGGCATTGCCATTGATAAGGCAGGTAATATTTACGTGGGCGATGTTGAGAATGAGCAAATCCTGAAGATAAGCGCCGGTGGATTTATAAGTGTGCTTGCCGGAAGCGGAAACATAGGGTTTAAGGACGGCCCCGGTTTTGCCGCTTCATTTAATGGACCATTTGGCATTGCCATTGATGGCGAGGGAAACATTTATGTCGCCGATGCCGGCAATAATGCTATCCGCAAAGTAACCCCGGCGGGTTATGTACTCACCATTGCAGGCAATGGCGCACCAGGAATGGTGAATGGCCCCGGTGCACAGGCCGAGTTTTTATCTCCTTACGGGATAGCCGTCGATGCGTTTGGCAATGTGTTCGTAGCGGATACCTTTAATCAACTAATCAGGAAGGTCGGATCGGATGGGACCGTTAGCACGGTTGCGGGTGGCGGCGTCCCCGGCTCGAATAAGCCCGGCTATTTCGCATCGCCTTATGGGATTGCCATAGATACTACCGGGAATTTATACGTCGCAGATTTTGACGCGAACCAGGTACGCATAGTGGACGCAGGCGGCGCGGTAAGGCTGTTGGCCGGCAGCGGACAACCAGGCGCGAACAATGGCCAAAATACAACAGCTGCGTTTAACGGCCCATCGGGCGTCGCGCTTGATGGCAAAGGAAATGTTTTAGTAGCTGATTATCGCAATAACAAGATACGGAAAATATTTGTGGCGAACCAATAGCTGGCGCTAAGTCAATAGTCTTTAGTCGTAAGCCCTAAGTCGATTTTGTTTTTTTTGACCCAAGGCTCAGGACTTTCAACTCAAGACTAAACGACATGTACCGCCAAAGGTTACTATCTTTGCGGATGCTCATCTCCGAATCCACCCTCCGCTCCTTCACCCAAAATATTTTTCTTGCAATAGGCTGCAGCGAAGCCCACGCAGCCCTTGCAACTGATGTTTTGCTGCAGGCTGATTTGCGCGGCATCGATTCGCATGGTGTGGCCCGTTTGGTGGGCTATGTGCGCCTGTGGGAGAAAAAACGAATCAACCCAACTCCCAACATCACTATTGCCCATGAAACCGCTACTACAGCCACGGTTGACGGCGATGCCGGGCTAGGACTGGTAGTTGCACCAATTGCCATGCAGTTAGCCATAAAAAAGGCTGAGCAATATGGCTCTGGGTGGGTTTCGGTGCGCAATTCCAATCATTTTGGTATTGCCGGTTATCATGCACTGATGGCGGTTGAAAAAAACATGATCGGCATTGCCATGACCAACGCCAGCCCGCTGGTGGCGCCAACTTTTTCAAGCGAACGGCTGCTTGGCACCAACCCCATGTGCTACGCTTTCCCGGCAGGCAAGTATCCGCCGGTGGTGGTGGATATGGCCACCTCAGCCGCTGCCAATGGCAAACTAGAGATTGCCCAGCGCTCAGGCAAACAAGTGCCCGAAGGATGGATACAGGACGCTAATGGTAACTATACTACCGACCCGCATGCCCTCAAAAGTGGCGGTGCATTACTACCCCTGGGCGGCGACCGGGAACACGGCAGCCACAAAGGTTTCGGGTTGAGCGCAACAGTGGATATCCTTTCAGCGGTACTATCAGGCGCCAACTACGGCCCATGGGTGCCACCCTTCGTCGCGTTTTTGGAGCCGCCGAACGACCCGGTAGGCACCGGCATCGGCCATTTTGTTGGCGCCATGAGGGTGGACGGTTTCCGCCCGCCAGATGAGTTCAAAGCACACATGGATAACTGGATCAGCCGGTTTAAATCTGCCGCAACGGTCGATCCCTCGCAAAAAGTGATCATCCCCGGCGAGCCGGAAGTGGAGGCGGAAGCGGAAAGAAAGAAAAATGGCATTCCAATTGTCGACGAGGTGCTTAACGACCTGGATAACCTGGCTACAAAATTCAATATAAAACCTTTGGTTTCCTGATAGCGCTGTTGCAGCGCAACTGCGTGCGGAGAGAAACGCCTGCAACACCTGCAACACACCCCCAATGTAAATCAGCAACTTACACCTTAATAATTGAATCACCCTGCAACAGTTTGCAACACGGACAAAAAAATGCAGGAAGGGAGGGTGAAAAGGAATCAAGGTTTTTGACCCATACTATTCTATTCCCTTTAAAAATCTGTCCCATCGGAACTTTTCAAGCAGCGGCGCGTTGGCGTCCCAGCTCATCCAGACGAAGAGTGCTTTGCCGGCTATATGGTCAGCAGGCACAAAGCCCCAGTAGCGTGAGTCTTCCGAATCGTACCAATTATCGCCGGTTACCCAGTAATAGTCCATTTTAAAGGTATAATTGTGCACCTTTTGCCCGTTGATTAAAATGTCACGCCCCTGTACCTGTACTTTATTGCGCTCGTAAACTTCAATCGTGTGCTCGTATAATGGGAAAGTCAGACTATCCAATTTAACGGTCCAGCCTTTTTTGGGGATAATGATGGGGCCCATATTGTCCGCATTCCATTTATAATCGGGCACGCTGGCCGTAAGCGACACCTTCGGCGGATACTCAAGCGGATAGACACGGCTTGTCGAATCAGATTGCCCCTTCGGGGCGATCACCTGCTTAACCGACTTAATATTCGAATATGATCGTAAAATAGCCGCTGAAGCCGGCGTCATTGCCACATCCTGGTGCCCATCATAAACAGTTGCGTGGAGTTGCTTTAAAACCCCAGGCTTCAGGCTGTCGGCCATCTCAATTTTATATTCAAACTGCACCTGTTTCGGCTCCGGCTGGACTTTACCGTTAATGTAAATCCTTGCGCTATCTATCAGCAAGGTATCCCCCGGTATGGCGGTGCAACGCTTGATATAAAACTCTTTTTTATCCACCGGCCTGTTATTGATGGTATCCTGGGGATAGTTAAACACTATTACGTCCCCGCGCTTTACGCTGCTAAAGCCCGGCAAACGCAGATAAGGCAACTCAAAACCATCCCAGTAGGCCTTTAAATTAGTATTGGGCAAGGTATGATTGGCAAACGGGAAGCTAAAAGGCGTCATCGGTATCCTGGCGCCATAATTTAACTTGCTCACCAGGATGTTGTCGCCGACAAGCAGCGTCCGCTCCATGGATGGCGTTGGAATGACGTAGAATTCAATAAAGAATGTCCGGATGAAGACCGCCGTAAATACCGCAAAAAAAAGCCCCTGCCCCCATTGCACGGCTATGTGCGGCCTGTTGCTTTTTGGGTATTCGGCCCCGAACGCCGCCGAGGCCGACCGCCCCAAATACATGGTTTTTGTTTCAAACCCCCATTTCGGCAGGTAGATAAACGGCAGCAGCACAGCGGCAGCACGGTCGCGAATAGAAAATTTGCCGTAACATTTAATAAAGTCGATCACAATACCTACGCCGACGATCCAGCTCGCCACCGGCAGGAAAAACCAGATAAGCCACCAGCCCGGGCGCCCGCTGATCTTTAGCATTACGTAGCTCGAATAATAGGGAATAAGCGCCTTCCATCCCTTTTCGCCGGCTTTTTGAAAAAGTTTCCAGTAGCCGGCAACAGCGAGGAGAAGGAATGGTGATGCGACAATAATAAGGAAAACCAGGCTGGCAATGCTCATATTTTAGTTAATTAGGTTGCCCGTTTAAAGCCAAAAATGGCTGTAGACGCAATATTTTGCGTCTTGGAGACAGATGTTCAGATACTCCCATATGCCGTATGCAAAAACCCTGTCTAAAGGCATCTTCCTAAATTTCAAAATTGGGTCCGAGACGCAAAATATTGCGTCTCTACAGCCAGCAATGAATTGATACGCTACCTGCAAATCTGATCCCGATAGCTATCGGGACCGAAATCAGTGTATCCCGTTAAACAGCCTGCCCCACCTGATCTTGCTGAAGATCGACGATGCTTTATCATCCCAGCTCATCCATATAAACAAAGCTTTGCCTACAATGTGATCTTCGGGCACAAATCCCCAATAGCGCGAATCTTCGGAATCATGGCGGTTATCGCCCATCATCCAGTAATAATTCATTTTAAAGGTGTACGACATTGTTTTTACATCGTTGATGTACAATTCGCCGCCTTTTATTTCCAGCTTGCTATGCTCATAAACTTCTATCGCCCTTTCGTAGATGGGGAAGTTCATCGAGTCCAGGGTCACTGTCAATCCTTTTTTAGGGATGACAATAGGTCCATAGTTGTCCGCGTTCCAATGATACTCGGGTACCTTTATGCCGAGTGCAGGATCGAGTACGGTTGTGCTGCTCCTTGGAAAAACGTCGCCATTTTGCTCTGGCTGCCCTTTAGGAGTAATGTTAGGCATAAAATCCTTTACGTTTGAATAGCCTTTCAGTTCTTTAGCAGAAGCTGCTGTCATTGCAGGATATTGGTGGCCCTCGTACGTGGTGACATTCAGTTGGTCCAGTACATCGGGATTCAAATCCTGACCGGTCACCTGATACTTATACTCCATTTCTTCGCCGGGCGGATTGGGGGCAGCTTTACCATTAACGTACACCTGTGCCATTGCCACGCTCAGCGTATCGCCCGGAATACCCTGGCAGCGCTTAATGTAGTTTTCGCGCTTATCAACCGGCCGGTTGTTGATGGTATCGGCCGGGTAGTTAAACACCACTACATCGCCTCTTTTAATGGTCTCTAACCCCGGCAAACGGTAATACGGCAGTTCCCATCCATCCCAGTAAGCTTTGGTGCCTGTAACGGGCATGGTGTGGTGCGCAAACGGAAATGCAATCGGCGTCATCGGTGTGCGCGGGCCGTAGTTTACCTTGCTCACAAATAAAAAGTCGCCAACCAGTAAGGAGCGTTCCATCGATGGGGTTGGGATAACATAAGCTTCGATAAAAAAGGTACGGATCAATGTGGCGGCTATCACTGCAAAAATGATGGCTTCGGTCCACTCCCTCGTCGGGGATTTTTTCAGCGCTGTTTTGTGTTTTTCCCTGAATTCGTGACTTGTGGCGGGGCCGATATATTTGGTTTCTTTATCCGTTCCCCATTTATACAAATAAATGAACGGCAGGACCACTGCGGCCGCATGCTCGCTCAACTTAAATTTGCCGAACGATTTTACAAAATCGATGGTTATACCCATCAGGATGAGCACATTGATCGCCGGGATAAAAACCAGCAGGAACCACCACCAGGGGCGGCCGCTCAGTTTTATCATGATATAGATGTTGACAAGGGGAACGATCCCCTGCCATCCCGGCTGTTTGGCTTTCTCAAACATTTTCCACAGGCCGGCATAAGGCAGTATTATAAATAGAATAAATAAAATCAGGGCTTGTACTACGTTCACGTTTGTAAGTTTAAATGCTAAAATTAAACATATCTTTTGCTTCGAAAAATCCTTTTTTGCCTTGTATCCACTCGGCTGCGATTACGGCGCCCAGCGCAAATCCGTTGCGGCTATGCGCGGTATGTTTAAGCTCGATGGTATCCACTTCCGAATCATAGATCACAGTATGGGTGCCGGGAACACTGTCGATGCGGAAAGACTCAATTAAAAGTTGGTTGGCTGCAATGTTGTCGTCAGCGGTTTCGCCGCCGTCTGTTGTCAGCACATTAGCCCATTCTGTTTTATTGTCAAGGTTTTCGATGATGCCTTCGGCCAGGGTAATGGCGGTGCCGCTGGGCGAATCTGCTTTTTGGGTATGATGGATCTCTTCTACCTGCACATCATAGTAAGGATAGTTGTTCATCAGTTTGGCCAGCACTTTGTTCACATAAAAAAACACGTTTACCCCGACACTAAAATTCGATGCGAAAATGAGCGCCTGCTCTTCCTCCTCGCATTGCCGCTTTACTTCGTTCAGCCAGTTGTACCATCCCGTTGTGCCCACTACTACCGGAACACCGGCGTCAAAACAGCACCTGATATTGGCCAAAACAGTGGCCGGGGTACTAAATTCTATCGCTGCATCCGCTTTGGCAAGGTTTTCGGGCGTCAGTTCGTGCTGGTTGTCCTGGTCAATTTTTAACACGATTTCGTGTTTGCGGTCGGTGGCTATCTTTTCAACAATATGCCCCATTTTACCGTATCCCAATAATGCGATCTTCATTTCAAATATTTTCTCTTCTGCTGGGTTTAATACCTTGAGTGTTCAAAAGATTAAATAGCCGCACTCCCTCCCACGGGGAGGGGGTGCGGCTGCCTGCGCAGTTGCGGGGAGGGGTCTCGCCGCCATTTCAAGCCGAATGTAAGCCTGAAAAGTTTGTTTACATAGCTCGCTAAACCCCTACCTCCCCTTCCCCAGGGAAGGAATCGCACATGGCCACTGCTTTTTAAAACGTTTCGAACACTCAAGGTTTCAAACCCCTAAAAGCCCGGTTAATTATTTTCCAAATGTAAAGGTAATTTTTAATCCCGGAATTATGGAACTTGTAGAAGTTTGGGCGAACAGGGACGGCTGGTTCATCACACCGGGTTCAATCTTCATGGTAAGGTTATCGTCAACCGTATAGCTGTGTATAAACTTGGCGTCGATATAGGCGTCGATGCATTGTATGCCCCATGCGCCTGCAAAGCCCAGTATGCAAAGGTCGCGGTTACGCCGGTACCCGTCATTTGCATCATATATGGCCTGGTCGGGCTGCTGTTGGTACAATATGGCATCGGCATAATAGGGCATTCCCGGCGTTGGCGTTACGCCGTATTCGCGGTATTTTGACAGCTGCAAAAATTCCTTGTAATAGGTATTATTAAATATGATGGCATCCATCAGCAAACCAAGCCCGCCATAAATAACAGGTACTTTCCACCATTGGTGGTTATAAATCTGTCCCCAGCCGGGTACGATCAGCGAATGGATAACCGCCTTGTGCGGGCTATGCAGGCTATCGGGATGATAAACCTTTTCTTTTTTTACTTTCGGCGATTTTATGTTGAGCGTATCCTGGCGCTTACCCTTTAAAGTGTCTTTGGCGCCGGCTTGTTTGGCGGCTGCCGGTGTTGTATCGGGCTGTTGTGCCGAAACGGTTGCGATGCTAAAAACGGCAAGCCATATAACGAGCAGGTATTTGTACATTTTTACTGAGCGGCCAAAATAGGGCCATATTTCATTACCATTCCATAATTTCCAGGATGCGGCCAAGGTCGTCCTGCGATAAAAATGGGATTTCTATTATCCCTTTTCCGCGGCTGTCAACCTTCAACTTCACCCTGGTGCTAAACTTTGATGCCAGGTCGTCCTGTATCTTTTGTACCTGGAATGAAACCGGTTCGGGCCGTTTAGCGGGCTTCTTTGTTTCAGCCTGCACCGCATTCCTCACCATTTCTTCCGTCATACGAACGGACAAACCCTGCTTAACAATATGCTGGTAGTAAAATATTTGTTTTGCCGGATCATCAACAGAAAGCAGCGCCTTGGCATGCCCCATGCTGATCTGCTCATCGCGGATGGCCGCCTGTATTACCGGCGGCAGCCTTAACAGGCGCAAATAGTTAGTAACAGTTGATCGGTTTTTGCTCACGCGATCGCCCAATTCCTCCTGTTTCAGGTGGCATTCTTCAATCATCCGCTGAAAGCTGAGGGCAACCTCGATGGCGTTCAGGTTTTCGCGCTGGATGTTCTCAATCAGCGCCATTTCCAGCATCTGCTGGTCGTTGGCCGAGCGCACATAAGCCGGAATATGATTTAATCCGGCCAGTTTTGAAGCCCGGAAGCGCCTTTCGCCAGAAATCAACTGGTAGCTGTGCGGGCCCAGGCGACGCACGGTTATGGGCTGAATAAGCCCTTGTAGTTTTATCGAATCGGCGAGCTCGGCTAATGCCTGTTCATCAAAGTCAGTCCGCGGCTGAAAAGGGTTGGTTTCAATCTCAGCCAGGTTTATATCACTTATCGAACCGGGGCTTGCGATCTCGCCCTGGATTGAAACGCTCGTTTTTGGTTGATTTACACTTTCGTTATCGTTCAGCAGTGCGCTTAATCCTCTCCCCAAAGCGTTTCTTTTTTCTGCACTCATTTGTTATACGGTTACTGTATTTTCCGCGGTTTCGGTTTTTACCAAACCATTGTTCCTTAAAATTTCGCGGGCCAAATTCAAATAATTTATTGCCCCTTTGCTGGTGGCGTCATGCATAATAACCGATAAGCCGAAGCTTGGCGCCTCGCTTAAACGGGTGTTGCGCTGGATGATCGTGTCAAAAACCATTTCCTCAAAATGGGTCCTTACTTCTTCAACTACCTGGTTGGATAAACGCAGCCTGACGTCATACATGGTTAACAATATCCCTTCAATTTGCAGGCGTGTATTTAACCTGGATTGAACGATCTTGATGGTATTTAACAACTTACCTAAACCTTCCAATGCGAAATACTCGCATTGCACCGGGATGATCACCGAATCGGCAGCAGTTAAGGCATTGATAGTGATGAGGCCAAGCGAGGGCGAACAATCGATAATGACAAAATCGTAGTTGTTTTTCACTATATCCAGCACCGCTTTCATTTTGTACTCACGGTCGGCCATGTTGATCATTTCGATCTCGGCGCCAACCAAATCGATGTGTGCCGGCAGCAGGTCAAGGTTTGGGGTATCCGTTTTTTGGATCGCCTCCCGGGGGTCAATGTCATTAATAATACACTCGTAAATGCTGTTTTTTATATTACGGGGGTCAAAACCTATACCCGAAGTTGAGTTTGCCTGCGGATCGGCATCAACCAATAGCGTTTTAAACTCCAGCACGGCCAAACTTGCAGCCAGGTTTATTGACGATGTAGTTTTGCCAACACCGCCCTTTTGGTTGGCTAAAGCAATAATTTTACTCATTTTATATAAAATTTTTATAAAAAGGTTTTCCTGGCACACGGTATTAAAAGGCCGGCACAGCCAGTTTTGCCCGTTTTTTATCCGTAGCAAAGATAGGGTATTTATCTCATTGAAAAATCCACAGGTTTTGCTTATTTACAAACAAAAAGCAATTAGCGAATTAGTGAGTTGGTGAATTAGTGAGTGGTGAATTAGTGAATTTTTGAGTTACTTTGTCGCTCAGTCGGGTTAGTAACATTGCCAGGTGCAATTAAAAAATCACTAATTCACTGATTCACCAATTCACTAATTGATTACATGGTTACCATCATATCCGGCACAAACCGGCCCGGGAGCTGGACGTTAAAGCTGGCAAAATATTACCAAAAAAGACTGCACGAAAAAGGCATGGATGCGGGGCTTTTTTCCCTTGACCAACTGCCGCCCAACCTCATTCAAAACGATCTTTATGGCAAACGGAGCCCCGAGTTTGGGCCGGTACAGGAAATGGTAACAAACACGCAAAAATTCCTGTTCATCATTCCTGAATATAACGGCAGTTTCCCCGGCGTACTGAAGGCGTTTGTTGACGCCTGCTCTTTTCCCGATAGCTTTTATGAAAAAAAAGCCGCACTAACCGGCCTGTCATCGGGTAAATATGGAAACGTAAGGGGCGTGGACCATTTTACCGGCGTGTGTCATTACCTGCACCTGCACGTAATGCCGCTTAAGATACATATTCCTAATATCAAACTCGAGATCGATCAAAACGGCGACCTTTTTAATGAAGATACCCTGGCCTTCACCGAAGAGCAGATGGATAAATTCATTGTTTTCTGATTCCACCGATTTTGGGAACGATTACACTGATTAGTCCGAAAGTCCGATTAGTCCGAAAAGTCCGGAAGTGCGAAAGAAGGAGGCAAATCGGCATAAGTTCTCCATAAACGTTAAAGTCTTCCGTATAACTTATGTTACTTCTGCCGAATGTCAGTTGCAGCTTCTTTCGGACTTTCTAACTAATCTCTAATCTCCGGTCTCTAATCGCTAACACCTACTTCACCCCATTGATCAATTTCGCCATAAAGAAAGCGGCAGCAGCGGCTAATGCGCCGATGAACAATACCTTTAATGCACCCGTCAGCACCGGCTGCCCTGTTACCTTGCTCTTAAAATAGCCAAATACAAAAAGGCATACCATAGTAATCGCGCAGGAATAATAAAGGGCCGTTTGTGATTCCCTGATAAAGAAATAAGGAGAGAGCGGAATAATGCCTCCCACGATGTACGATATCCCGATAGTGACGGCGCTTTGCGTCGCCCGGTTGGCTTCCGGTTTTTCAAGGCCGAGCTCGTAGCGCATCATAAAATCCACCCATTTGTCTTTATCTTTCGCCATCTCATCGGCAATCTGGTGCTGCAGGGTGGGTGATAAGCCAAATTCGGCAAACACTTCCTTAACTTCAGCTTTTTCCTGTTCAGGAACCCGATCCACTTCCTCGTATTCCCGCTTTAATTCCGACTTGTAATGGTCGGCTTCCGTGCGGCCGGCCAAAAAACCGCCAAGGCCCATGGCAATCGATCCTGCTACAATTTCGGCTATGCCCGCGGTTACCACAATGCCCGAAGTGCTGCCCGCGCCGCTAAGGCCGGCGGCAAGCGCGAAGGGAACGGTCAGGCCATCAGACATGCCGATAACGATGTCGCGGATGGTGTCTGAACTTTTTAAATGATGTTCGTGATGCATGCTTAAAAGTAACAGTATTTTGGTGGTTTTTCCCGGCAGCGCAAAAAAACAAATGTTAATTTTTTGTTTGTGTAAAAAAAAATTAAATTACAGGCTTATTAACCTAATTAACTTAGACGTGAAAAGTTATCACAAGTGCCTTTTTTTACTTTGCCTTGTCCCGGCATGGGCAACTGCGCAGTCGAATTTCCAACCTGCGTCTATTGTAAATTCAAAAGGCGACACCGTTCGCGGCACTGTCGATTACGGCAACTGGGAGTATAGCCCAAAAAGTATTCTTTTTAAGCCGGTTGGATCCGGGACGCCCCAAAAGCTTACTGCGGCCGACGTGAAATTCTTTAGCGTTTCGATTGGCCAGCTGGCAGCATTCGAAGGTTATGCAGGGCGGATAACAACTGATAATACCGAAGTAAATCGCATATCAAGCGGAAGAGATACCAGTTTCAAAATCGACACTGTTTTTTTGAGGGTAATTCAAGATGGCAGGAAACTAAAGCTTTTTAGCTATACAGATGGCCAAAAAACGCGCTTTTTTATCGCTGAAAATTTTATCGATCGCCCAAGGGAGTTAACCTATCGCATTTACTTTGATAAAGAAGATGCAGATGGCGTCAACCATACCGTCTACGAAACGGCGTTTAAGGGTCAGCTTTATGACGAGGCCGTAAAATTTGGCGTCATGTCAGCTGCTTTAAAAAGCAATATATCGCGGGCAACTTATACAGAGGGTGATATTGCGAAAATAGCAGCCGCGATAAATGGCATATCGGCTGATGATCTTTCTAAAAACAACCAAAAAAAAATCAAACCTCTGCATATTGCCATTATCGCTGCAGCAGTAGTGGCACTGGCGTATTGGGTAATTCACGATTTTGCAAGTATACATACATTAAAATAACCTGATACCCTTAAAAAATGAGGTTTTTATACAAGCTTTTGGCGGCAATGCTTTTCTTCCCTCTATTCGCTGCCGCGCAAAGCAACTACCAGCCGGGCTATGTTGTGACCGCGAAAGGAGATACCGTCAAAGGCTTTATCGACTACCGGGCCTGGGATAATAATCCGGTTTCTATATATTTTAAATCCGACCTCAACGAGCCGGCAAAAAAAACCTTTACGTTAAATGACATTAGCTTTTTTAATGTCATTGGATTGGCGGCTTATAAAAAATTTGTGGTATCGGTGAGTATGGATATTACAGATCCAAATAAGTTAGCCAATCGCAGGGATACCAGTTTCAAAGTCGACACAATATTCTTAAAAATTTTGCAGGAAGGAAAAAGGGTAGCCCTGTATTCCTATACCGACGATTTAAAAACCCGGTTTTATGTCGGCGAGACCCCTGACTATGAGCCCAAAGAGCTAATATACCGGCGATATATCGACGAAAATACTGTCGGTAATACCATGGTCGAAAACATTTATCAGAAACAGTTATTCGCAATCTCCCTAAAATATCGAACGCTGGATGATAAATCAACGGCCGCGCTGGAAGATCCTTTTTTGAGTTATCGAAGGGACGATTTGTTAAAAATTGTGAGCAGGATAAACAATATATCGCAAGCTGACTACGAAAAAACTTACGCGCAGCGCAGCAAAATCAGCTTTTATGCGGGAGCAACAGCCAACTGGTTAAATACGACGTCGGCACCTGGATCCGGCTATACTATGGGCGGTGGAGGAGCTTCAAATTCGCTTTCGCCCGGCGTTGTGTTTGGAGTGGCTGCTCAACCTGATCCCGACCATGGGAAAGTTGATTTTAGAGCCGATCTGTCGGTCAATCCAGGCCGGTTCAACGAGGTATTTGCGCTCAAGGTATCGCCCTACGGACAGGCCCGCACAAGTTACAGTCAACTTGGCGTTTTTTTTGATCCACATGTAATATTCGACATTTATAGTTCACCGAATTTTAAGTTTTACCTGGGGCTGGGCCTATCCCTTGATTATTTTATTTTCAGCAATGAATATTTCCAAAGCCTATCCTCCAGTTCAAACCCTTTCTTCCCAAAGGAGCCGTTTTATTTTAACAATATAAACGTTGCATTTTTGGCAACGGGTGGGATTACCATACACAAGCGATGGGAAATTTATTTCAATTATTTAACGGCCACATCAACTACCGGGGGCGATTATTTTTTTCTTTCAGATCAAATTAAACAATTGGGGATCAGTTATTTTTTTGACCGATAGTTATAACTTAGCTTTAGCAGCCAATATTTTGGGAACCCGGATCATGTGGCAAACAACACGTTTCCTATGGAAGGCTATTATTTTCAGCGCGTTAATGGATTATTTATGTTAAAGGCGGGTTTCAGGATAGCTAAAAAAAGGCAAATATATTTTGAATATTACGAATCCCAGGTTACAACCCCGTTCCCGTATTTTGTGCTTGACAACCAAACCAATACAATTGGGGTTAACTACTATTTCGGATAGTAGAACTCATGCCGCTGGATTTTTTGACTGTATTGAAACGGATTAATACTTGATAACCACATCATCGCCAAGCGGGTGTCCGGTACAGGTCAATATCCACCCGGCGGCAAGGTCGGCATCGGTTAGCACGTTGTTTTTTACCATTTCAACCTTGCCGCTTTTGCAAATGGCCGAACACGTTGAACAATCGCCTACCCGGCAGCTGTAAGGCAGCGGGATATTATTTTGCAAAGCCGCCTGCAATATGGATTGGTTTTCGCCGGCGACAAAATCGTAAATCTCCCCCTTAAAATGCACCCTTATCGTTTTTGGCGGATAGTTGACCGGCGAAGCGCTCACCGGGATGGTTTCCAGCACGAAGTTTTCCTTCCTGATCTGTCCTTCGCTGACGCCCATGTACAACAGTGTCAGGCGGATCATCCGCATGTAATCAAAAGGCCCGCAGGTATAGAACTCGGCATTGCCCATGTCGAATTTTATATGCTCGTTTATAAGTTTTTCAAGTGACTGGTTGGTAAGACGTTTTCCTTCGCTGCTGAGCAGGTGAATGATGTGAAAATGATCTGCATGCTGCTCTGCATGCCGTTTTAAATCATCGCTGAACAAGATCGACCTGTCATTTTGATTGCTAAAGATCAGCGTAATGTTGCCTTTAAACGGATGAGATAACAGGTCCTTGAGCTGCGAAAATATGGGCACAATGCCGCTACCGGCAGCAAACAGGAAAATGTCTTTTTCTTCATCAAAATTGGCAATAACGAACCTGCCCGCGGGCTCGACCGCATTCAAAATGTCGCCGGGTTTAATTTTGGTGAGGAGGTAGCGGGAAATCTCGCCATTGGCAATGCGCTTTACGGTTATGGACAGTAAAGGCTCAGGCGGCGATGAACTGAGCGAATAGGAGCGGCGAATCTCTTCCTGGTGATGGTCGAAAACCAACGTAATGAACTGCCCGGCCTTGTAGCCGATCTTTTTGCCGGACGTTTCCGAAAAAAAGAAGGTCGCGGCATCCGGCAGCTCCCATTTGATGGCTTCGACCCTTAGTTGGAGCATCTTTTCAAATACTGATCACTATTTTGCCAAATTGTGAAGAATGCTCCATTTTAGCGATTGCCCTTGCGGTGTCTGCAAGCGGAAACACCTCATCTATCGCCGGCACAACCTGGTGTTTATTTAAAAAATCAACCATCGCCTTAAAATCAGCCGGACTGCCCATCATGGTGCCGATAATTTGCAACTGCCGCCAGAAAATCTTGCGCCCGTTGAGTGGCGGCACGTTGCCGGCCGTGCCGCCAAAAATAACGATGCGTCCGCCGGGGTTGCAAAGGTCGGGCAGTTTGGCAAAACCATCGCCAAGGGCGCTATCGATGATCACGTCGAACCCTCCTGCCAAATGCTGCAATTGCTCCGCCCAATCCTGCGCGTGATAATTTACCCCTGCCGAAGCCCCAAGCCGTTTAGCCCGGTCGATCTTTTCTCCCGAACCGGAAGTAACGAAAACCTTGCACCCGGCAGCCACCGCCCATTGCAGCGCGAAGACGCCCGTCCCGCTGCCCACACCGGTCACCAGCACTTTATCGCCTTTTTTTACTTTGCCTTTTATAAACAGCGCACGGTAAGTTGTCAGGCCTGCTAGCGGCAAAACTGCCGCCTGTTCCCAGTTCAAATGCGCCGGTTTGGGGAATAGCTGGCCGGTTCCAACTTTTACATATTCGGCGAACGTGCCATTATCAGGCAGGCCCAGTATCTTAAAATCGTCAGATTGAAAATGCTCGTCGTCGCCCCACCCGTAGCCGGGGTTGATGATCACTTCGCTATCCAGTAAATATTTGTCCTTATCACTACCAACCTCGTAAACAATGCCCGCACCGTCCGAACCTAATATGACCGGGTATTTTATACCGGCATACTTGCCGATCGTTATCCAATAGTCACGGCGGTTTAAGGCTGCAGCTTTTAACTTCACCAAAACTTCACCGGGCTTCAGGGTTGGTTTCTCAACTTCTTTTAGTGCTACCGGTTTATCCCCTGCTTCAAGAACTATGGCTTTCATTATCTGAACCGTTGATTAAGCTGATTTTTTTGATTATACTTATTGTTGTTTGTAAACTAAAACGGCAGGATTTAGTCCCGCCGTCTTTATAAGATTTATACCACTATGGTTCCCCCGCCAAATGGCGGGGGTTAGGGGGTTTACGCTTTGCTGAACAACTCCGCAACGTGGTTCCAGTTTACTACGTTCCAGATGGCTGCCAGGTAATCGGGGCGGCGGTTTTGATATTTTAAATAGTAAGCATGCTCCCAAACGTCGATGCCGAAAATGGGTGTGCCTTTTACTTCGGCGATGTCCATCAGCGGGTTATCCTGGTTAGGGGTTGAAGTTACTGCCAGTTTTTTATCGGGCGTTACAATTAACCAGGCCCAGCCTGAACCAAAACGGGTTGCGCCTGCTTCGCTGACCTTGGTTTTAAAATCGGCGAAAGTACCGAATGTACTTTTAATAGCATCGCCAAGCGCGCCGGTAGGTTCGCCGCCGCCGCCTGGCCCTAAGATAGTCCAAAACATACTGTGGTTGTAGTGGCCGCCGCCATTGTTACGTACTGCCATCGGGAATTTCGAAATATTTTTGATGATCTCGTCAATGCTCCAGTCTGCCTCGGGCTTCCCTTCGAGCGCTTTATTTAAATTGGTAACGTATGCCTGGTGATGTTTGCCATGGTGAATTTCCATGGTCATTTTGTCAATGGTAGGTTCCAATGCATCAGTAGCGTAAGGTAACGCCGGTAGTGTAAATGCCATAACGAATAGTTTTAAGTTTAATGAAAGTGTGTCACAAATATAAATGCTTGAATAAGACTTTTGTTCTTGTAAATGTAATTTTTAGTCGATGGTCGATGGTCCATAGTCCATGGCCATTTCGTT
>DASRTD010000271.1:0-25314 GCA_035656115.1 Mucilaginibacter sp.
TGGCCGCTGGGAAACATTAAGCAAACATCCCTTAACCATTTGCGATACCGGCCATAACCCCGAAGGCATAAAAGAAGTGCTGCAAAATATCGCAGATGTATCCTATGAAAAATTGCATTTTGTACTGGGTGTGGTAAATGACAAGGACATCGGCAAAATACTGGCGATGCTGCCCAAAGATGCCATATATTATTTCTGTAAACCCGACATCCCACGGGGCCTGGAAGCAGAACGTTTAAAGCAGAACGCGGAAAACTTTGGTTTGCAGGGTGAGGTTTATCCTTCGGTAAAAGCTGCTTTTTTAGCTGCCAAGCATAATGCAGGGGAAAGCGACCTGGTTTTTGTGGGTGGAAGCACTTTTGTGGTGGCGGAGGTGGTTTGACTTGGGTTGAAAGTTGTTTCACGCCCAAAAGGCATGAGGTCTTGAAACAGATTCGATTATTCGGATGTTTTGCATTTAACTGGCAATCAATCGTTTAAAAAACGGAGTGTTTCAGCTGTTTCAAACTGTTGCATAGATTAGGCTTATGTAACTGATTTTCACAAAGGTGTGTTGCAGGTGTTTCGCGTGATTTTTCCGGGACACCTTCTCCGTGCAACACCATGGTTATCTGAAAAACGTCTGTTACAATAACAATTTTACCCTTTCAAATATCTTTTAAAACCCTAATTTTATCAGCGAACAAACCCTTCAAAATCCATGAGCTACCAACCTTCAGCAGATCGATATAAAAACATGCAATACCGCCGCTGCGGCAAAAGCGGCATTAAACTCCCGGCGGTTTCGCTGGGTTTATGGCATAATTTCGGGCACGTGGATGTGGCCGAAAACTTCCGCAAAATACTGCACCTGGCTTTCGACAGCGGCATCACACATTTCGACCTGGCGAATAATTACGGTCCGCCGCCCGGATCGGCGGAAGAAAACTTTGGTCGCCTGCTGGAGCAGGATTTCCATCGCTACCGTGATGAGCTCATCATCTCGACCAAAGCGGGCTATTATATGTGGGAAGGCCCTTACGGCGAGTGGGGCTCCAAAAAATACCTGGTATCCAGCCTCGACCAAAGCCTTAAACGCATGCGGCTGGAATATGTAGATATCTTCTACCACCACCGCCCCGACCCGGATACCCCGTTGGAGGAAACCATGAGCGCACTGGATTTGATCGTGCGGCAGGGGAAGGCTTTATATGCAGGCATCTCCAACTACCCCGCCGATAAAACGGACGAGGCGATCGCGATATTGAAAAGATTGGGCACGCCTTGCCTTATCCATCAACCAAAATATTCGATGTTTGAACGCTGGGTTGAAGATGGCTTGCTGGATGTTTTGGAAAAAGACGGCGTTGGGTGTATACCCTTCTCACCTTTAGCGCAGGGCCTGCTTACCAACAAGTACCTGCACGGGGTTCCCGAAGATTCACGAGCGGCAAAATCGACCGGCTTTTTGCAATTGGACCAGGTAACCGACCAAAGAATAAGCCAGGCCAGGAAACTAAATGAAATTGCGATACAGCGCGGCCAAACGCTGGCTCAAATGGCGCTTGCCTGGTTGCTGAAGGATCACAGGGTAACCTCAGTCCTCATCGGCGCAAGCCGCCCCGAACAATTGGCAGATTCGCTGAAGTGTTTAGACAATATTGAGTTTTCGGCGGAAGAATTGGCAAAAATTGAAGATATCTTAAAGTAGAGACGCGATACATCGCGTCTCCCACCGACAGGTAGCAAACTTGTATATTAAACCTTAAATCGTCGGCGATGCAAAGCTGGAGACGCAAAGCCTGAGACGCAAAGCGGGAAATGCAAAGCGGGAGACGCAAAGTATTGCGTCTCTACATAAAACATGAGCACCATCAACTGGGGTATAATCGGCTGCGGCGACGTGACCGAACGGAAAAGCGGCCCGGCATTCAACAAAGTGCCGGGCAGCAAGCTGATTGCCGTTATGCGCCGTGACGCCGAAAAAGCTGCGGATTATGCCCGCAGGCATGGCATTGCTCATTGGTACAGCGATGCGGAAGCACTGATGAACCATGAAGGTCTGAACGCCATTTATATCGCAACTCCGCCTGACTCCCACGCCAACTATGCGCTCGCTGCCCTTGAAAAGGGATTCAACATTTATGTTGAAAAACCAGTAACCCGAAACGCTGCCGAAGCCCGGCTAATTGCTGAAGCAGTAAGTGATCACCCTAAGCAAAAACTTACTGTTGCCCATTACCGCAGGGCTTTACCCATGTTTTTGAAGGTGAAGGAATTGCTGGAGAGCAGGCTGATCGGAGATGTGAGGACAGTTCAAATCCGGATGTGGCAAAGCCGCAGGCCGGAACTTATTGCCAAAACAGCCGTGAACTGGCGGTTGCGGCCAGAAGTATCGGGCGGTGGATACTTTCATGATCTTGCCCCGCACCAGCTGGACCTGATGCTGTTTTACTTTAGCGAGCCGCTAAGTTTTCATGGATTTTCGCTTAACCAATCAAGCGACACACAGGCTGACGATCACGTTTGCGGCGAGATATTGTTTAAAAATAAAGTCGTTGTAAACGGCTCCTGGTGCTTCAATGTAGCTGAAAACCAAACAACGGATACCTGCGAGATCGTTGGTACTAAAGGCAAAATAACTTTTCCGTTTTTTGGGAATTTTATCAGCTACAAAACCGATCAGGTAGAACGGACCCTAAACTTTACCCATCCGGAACATATCCAACAGCCGATGATCGAAAAAATTGTCGCGTATTTTAATGATGAAGGGCCGAACCCCTGCCCGATTGAGGAGGCAATAGTACTGATGGATATCATGGATGCATTTACCAAAAAAAAAACGCGCTAACGCAAGACATTGCCTCTCTGCGCCAGTAAAAATTCGGTTTATTCTGATTTTTTTAATAATCAGGTATTATCAGCTGATTATTCCTACCTTCAAACCAATAAACGCAGCATGCTGTTATATCCCTGGTACTGAAAATACGCCGCTATGCCCACAAAAAAAATATCGACCCCGTTCTACGAAAAGCTTGCCCTTGTGCTTATTGCGCTGATAGCGTTGGGCTATTTGGTTATCCTCGCCAAAGAGATCCTCGACCCCCTGATATTCGGCTTTTTGTTCGCTATCCTGCTATACCCCGCTGCCTCATTTTTCGAAAGGCGGCTGCATCTCCCGAGGGGCCTGGCGGGCCTGTTGTCCATTATAATGCTGATATTTTTAATATGGCTTGTGCTTTACCTGGTGGGCTCACAAATATCAGGGCTTGCAGGCGACTGGCCAATGCTGAAAAGCCAGGTAAGCCAGTCGGTTGATGACCTGTCGCAATGGATACAGCATGCCTTCCATATTAATGCAAGCAAACAACTGAGCTATGTGCATAGCACCACCCAAAAGCTCATGGAAACGGGCGGCGAGGTAGCCGGCGAAACTGTCGGCATAATTTCGTCGCTGATGCTTTTTTACGTGTTTATTTTGATTTTCACATTGCTGATCCTGCTATACCGGAGTGTTCTTATCCGGTTTATTACGTGGGTTTTTAGCGACGACTATACAGCCATTGTACATGATGTTGTTCAAAACATCCAAAGCATATTGCGCCAGTACATCCTCGGTCTCCTTTTAGAAATGGTTGTTGTGGCTTGCATCGCCTGTATTTGTTTTTGGGCGATCGGAATCAAATACGCGGTGCTTTTGGGCATTATTGTGGCCTTATTTAATTTGATCCCTTACGTAGGCATTTTTTCGGCGTTGTTGTTAAGCTGCCTCATTACGTTTGCCACGGGCAGCGTTAAGGACGCGCTTTGGGTTGCCGTAAGTGTGGTTGGTATCCACCTTGTCGACTCAAACTTCTTGTTACCTACCATTGTCGGCTCAAAAGTTAAGCTTAATGCACTCGTTTCTTTCCTTGGTATTGTTTTGGGCGAAATGATGTGGGGGCTTTCGGGCATGTTTCTGTCAATACCCATACTTGCTATTTTAAAAATTATTTTCGACCGTGTCGACACGATGAAGCCCTGGGGCTACCTGATGGGCAGCGGGCACGCAGAGAAAAAGTCATCTGTTAAAAAACTGAAGCCGACCACGGCTGACCGGACTTAGTGAGGCGAAAGGCTAAAGGTAAAAGCTCGTGCTCATCAACCTTTCGCCTTTTACCTTTCGCCTTTACCCTCTTCCTACATCATGTGGCTTACCTTTATAAAAATAGCTGCCCCATAAGCTGTCAGCACAATCGTATTAACCACCAACAGCCAGTTCAGTTCGGGTTCATTGAACTTCTTGATGGCGCAGGTGACCAGTAAGAATAGAAAGGCAGTTATGATAATCAGCGGGAAGATCATCTCCCATTTGTGCGGGAATGCAAAATAAATGTGCTGAAACTTGTTTTGATCGCCATAAAAAAGGGGACCAGCGCAAAAAGCACGAGGATAAAAAAAACACGGACCACAATTTTGGTTACCGTTTTACTCATTTTCATAGCCGGCAAAATAACGCAAAAATGGTTAATTGTCGCTCAAAACGTCAACACAACTTTTGGCCAGTTGCTTCAGGCGGTCATCCAGCGCAGCCAGGCCCTTGCTGTCGTTAATTTTCTCATACAAGGTTTTGATGATCGCAAGGGTATCATCGCTCGGATCGCAGGCCTGCGCTTTTTCAAGGTGTGGTAGGGTTTTTTGCACCATCTTCAGGTAAGCTCCTTTAAGGCTATCGGCGGTTGAACTATTAGTGGTCTGCAGACTTATCTTATCTTCTATCGCTTTTGCCTTATCAAGATAAATATAACCCAGGGCACGACGAACGACGTAGTAGTCGGGCACCGCCACGGCAACTTTTTCATAAAAGGGCAGGGCCTTGTCGGGCTGCTCGTCATCTTCGTATATTTTCCCAATTGAAAAATAAAAACTGGTACGTGCCTTTTCAGGAAGTTTGTCTGCAAGCGGGATCAGATTCTCGCCCAGCACGGCGGCCCTATCCTGTTGGCCCTGGAACCTCGCCAGGTTAAAATCGAGGTACTGATTGTATACCGAATCGGCCGACTGGGCTTTGGCGACAAGGAAAAACAAAACAGAAATGAGCGTTACCGCCGCTTTTTTTAACATAGAATGACAAATATAAGGCTGTTTGTTTCAACTATTGCGAAGCGCTCTCCAATTGCGATATGCTTCTTTAAGACAATGCCCGCATGGCCGGAATCCCTGTGTGACCGCCTCCGCTTCTGAAGCAAAGAAAACCCGGTTCTCAACCCTCATTCTTTTGCCCGACACGCAATTAAGTTTTCCGTAAATCTTCAATTTTAGGTTGCCGGCAAATATTATACTTCCTGCAGCCAGCAGCAATTTCAAACGCCTGCTTCGTTCAAACGGACGAACACCCAGTTCAGTATGCCTGATCATGCAGCATCATGAAAAATAATGCCCAGCGTATAGCGGTTGCCCGCTGTAAGCTCGCTCACGCCGTGTTTCATGTTTACCCGGTAATAGCCTTTGGAGCCTTGTACCGGCCTGAAATTGGTGGTAAAGATCAGCATATCCCCTTTCTGTGGTTTTAATACGAGGGCCTTTGACTGCGCCCGCGGCCTTTGCTCTATCAGCACAAACTCCCCGCCGTCATAGTCGATGCCTGGCTCGGTCAAAAACACAACTGCCTGCAACGGGAAATAAATATCGCCATACAAATCCTGGTGCAGCGTGTTAAAGCCGCCCTTGCCATATTTCAGTATCAATGGTGTAGGCCGGTTTTGTCCTTGTGCGTGGCAATTCGCCATAAATTCTTCAAAGTGTGCCGGATATTGCATATCGATATTTAAAACACGCATCCAGTTATTAGCTATCGGTGCGAGGTTTGGGTAAATACTCTCCCTTAGCGCCTGTACAACCGGGGGCAGCGGATAATTGAAATATTTATATTCTCCCAGGCCATAATTGTGGCGTGCCATGTTGACCGTCTTCCGGTAAAGTGCTTCATTGCAGTATTGGCTGATGAGTTGGGCGCAGTCTTCATTATTTAAAATCTTATTCGTGGCAGCATAACCATTGCCGTTTAAATTTTCGGTGAGTGAAGCCCAGTCGAGTTGTTTGATTCTTTCTTGTATGTCCATATAAATTGACTAATTTAATATTAACGAGCATATCTGGCCAACACCTCCTCCTCCATGCTCAAGAACTATCGTCTACCGACAAGTTTTTATGTCCCCATCGGGGACTACCTATTTGTAGAATAACCAACAACAAATATTACAGCTCCGTAGGTGCTGCCTATTAATACCAAGAGAGCAAGGCGCGGAATTAAAGAGGTAACCGCTACGCGGCAATATATCAGGCACCCTTAGTTTCTACAAATAGGTAGCCCCCGATGGGGGCAGCTTGTCCTAATAACTACTTCTAAAGATAGGGGTACACGATAGCCCAAAGAGGGGAATCGCTCAGGCCGAGCCTCAAAAACCTGTTTCCTTTATCATTTTCAATCATTAAACGCGCTATTTAACCAACCAAATCCAATTGCGCTGCTTCCCATCCGATCATCGCCGTTTTGCGGTTTGGTCCCCAATGATACTGGCCAAATTCACCTGTTGATTTGATCACCCGGTGGCAAGGTATCAGAAATGCGACCGGGTTATCCCCTACCGCACTGCCTACCGCCCTGCTGGCCGTAGGCTGATGAATATTTTTGGCAATGGAAGCATAAGTAGAAAGTCCGCCTAAGGGAATATTCAGCAACGCGTCCCAAACTTTAAGCTGAAATTGCGTGCCTTTAAGATGTAGTTTAATGTTGGATAGCTGCGACCAATCCTTTTTAAAGATAAACAAGGCCTCTTGCTGCATGGCATCAACCATCTGGGTGTAATTGGCGTTCGGAAATTGTGCTGCTAAAGCTTGAAATGCGCCCTCCCTATCGTCGGCAAAAGCCATGTAGCATATTCCCTTATCGGTAGAGGCGACAATGATATTACCAAAGGGGCTTTCGGCAAAACTGTAATTAATAGCAAGCGCTTTGCCGCCGTTCTTGTATTCGGCAGGCGTCATTCCTTCAATATTGATAAAAAGATCGTGCAGGCGGCCCGTGCCTGAAAGCCCGGTTTCGAACGCTGCGTCAAATAGTGTTGCCTGGTTGTTTTTTAAAATGCCTTTGGCATAATCCAGGCTTAAATACTGGATGAATTTTTTGGGACTGATGCCTGCCCAATCGGTAAACATGCGTTGAAAGTGAAAAGGGCTAAGGTGTACTTTTTCCGCCACCTCATCCAGGTCTGGCTGCTCTTTAAAATTCAGCTTGATATAATTGATCGCATCCTCGATGCGATGGTAATTGATTGTTTCCTGTGTGCTCATGATGTTAATTATTTATAGCACAAATGTAGCCCGTCGAAAATCGCCTTAAAACCCGGTTCTTGCTGTGTTTGTCTGAACACGATTTGCAGGATTTTAAGGATGCCAGGATAAAAGCTTGTCGTGTTGATCAGTCCGGCAGCTTATACGCTTTAAAAAATGCCCATATCACTTCACAAGCATTCATATTGTGTGATACTGATCCAATCATCACTTTGGGCAAATATTGAGTACCTCCCGGCCAGGTGTGGCCGGCATTGGTTATGGTATAGCCAATAACTTTAACGCCTGTTTTGGCATTGGTATATTCTTCTTTAGTAATGGTTGTGCCATCGCCGGCATTATCCGGCAAATTGGTAATTGCTGGTTTTTCGTCACACCCATCCGCATCAATCCATAGTTTAAGCATATCAGCATGGCTGTAAATAAGCCGCCTTGCGCTGTTTCGCTTCGCTATGCCATCAAAAGGCACCAGCGGGTCCTTTGTTCCCTGTATGTACATGACCGGGATGGGCCTGGTTGGCAGGTAATTCATATTTTTATCCATTGAGGCGCCCACAGCAGCTATTGCTGCGATCCGGTTCGGCATCTCGCAAGCCACGCGCGAGGCCAAAAAACCACCGTTACTCATTCCGGTAATATACACCCTCTTGGCATCGCCATGATAGGTATTCAAGACGTAGGTGATCAGCTGGTCGATAAATTTCACGTCATTCACTCCCTTTTTATGTGCCGGCGTATTAAGACCGGCGTTCCAGCTCCTGTCGATCCCATCGGGGCAAACAACGATAAATTTTTCTTTATCGGCAATGGGCCTGAAATCCGCAAAGCTCATCATTTGTGCACCGGTGCCAAATCTTCCGTGCAACGAAATTAAAACAGGAAGTTTTTGCAGATTGTTGTCAGAACGGGGAACATAAACCACAAACCGGCGGTTTAGGCTATCCACAATAATTTCTTCGTTCTCCAGGCGCCCCTGCGCGCCTGCATTTCCCGCTATAAACAGTAATAAGACAACTGATAAATATTTCATCCGGGCCAAGTTTAAGTTGATTGATTTACAATTAGATCATCGAAAATTAAAAAAGTTTAGCGGTGTTTTTTTGATCTGAAAGGAATTAAATTTATGCAATAAATTCAGACAACATGATCTTTAAAAATGCCATCAGCTGGTTCGAGATACCTGCAACGGATATAGACCGCGCGCAAAAGTTTTATGAAACGATATTTGGTATTCAAATGATACCATTGGACATGCCACAGTTAAAAATGCGTATGTTCCCGATTGAAGACCCCATGAATATCGGCGGAGCCGTTTGTTATGCTCCCGATTTCTACAAACCATCAGCCGACAGCGGTCCGTTGGTTTATCTGAACGGTAACCCTGATGTACAACTGGTGCTGGACAAGTTAGAAGCTGCCGGCGGCAAGATCGTTGTACCTAAAACACAAATTTCGCCGGAATATGGGTATATGGCCGTTTTTATAGATACCGAAGGAAATCGGATCGCATTGCATTCAGTGCCTACTGCCCTGTAAGACTTCCGAAGTTTTAGAAACTTCGGAAGTCTTAGGTGTGCCTTATATAAACGTTTTGCCCATGCGCACAATACCCAAAACTTCACCGTCAGGCAAGGTGGTATCTATTCGTTCTATCGCTTCATAGCCCACTGCGGCATACAGTGGCACACCCGGCAGCGTTGCGCCCATTTCTATCCGGGTAAACCCATTGACTTTAGCGGCATTTTCACAAACATCGATCAGGTAGCGGCCCACCCCACGCCGGGCAAAATCCGGATGTACAAAAAACGCCCTTATCCTTGCCGCATCTGTTGCTGGGTCGAGCAGGGGGTCTTCGATTTCTTTGTGCTGATCGCCGCCATAAAGCGTATTTCGTTTGCTCCAGCCGCCACAGCCTGCTAATTGGCCGCCCAGTTCGGCAACGTAATAGGTTTGGTCAATGACCAGTTGAGTATCCACGCCGAACACGTATTTTATCGCACTTTCAATTTGACCGGGGGTATAATAGCCAGGGCTTAAGGCGCGAACTGATGCAGCAATGAGCTGGTTTAACTGGGGAATATCTTCAAATGTCGCAGGGCGATGGGTAATAGACATGAAATTGGATTCTTATTATAGCATAGTGCAACGTTTGTCATCCTGAGCGCAGCGAAGGATCTTCTACGCCACGCTTCCGAACTTTTTAGGCGGTAATGTCGCTTTAAGATCCTTCGCTGCGCTCAGGATGACAAAAAAAGTCTTCTTACCTATTATAGCTCAACTGCCACGAAACCCCAAACCGATCACTCAGCCAGGCATATTTTTTACTAAATGGATAAGCGCCCAGCGGCATTAACACCTGGCCACCTTCGGATAGTGCACTAAACAATTTATCCACCTCTGCCTCCGAATTGCAATCGACATAAAGTGACATGGCTGGTGTAAAGGTAAACTGGTGCTTTACCGCGCTGTCAATGCACATAAATTCCTGGCCGTTCAAAGTAAATTTTGCGTGCATTATCGAGCCCTCAACGCCACCCTGGTTGGGACCGTATTTGGTGATGTGCTCAACTTTTGAATTCTCAAACAGCGACATATAAAAGTTCATCGCTTCTTCGGCTTTGCCCTCGAACATCAGGAAATTAGTTATCTTTTGCACAACAAATAAATTTATTAGTTCTTCGCTGATACGTTGGAACAGTGGGTAAATAAAATTTTTAAATTCTTGCCATCCATATCGACTGAACAAACATTTGAAATAGTAGAATGAATTTTGGAAAGTGTAAATAGAACTTTATCCTGTTTGATAATAATCTGCTCTGCAAAATATCCTTTCGGGGAAAGCCTCATTGTTGATTTCTGAGCTATGTCATAAATAAAAACAGCAATAGGCGGCCCTTCATCCCCGGCGTCTTCGTTGACCTCTGAAGTAAAGACTATTTTTTTGTAATCGTCGGTAAAAATAAATCTATCCGAGCTAGCCGCCCCAAAATCCATGGGTATATTGCCAAGATTGTACGTCTTGATAACGTTACCCGCTATATCCAAAACAAAAACCTTTTCCATGTTCTGAACAACCACATTTTTACTGTCGGAAGTCCAGCTGGGTGAATAGCTTTGTTCCAATGATGCCGTTAAAATTTTTACCGCCCTGTTCCCTGAATCAATAATGGCGATGGACCATTTGCTTTTTTGGGCATCAAAAGCATTGTAGGCAATATATTTTCCATTTGGCGACCACACGGGGCCATAACAATTATTGTTGTGCGTATTAAAAATGGTTTTCTTTTTGGTAGCCAGGTCAGTTACGGCAATAAAGCGGTCGCCGGCTTTATTTGATGATGTAAAAGCCAGCTTCTTCCCATCGGGTGAAATGCAGGGGTCCTGTCCTTTCGCGTCAGCCAGGTATTCCATTTTAGCAGCGACGGAGTACACGCAGATGCCTTTTTTGTTCATATAGGCATAATCGTAGGATTTGGGCTGGGCGGAGGCACAAAAGCTACTGACCGTAAACAACAGAAGTAAGATTTTTTTCATGTGCTTAAGAATTAGAATAAAGATAAAAATACTTAGTCACTTTACACTCCAACCAGCAAAAATCCGAAATCGCAATTCCGAAATCCGAAATTCTCACATCTTACTTTTTTCCACTATTTCTAAAATCAGCAACGCCCGGCTCATGCTCAAATTTAACTTTAGAGGATTATTGATACCAGAGACCATAATTTCTTCTTCCATTGAAGAACTTGAGCATGAATTTGTAATAAAGTTGAATGACGAAAAGCGAAAAGAATTATTTGAACAGTATAAATTGTATTGCAAAAATTTAAAAGCGCTTTATGGTAATAAAATTTTAATTCAATGGATCGATGGTTCTTATGTAACACTGCGCAAAAATCCATCGGATATCTATCTTGTGTTTTTTATCGATTATGAGATCGCTAAATCAAATAAAAAAGAATTAAAAGAGTTTGTTTATCCTCAAAGTAAAGACAAATATGGAATTGACGGGTACATGGTTGTTGTTTATCCCGACGATAGCAAATATAAAAACTTCACTATCGGCGACTGCGCCTATTGGGTGAATCATTTTGGCAAGACCAAACAAAACAGGCAAATGAAAAGAATACCGAAAGGATTTTTAGAAATAATTGTTTAAATTTGATTTATGAAACGTATCCATCATTTAATGGAATTGATCGGCGATATCAAAAAGACTGAAGAAATGATCTCTTTGCATAAGGATGACGAGTTTCAATTAATAATCGATCAATACGAGGCTATTAAGGCGAAACAAGTGGCCGAATTTATTGACGAATTGGCGAAACCCCCATTTCAATCTGCAGAAAGCTTCTCAGTTATAAAACTGATGATCGATAAGTTTTATCCCGCGCTAAACTCGGGTTCGGTTGAGTTAAAGGAATTAGGGAAGTTAGCATCCGCTATTATATGAGTTTTTATTCAAGGTATTTTTGAACAAAATCTCCAAAAGTGGTGACACGATCCTGTCACTGCCAAAATCTTGTCAGTACTTAAATTATTATTAATCAACGTTGTAGCGTTTTGTAGCAGGGTGTAGCACGTGTAGCGCTACGCTACAAAATACGGGAACATTCCGAAATCCGAAAAATCCAAAATCGAATCCCGATAGCTATCGGGACCGAAATTCTCAAATCTCTTATCTCACATCTCAAATCAAAACCCTATCTTTGCCCATGCAAGAAAAAATCCTTATTCTTGACTTCGGCAGCCAGTTCACCCAACTCATTGCGCGCCGTGTCAGGGAGCTCAATATCTACTGCGAGATTCACCCATTCAATCATTTTCCCGAAGTTGACGACAGTGTAAAAGGTATTATCCTTTCGGGCAGTCCGTACTCCGTAAGGCAGGACGATGCCCCCGGCTTCGACTTTGAAAAGTATCATGGCAAGCTGCCTGTACTTGGCGTTTGCTACGGCGCGCAGCATATCGCTCATTTCAACGGCGGCGAAGTATTACCCAGCAGCACCCGCGAGTATGGCCGGGCCAACCTGCAGTTTATCGACGACCAAAACCCGCTGTTCAAGCTAATATTGCCCGGCACACAGGTGTGGATGTCGCACGCGGATACCATTGCCCGCATACGCGACGATTTCCAGATCATTGCCAGTACCGATACCGTTAAAGTTGCGGCCTTCCAGGTGAGTGGTACCAATACCTACGGCATACAGTTTCACCCGGAGGTTACCCACAGCGTCGACGGCAAACAATTGCTGTTTAACTTTTTGGTCGATATTTGCGGCTGTAAGCAGGACTGGACGCCCGATTCATTCATCGAAACAACTATTGCCTCGCTTCGCGAGAAACTTGGCGATGATAAGGTGGTGCTTGGCCTGTCCGGCGGCGTGGATTCATCTGTTGCGGCGGTGTTGCTGCACCATGCCATCGGCAAAAACCTGCATTGCATTTTTGTAGACAACGGCCTGCTTCGGAAAGATGAATTCCAGTCGGTGCTTGATTCGTACCAGCACATGGGCCTCAATATCACAGGCGTTGATGCCAAACAGCGTTTTTATGACGCGCTGGCCGGTCTTACCGACCCCGAAAAGAAACGCAAAGCCATCGGCCGGGTGTTTATCGAGGTTTTTGATGATGAGGCCCACAAGGTAGAAGATGTGAAATGGCTCGGCCAGGGCACCATTTACCCGGATGTGATCGAATCGGTTTCGGTGAAGGGGCCGTCGGCTACCATCAAATCGCACCATAATGTTGGCGGGTTGCCGGATTTTATGAAATTAAAGGTGGTTGAGCCGCTGAACACCTTATTCAAGGATGAAGTTCGCCGCGTTGGTAAAGCTCTGGGTATCGATCCAAACATTTTGGGCCGCCATCCGTTCCCCGGACCGGGACTAGCCATCAGGATTTTGGGCGAAGTTACCCCGCAAAAAGTTGCCATACTGCAGCAAGCGGATGCAATTTATATCAACAATTTGCGGGCAGGCGGTGTTTATGATAAGGTTTGGCAAGCCGGAGCGATCTTTTTGCCGGTGCAGTCGGTCGGGGTTATGGGCGATGAACGCACCTACGAAAACGTGATCTGCCTGCGCGCGGTGCAATCGCTGGACGGTATGACCGCCGACTGGTGCCATTTGCCATATGATTTGCTGGCGAAGATCAGCAACGAGATCATCAATAACGTAAAAGGGATAAACCGGGTAGTATATGACATCAGCTCGAAACCGCCTGCTACCATTGAGTGGGAATAGGGGTTTACTGTTTTTAGCCATTTCGATATTTTTTGCAGCTTGTTCACCTAAGTTGCACCCGGTAGCCGTGCAGCCTAAGGAAGCGCAGCCGGCAAATCCTATCGCAAAACAGCCGGCAAAGGAAGTTAAGCCGGTAAAGCCTGCGGCGCCTGCTGTTTCAACTATCGCGTTGCTGCTGCCTTTTGGGACGGATCATCTGGCGCCGGGCGCCTCGTACACTGCCGTTAGCCTTAGAGAGGCCGACATTGCCATAGCCTACTACCAGGGTTTTAAGCTGGCCCTGGACTCGCTTACCGCTCAGGGTTATAACTACAAGCTGCAGGTTTATGATACACGAAGCGACAAAGCGCAGTCGCATGCCTTAGGATATAACCAGGCCGTAAGAGGAAGCGACCTGATCGTGGGCCCGGTTTTTCCGGAAGACATGAGGACTTTCCTCAACGCCAACAGCAGTCCGAAGCAGCCCATTGTTTCACCGCTTTCGCCCGCTGCCCCGTCAACGCTTCACAGTGCGCAGATGATCACCATGATGCCGCCGCTGGAATATCATGCATGGGCGGCGGCTAAGTATATTAAAGATAAGATCGACCCCGAAAAAATATTTATCCTGCGTTCGGGTTTTAGCGACGAGAACGAATACATCATTCCCTTTAAAAAGGCGATCGACAGTCTCGGTAAAAAGCACATCCAAATTGTTACCCTAACTATTATGCACGGGCAGTTGGGCCCGCTGCTGCCGCAGCTTTCATCCGCCAGTAAAAATATATTTGTCGTCCCGGCTACCGACCAGCATTTTTTAACCATTACCCTGCGTGCGCTCGATTCGCTGCGGAGCAATTACCCGGTAACCGTTTTTGGTCACCCCAGCTGGGTGAATTTTACATTTTTAAAGGCGGACCTGCTGCAACGGCTGGATACGCATGTTACTTCTTCGGACCATATTGACTACAAGGCTTCGAACATTATGGCATTTATGCGCCTTTACCGCGAAACCTACCATACCGACGCCACCGAATTCGCTATAAAAGGCTTTGACGAGGGGATGTATTTAGGCAAACAGCTGGCAGCGGGCAATATCAAAAACCTGGCGCAGGCTGAATTTTCGGGCCTGCACAACGACTTTAGCTTTAAAAAAGAAGCAGGCGTGGGGCTTATAAATACCCATGTCAGCGTTTATAAATACACTAACTTTGACCTCAAAAAGGTAGAATGAAGGCTATCAACCAGCTTAAAACGTTTCAGCGCATTTTGGATGAGTACCCCGCCGAAACCCCTTTAAGCAAGTTTTTACCCGGCTTCTACCGGCAAAACAAACAAATGGGCTCAACCGACCGCAGGGTAGCGAGCCGCCTGGTTTATAACTATTTTCGCCTCGGCAGGGCGGTACCAGATCTGCCGGCAGACGAGCGCCTTTTTATTGCAGAGTTTCTGTGCAATACCCAGCTTAATTCCTTCCTCCAGCATTTTAAACCCGAATGGGCCGCATGCATCGATTTTTCGCTTGCCGAAAAACTGGCCATGGTAAAAGCCGTCCACCCGGATTTTGCTTTGGAAGAGGTTTTTCCGTGGACCAAACAACTGTCGGCAGGAATTGACAAAGAAGAATTTTTGCGCTCCTTTTTTGTGCAGCCGGATCTTTTTATCAGGGTGTACAAAGGTTTTGAAACCCAGGTAAAAGCCGCGCTTGCAACCGCACAAGTCGTTTTTAAAGAAGAAGGCAACGGCTGCTTCTGCCTGCCCAACGGCACGAGGCTGGAAACGGTGATCCCCAACCCGCATTGGTACGAGGTGCAGGATTTTTCCTCGCAGCAAACCGCGCAATATTTTAAACCCAACAAATGGGATTACTGGTGGGACGCCTGTGCCGCCTCAGGGGGTAAATCCCTGCTCCTGCACGACCGCGAGCCGACGGTGAAGCTGGTGGTATCAGATATCCGCGAATCCATCCTGAGCAACCTGGATGAGCGTTTCCAGCAAGCCGGTTTAACCAAATATCAAAAAAAGCTGCTCGACCTTACCCAAAACAACGACCTACTGCTGCATGACTACGCCTTTGATGGCATTATCCTGGATGCCCCCTGCACCGGGTCAGGCACCTGGGGCCGCACACCGGAGATGATCAGCCAGTTTGATCCGCATAAAATTGAATTTTTTCAGCGCCTGCAGCAAAACATCGCCCGCAACGTGGTAAAATATCTGAAGCCCGGCAAACCGTTGGTTTATATTACCTGCTCCGTGTTTAAGGGGGAGAATGAAGATGTGGTGGATTTTATGGTGAAAGAATTGGGGTTGAAGTTGGAGGAACAACTGGTTTTAAAGGGGTATGAGTGTAAGGCGGATACTATGTTTCTGGCGAGGTTAAACCCCCTAACCCCCTAAAGGGGAGGACTTTGATTTACAAATTGGAATTGATATTTTAGAGACAAATTTTAATCGTTCCTGCTCCTGAATTTTTATCCAATCAAAATGAAAAATACGATACTAACCCTGCTGATTGCTTTAACCACTTTTTCTTGTTTCTCACAATCATTTCCGAAGAAACAAACTTTAATACCGTTGAGTAATGTTAATGGGGTGCCATTTTATAAAGATCAGGATACGAACGACTGGGTAATAGACGGTTTTGACATCGATAAAAATGGAACGTTCTATTTTTTAGGGGGCGACAATGTTGATTGTTTGGCAGTATTCACAGGCAACAAACAAATTTTTCGCAAAACATATAAAGAGGTCCCCGGTCGTCTGCTTTATTTTTATCAAAATAATTTGTACACATTAGGTGGCAATAAAAACCGAAATCTTATAACAGCTTTAAACACGTCAAATGGTTCAATTATTAAATCATATCACATTCCCGATAAACATATTGACGAATATTTTTTTATAGATAGCGGCATCGTTGTTGGCGCAATGGGAGACACCGCGATGTGGTATCAACGATATGATTTGTCGGGAAAGTATATTGGGGTATCTCCCAACGAATATAATGTAGCACCTTCAATTATTCCGGAAAAAGGAAAATTCAGTATATGTGAGTTGCTTGGAAAGTGGAATGGTAATTACGTCTTTTGGGGAAACAGCGATTTAGATGCGTCTCACCAACTTTATCTTGTCGACAATGAGGGCAAAGTATTGGCCAAAAGGATAATACCAAACGGCTTAACCGGCAAAGGTTATTACGAAGAGCCTGGTGATTACCGAAGATTACGCAATGGAAGCTTTTTTGTATTGGGGCGTAAAGGTAATTATGCTTTGATTACCGAAATACCGTTAGCAAGTTTCTTTGGAAAATATTAAGCCATGAATCGCTATTACACGAAAAAATGAAATATCCAGTTTTAACTATCTTAATCTGCTTGAGTTGCCTGTTTGGTTTTTCTCAATCATTTCCCAAAAAACAGACTTTAATACCGCTGAGTAATGTGAAAGGCGTGCCATTTTATAAGGACGATGAATTTGGTTTTATTGTAGATGGTTTTGAAATAGACGAAAAAAATAATTTTTATTTTTTAGGAGGAGATCCAACCGTAAATATTGCCGCATTTTCAGGCAACAAACAATTGTTTCGCAGAACATTTAATAAATCGGTTCCGTCATCTCAAATTTTAATTTATAAGAAACACATTTACACATTTGGCGAGGATAACAACAACCTATATGTTCTTGACATTTCAAACGGTTCGTTAACAAAAACATATCCGCCTATTTTAAACAAGCACATTAATTCATATAAATTTGTCGATAGCACTATAATTGTTGAAGTGCCAATTGATACTTCTTTTATTTATGAACAGTACAGTCTTTCCGGCAAATATATTAAAAGGGCTTCCGGCCCTTATGATATCCCCGCCTCTGTAATGCCATCACGTAACCCAAAGGATTCTTTTTCCTTAATAGGAAAATGGAACAATAATTACGTATTTTCGGGCATTGAAGTCAAGGATTTATCAGTTGAAAAGTATTTGTTAGTGAACGCAGAAGGTAAAATCTTAGCAACGAGAATCGTTCCCGGCAACAATTCTACTTTTGGGGAGAACTACTATGAATCATTTCCTACCGAGCACAGAAAAGTAAGAAATGGCAATTTGTATGTTTTAGGCCTTAAAGGTAATAATGCGTTGATTACTGAAGTGCCGTTAGCGAGCTTGTTTGGCAAATAGAGCGCTTAAGTTCCCCCTTCAGGGGGTTAGGGGGTTACAAATGCGTATTACTCCTAAACAACTTTATCGCGATAGCCAGCAAAATTATCCCGAACGCTTTTCTTAAAATATTCAACCCGGTTTTGCCGAGCAGTTTTTCAATCCATTTTACATTTTTTAGCACGAGGTAAACAAACAGGGTGTTGGCTACTATCCCCACCAATATATCTGATGTTTGGTACTGTGTTTTTAGCGATAGCAGGGTGGTCATGGTGCCTGCCCCTGCGATGAGCGGGAAGGCTAAGGGGACAATGGACGCGGTTGAGGATACTTCTTCCTTAAAGAATTTAACGCCTAAAATCATTTCCATGGCGATAATGAAGATCACAAGCGAGCCGGCAATGGCAAATGAAGAAACGTCAAGGCCGATAATTTTCAGCAGTTCCTCCCCGCCAAACAAAAAACCAACCATCAGCACCAGCACTGCAATACTGGCCTTTTCGGACTGGATATGTCCTACACGCTGCCGCATTTCGATGATGATGGGTATGGCGCCGAGTATGTCGATGATGGCAAATAAGATCATCGTTACAGAGAGTACCTCCCTGAAAATTAATGGTTGCATACTTTGTTAGATTTTAAGCTTTTGACTTTAACCGGAAACAAAGCAAAGTTGCGATTAAAATATAGAAAGCCGACAAAAAGAAGATGCTATGCACGGATATTACGGTAATAGCACCGGCGGTTAGCGGCCCCAGCGTTTGACCGATAGATGTGTAGGATTGATTTATGCCTAGCACTTTGCCTTGTTCGGAATGGTCGATATTGTCAGCAATGATGGCGTTGACCATTGGGTTGCGAAGACCGTTAAAAAAACCGTAAACCCCTTGCATTATGGCAAAAGGTATCAGCAGCGACGTAAGACCTGTGATAAACATGGCCCCGAGGCACATCAGCGATGCAAAAAGTAAAATAACCGCTTTGGATGAGAAGGTTTTGGTAAAAAAGGGCACGCATAGCTGCGCCAATATGCCGCAAACACCAAAACCGGCCAGGTAGGTGCCCATTTCGGTCGCGGTGCGTTTAAATACGTCTACCCATAGCGTTTGAAAACCAACGATCATGGCCATCTGGCCCATGGTCAGTAAAAAGCTGATAAAAATAGCCGTGCCGATGACCGGTCGCTTTAGCGTACTGATGAGCGACGCGAATTTAAACTTATTGGTAAAGTTGAGGCGTGTATGCCGGTCGGTTGGGTTAGTCTCATTTAACAAAAATGCGGCGCAAAGCGTACCGATCAGCGAAATGCCCGCGGCAAAGAAGAAGGGCGCCTGCGGACCTGCCTTGTAAAACAACCCGCCTACAAACGGACCAACTACAAACCCAAACGCGAAGGCCGAACTTAATATCCCAAACCGCTGCGCACGATTTTTCGCGGTGGCCGTATCAGCAACCATAGCCTGGGCCACTGAAATGTTGCCGCCGGTAAGGCCATCGAGTATCCTGGCGGCAAAAAGGAACAGCAGGCTGCGCGCCTCGGCGAAAAGTAAAAAAGAAAGACAGGTGCCAGCCAGGCTGATGACCAGCAAAGGTCTTCGTCCCCATTTATCGGACAGCGAACCCAGCACGGGGGTGGCAAAAAACTGGGCGATGGAAAAAGATGCCATCAGTACCCCGAGCGTAAACTGGTCTAAACCAAAAGTTTTGCCATAAGTGTACATGACCGGCACGATTATGCCGAAACCCAGCGAATTGATGATGCAAACCAGTACTAATACCCAAAGGTTTTTATCTTTTTGCATAAAGAACCTCACCCTGCCCTCTCCAAAGGAGAGGGTTCTTTAGTTTTTCGTGATTTGTCAGCCTAATCCTTTTTAAGCCCTCTCCTTTGGAGAGGGTTTGGGTGAGGCCCAACAAAAAAGGTTCTGACGATGCAGAACCTTTTTTGTTACGAATATTCATTATATAACGAGAATATTACTTCTCTTCAAAGTCGGATGCAGTTGGTAATATATCGCCTACGCTGCCCAGCTTGCTCTTTCTTTTGCTGTAGCTGAAATAAATTACCAAACCTATAATCATCCATACAAATGCGGCGATTTGGGTGCTGCGGTCCAAACTAACGATCATCGCACCGCAAATAATAATGCCCAAAATAGGAACCAGTGGAACAAGTGGTGTTTTGAAGGGCCTTACCAGGTTAGGATCTTTTACCCGGAGTACCCATACACCAATACATACTACAACAAAGGCAAATAAGGTGCCGATAGAAGTTAGGTCGCCTGCAACGCTCTCCGGTAAAAATGCCGCAAACAGGCCCACAAAAACAAATAAGATCATATTGCTTTTGTAAGGCGTTCTGAATTTGGGATGAAGTGCGGAAAATACTTTTGGCAGCAGGCCATCCGTGGACATGGTATAAAACACCCTGGATTGCCCCAGCAGCATCACCAGTATCACCGATGAAAAACCAAGCAGGATAGCTACGGTTACCAGGGTAGCCAGCCAGCCCATGTGCATGTAAGTGCTTATAGCATAGGCCACGGATGCCTCCTTGCCCTGGGTCATAAAATCCCGGAATGGTGCGACACCGGTTAATACATACGAAAACAGGATGTATAAAATGGTACAAACAGCAAGCGATCCTAAAATCCCTACCGGCATGTCCTTCTTTGGGTTTTTTGCCTCCTGCGCAGCCGTTGAAACCGCATCGAAACCAATGAATGCAAAAAACACTACGCCGGCGCCGGCAAGTATGCCGCCCCAGCCATGTCTGAAAAAGTCGGTATAAGTATATACTTTACCATTGGCGAGCACAGCAGGGGCTGCATGCGGTGGGATAATGTAAGGCGTATGGTTTTTTGCCTGCATAAAACCCCATCCAACAGCTATAAACACCAAAACGATGGAAACTTTTAAAATCACAATTATGGTGTTAACGGTAGCAGATTCCTGGGTGCCTTTTATGAGTAAAAGCGAAAGCAGGGCCAAAATAATCAGCGCCGGTACGTTGATGATGCCATGATGGCCTACTATATTCTCCATCGGCGAATGGCACCATTCATAAGGTATTCGCCCGCCGAACAGTTTATTTAAATATTCGCTCCAGCTAATGGAAACGGTTGCCGCGCCCAGCGCATATTCCAATATCAGCGCCCAGCCAATTATCCAGGCGACTATTTCGCCCATGGTGGCATAGGCATAGGTATAGGCGCTACCTGCTATCGGAATAATAGATGCAAATTCAGCATAGCAAAGGCCGGCAAACGCACAACCCACAGCCGCCACTATGAATGAAAGGGTTACGGCCGGACCGGCATGCTCGCCGGCAGCCGCGGCGGTCCGCACAAAAAGGCCGGCGCCAATGATCCCACCAATCCCCAGTGCGATGAGGTTGCCTGCGCCAAGCGTTCGTTTAAGGCTTGTGCCTTCGTCAGCAGAGGCCTGCAACTGGGCCAAAGATTTTTTTACAAATAAGCTCATTATAAGATCAGTTATGTTTTTGAGTTAATCAGTTTCCTCCAAACGTACTTAAATTTATTTAAAACATAAAGGACAGAATGTAACAATAGATTGAAGGGAAGTTTTCGAAATATTATTGCACGTATTACCCGGGTTTTTGCTTATCTTTATGAAGACATGACGAAGAAGCTAACACTATAATTAGATGGGGAAGTGATTGGAGCTGCGAAGAATTATGCCCGTAAACACGGAAAAAGTCTTTCCGCTATCATAGAAAATTATTTAAAACTCTTATCTGCTGAAGGGAAAGCAAACATTAACTTATCGCCAAAAGTAATCCGATTGATGGGCGTCATCAAACTACCTGAGATCATTGAACACAAAACGATAATTAGAAGTAACCTAATTAAGAAATATAAATAGTACTGCAAACGTAGGTCACCAAACAAAAAAGGCGCCTTTCAGCGCCCTTTTCCTATAATTCTTTAATTAGCTTATCCTTTTTTATCCATTTTAATGGTATGTGTAATCATCGCGTGTGGCTGCTTTGGTGTAGCGTCTGTTGCCACAGGCGCTTTGTAAAGGTGCGGCGCGATAACCAGCGAAACGATAGACATCAATTTGATCAGGATATTCATAGACGGACCCGAAGTATCCTTAAACGGATCGCCGACGGTATCACCGGTTACAGATGCCTTATGGGGTTCTGATTTTTTATAATATTTTTCGCCGTTGATCTCAACGCCCTTTTCGAATGATTTTTTTGCATTGTCCCATGCGCCGCCGGCATTGCTCTGGAAGATACCCATCAACACGCCTGATACGGTAACACCGGCCAATAAACCGCCTAAAACTTCGGGGCCGAAAGTGAAGCCCACAATCACCGGGGTGATCAGGGCAATCAAACCGGGGGCAACCATCTCACGAATGGAGGCTTTGGTTGAAATGGCCACGCATTTTTCATATTCCGGTTTGCCGGTATATTCCATAATGCCGGGTATTTCGCGAAACTGCCGGCGAACTTCTTCCACCATCGCCATTGCTGCCCGGCCTACCGCCGAAATTGCCAGCGACGAGAAAATAAACGGTATCATCCCGCCAACAAACAGGCCGGCGAGTACATCAGCTTTGTAAATATCGATATGGTCGATCCCGGCAACGCCAACAAAGGCAGCAAACAAGGCCAATGAGGTTAGCGCTGCTGATGCGATGGCAAAACCTTTACCGGTTGCGGCTGTAGTGTTACCCACAGCATCCAGGTTATCGGTGCGGTGCCTTACTTCTTCGGGCAGGCGGCTCATTTCAGCAATACCGCCGGCGTTATCAGCAATCGGACCAAAGGCGTCGATCGATAATTGCATCGCTGTAGTTGCCATCATACCGGCAGCAGCGATTGCCACACCATATAACCCGGCAAAATGGTAAGACCCGTAAATACCGGCTGCCAGAACCAGGATCGGCATCACAGTCGATTCCATTCCCACGGCCAAACCGCCGATAATATTTGTAGCATGACCGGTTGACGACTGCCGGATAATACTCAGCACCGGGCGTTTACCCATAGCCGTATAGTACTCAGTGATCATCGACATTAAAGTACCTACTACAAGCCCCACCGCTATGGCGCCGAAGACACCCATTTTAGTGAATTCTATTGATCCTTCCTTTAAACCACTGCCCGATATCTCATCACGAACCATGTGAAGGTTACCGTTCGGCAACATCCATTGAACCACAAAATAAGTGGCAATTGCGGTTAATATTATAGATAACCAGTTACCGATATTCAGTGCGTTTTGCACGCTATCCGTCTCATTTTTAATGCGAACAAATGCTGTCGCGATGATCGAAAATATCAAACCTAAACCCGCAATTACCATCGGAAGCAGTATCGGGGCGATACCGCCAAAATTATCATTAGACTGAATCTCGCGGCCTAATACCATAGTAGCCAGCATTGTGGCAACGTACGATCCAAACAGGTCGGCGCCCATACCGGCAACGTCGCCTACGTTATCACCAACGTTATCGGCGATGGTGGCCGGGTTGCGCACATCGTCCTCGGGGATACCCGCTTCAACTTTACCTACCAGGTCGGCGCCTACGTCGGCAGCTTTGGTGTAAATACCGCCGCCCACGCGTGCAAACAACGCGATAGATTCAGCGCCTAACGAAAACCCTGCCAAAACGTCCAGTGCTTTTGCCATGAATTCGCCGTTAACATCATGTCCGGCGCTTCTTACATAAATGGTATAAAATACAATGAATAAGGAGCCAAGGCCGATGATGGCCAGCCCCGCAACACCCAAACCCATAACCGTACCGCCTGTAAAGGATACCTTTAAGGCTTTTGCTAAACTGGTGCGCGCTGCCTGTGTGGTGCGCACGTTTGCCTTGGTGGCAATACGCATGCCCAGGTAACCCGCAAAAGCTGAAAGAAATGCACCGCAGACAAATGAAATTGCAATAACCGGGCTCGACGTATGTACCGTAGTCCCCGACCATGCTAACAAAATACCCGCGATAACGACGAAGAAGCCTAATATCTTCCATTCCGCGCGTAAAAACGCCATGGCGCCGTCGGCAATGTAGCCGGCAAGCTTGGTCATTTCCCCGTCGCCGGCATCCTGTTTGCTAACCCAGGCGGCTTTTATGGCCATAAAAAGTATCCCTATTAATCCCATAACCGGGATCAGGTAAATTAAGTAAGTGTTCAAAAAATCCATATATAGTGTTTACTGTTAAAACCTTGGTAGCTTTTTTAAAAGTTTGCAAATATAATCGGTCGGCGCAAATAAATAAATTTATTTCTTGACAATAATATGTCAATTATGAACCCGCAGGGGCGAATGTTTATCAGACCGGCTTCAATCGGGTTTTTAATGGTTGTCATATAAATCCATTTTTTATTTTTGCTCCGCGCAAAGTGCGGCGACTACCCCATTTTATTATCAAACAGTTTATTCCTATCTTACCCGAAACTATTGCACCAAAATATGAAAGAAACCAAAGCTCCCGCAAAACTGAAGCACGAACTTGGTTTGCTGGACGGCACCATGCTGGTAGCCGGCTCCATGATCGGTTCGGGTATTTTTATTGTGAGCGCGGATATTACGCGCAATGTTGGCTCCGCGGGATGGCTCATTATGGTATGGGTAATTACCGGGTTTATGACCATAACCGCCGCTGTTAGCTATGGCGAACTGAGCGGCATGTACCCCAAAGCCGGGGGCCAGTACGTTTATCTCAAGGAGGCCTATAACAAGCTGACTGGCTTTTTATATGGCTGGAGCTTTTTTGCCGTGATACAAACCGGGACGATAGCGGCTGTGGGGGTAGCGTTTTCAAAGTTTCTTGCCTACCTCAAAATTTTCCGTTGGGCAAGCGAAGACAATATTTTATTGTCAACTAATATCAGCAGTTGGCATTTTACCATCAGCGCCGCGCAACTGGTAGCTATCGTGGTTATCATATTCCTCACCTTTGTAAATACCCGTGGGATCAAAACCGGCAAGTTGGTACAAAATACCTTTACCATCACAAAATTGCTAAGCCTGTTTGGCTTGATCATTTTTGGCCTGCTGGCTATAAAGGGCGATATATGGCATGCCAACTGGGGCGACGCCTGGAACATTCACAAAATAAATAAAGATGGCAGCTTTGGCGGAAACTATGTAATGGCCGCGGCGCTTGGGGCAATTGCCGCAGCAATGGTAGGCTCTATCTTCAGCAGCGATGCATGGAACAACGTAACGTTCATTGCCGGCGAAATGAACAATCCTAAACGCAACATCGGCTTAAGTCTTTTTTTTGGTACGCTCATCGTAACCATAATTTACGTCTCGGCCAACGTGGTATACACCGGCACCTTATCGATGCATGACATTGCCACGGCGCCAAAAGACCGGGTTGCTGTATCTGCCGCGCAAGTGATCTTTGGCAATGCCGGCACCTACGTTATCGCCGTAATGATCATGATCTCAACCTTCGGATGTAACAATGGCCTTGTAATGGCAGGCGCAAGGGTATATTACACCATGGCAAAAGATGGCTTATTTTTTAAACGGGTTGGCACATTAAATAAGTTTGCCGTACCTGGCTTTGGCTTATGGATACAGGCGCTGGTTGCATCGATACTTTGTTTGAGCGGAAAATACGGC
>DASRTD010000272.1:0-17306 GCA_035656115.1 Mucilaginibacter sp.
GTGCGGGTTCCAGTTAAAAACAAGTTCATCGATAGGGCGCCACAATATTACCCACGAAAAAATATCGAGACTGTTCCTAACCGCCGAGCTAATGCCCGTATCCGATGTCAGCACCATTGGCAGCAGGATGTGGAACAACATTACAATCACAGTACTTGCAATAAGCATCGTGATGTTGCGGCGTTTGAATTTTTCAAAACTCTTTATTTTATGCTCTTTCAACTCGTTGAAATGGCGCCGGATGGCGTACATCAATGGGTCGGCATATTGTTTATCTATCTCGTTTGCGTACTTAAGCTTGTAAAAAATAACATCGAACCTTTTAAATAAAGCAACGTTTTGCATTATATACAGCTCAAATTGATGGTTTAGCTGGCGTTTGTAAATCGGCGCCGGATCGTGCGGATTAAAATAACCCTGTATCACAAGCTGGTCCAGCGTCAGGTAAACGTTGATTGTTTTAGGGGGGTAATTTTTCATTCTTATATTTTTATCGCTATTGGATCACGGTCACGTCAAAAACAATGGTGCCAAGAGGGTGCGCAGTGGCATCGGCATTTACAAAACCGATCGCAACGGTATTACTGCTAGTCACCCGCGCCCAGGCCAGGGAAACGGAACTTGGTAATGCCGTTCTCGGGTTTACGATCACTGTGGCGTTTACATTAGCGCCGGTTACGGTCACCGTCTCCACTTCCGTAGGGGAACCATAATCAAAGTTGTTATTATCGGTAATGGAAACATTCGTTTTGATCATATTGGTAAGCACGGTACCTGCGCTGCCAAGTTTATAAGTACCGCTTACATCCAGTGTTGCGGCGGGGCTGGTGGTTGCGATACCAACGCTTCCGCTGCCATTGATCCGCATGCGCTCGTTGGTTCCTGTCCCACCGGTAAAAAACAATAAGTTTTTACCTGCGCTGCCATTACCGATGGCAAAGTCGTTACCGGTACCATACAAGTAAGCAGTACTTGCTCCGCCAAGCACGCCTGTTGAGGTATTGCCGCTTGAGTTGATCCCCAGATCCACATAATTCACTATTTCCGTGGCGGCATCGTTACTGGCCACCAGGTCCGAACTCGCGTTGGCAGTACCCGCCCTGTTCTGGATATTTAATTGCAGGTAATTGTCAATATAGCCTTTACCGTCTATCACGTTGTAGGAGGTATTGGGAGTGGTAGAAGAACCGGCGTCAACCAGGAATTTCTCGCGTTCCACGCCTGCTGTAAATGCCGGGGCAGACCCGACCGCAACACTACCCACGCTATCGACCAATAAACGCTGAGTGTTATTGGTCCGCGCTCTAAAACTGACGTTATCCGTTGTTCCTAAAAAATTGCTGCTCGAATTTGTCCCGGCGTTGCCGGCTAAACTCCAGTTGGTGCCCGCACTGGCTGTTAGCAATACCCAGGCGGCTGTTGTTCCGTTATAGTAATAAAATCCCTTTGTGGCATCGGTTTGGTAAACCAGCAAGCCATCTGCCGGGGTAGTAATAGCAGTACGCTGGGCCTGGGTCATCCTTGGGGCTAAAAACCCTTTTAAAACAGATTTGACATCCAATACCGAGGATGCGTTGCCAGTAGTATACGATGCATCATCGGTAACAACCACGGTTTGCGAAAAGGCCTGGCTGCAAAAACTCAAAATAAGCAACAAGCTAAAAAGACTTCTCATATTCTTTATAAATAAATAGAGGGTAAAAAAATAATTCCAATCAAATACTTATGTTATTCAACAACTTATTCATCAATTTTTAATGTATTTATATGGGCAATGGTATCCGGCGCCAGGGTTTGTGCCAAGGCGCTGTTAAATGCAATCATCGAAGCAGCTGCGATAAAAAAAATATATTTAAGCCTTTTCATAATCACAAGTTTCCTTTATTGAATTCACTATGTTTTCCGGTCATTCAATGCGTTTTTTTACGTAAACCGATCCCTCAAAAACGCGTTTTTTTGGTGATGGTTATCACTATTTTTAGTGATCTTCGTCACTATTGCTATTAGTTGCCGGAAATTATAATTTCACAAAAGTTCCCTTTCCCATCGGGCTATTATCAGCATCGTTCTGCACCTGGATGATATAAGTACCGGGGTGCAGGTTGGTAACATCGCACTGCCAGTTATCCTGGCGGGCTGTTGCCGTTTTTACAACAAATCCGGTAATATTTATAATTTTAATACTGTATAAAGCATTTGCGGTTGGGTTTGCGGCCAAACCGATCGTTTTAACCGTTTTGCCCTGCATCGCCAGCCCTGGGAAGGAAGCATTTGGGGATAGCATGACTAAATGGATGATATTGCCTGCAGGGTTTGGGTATATTGTAATGTTGTTTACTGGTGGACCGCCTGGGTTTCCATATGTCAGCGTGATAATATTCGAATAGCTTACTATACCGTTGAGGTCTTCGATCCTTAACCTATATTGGTCAATCGCTTCCGGCGGATTTTTGTCAAGAATACGGTATTCCCCGGATGCGGTAGAAGCAAAACTGTCAAGCGCCTCGAACGTTGTACCATTGTTGCTGCTTCTTTCTACACTAAAACCGGTATAGTCTTGTTCGTTTTCGGTTTGCCAGCCTATCAATGCGCCGCCCGGGGCCTTTATAGCAGTAAAATTGAGCAGGTGTACGCCTAAGGCGGGGTTTTGCCTGATCAGCACGCTAAAACGGTTTGCGCCATAAGTAGCAGTGTCACGCAAATCCAGGTCAAAAGTATAATCGGCATTGTTCTTCAGGTCTAATGAATCCTTTTTGTATTTATCTATCAGCCAAAATTCATAAATCGGCGGAACGTTGCTCAATTCGGTCCGGTCGAGTTTGTACGTCCGGGAAAGTCTGCCCTCCACATCTAACCTGATTTTGAGTGGTTTAATATGGGGCAGTGGCAAAACGTTGACGGATAAGCGGACGCCATCCGATGAAAAACTCGACAGGCCTTCAGGTGCGTCGATGCCCGGCATATATTTCGCGTCTTCAGTGGGGTCGTACTTGTTCGATGCGTTTCCACTAAAGCCTATTGCGATGTCATCATAATTTAAGGTATCGGTCATCAATTTTAAACGCAGCAATTGAGTGATCGGCGTTTGTAAGGGTGTTGCTTTTATCAATAAACCGCTACCGGCGGGAAGGCAGCTTTTCGTTTTGCCGCCTGTAAGGCACGGATTTGTTGTATTATCAGCAATATTTGGAGAATTGTACGGGCTTAAGTCAGCAACTGCCGGCTCGCTTTTGGCGTTGAATACGCGCGCTAAACCTGGTATTGCAAAATCGGCTTTTCCAACTTGGGTGATATAGTTTATACTTGTTTGTAAGCCGTTCATGTACCTGAACGCTGCGGTATCCGGGGCCGGGGCTTGCGCATTAACATCATTTAAAATAAGTGCTGACGCAATCGAAAAAATAACCCGAGAAATTAACTTCCTTCCCATAATCCGAACCCGCCGTTTTAAAAATACCAAATTGATTGTATTCCGGTACGTTGTGAGCAGGTTTACGTAATAAAAAATTAAAAGTTACCTTATATGAAAATATTTTAATTAAATAGACATTATAATATATTGAATTCATTTATTATTAAATAAATTAACTATTAAAGATTTATTATGGCAATACTTCTGCTTGCTTTTAAAAGTATTTGATACTTATTAATGGAAATAAAAGTAAAAGAGACGCAATAATAACGCCTGATCGGATTGAGTTTTACACGGCCGCCGACGTTGACACAGATCGTTCAATACTTTGCAAAAAAATCAGCCAACATTATGCCGGTACTTGGTGCATATCAGGCTTCTCGTTTGTTGAAAAGCAAATAGCGCCAATTTTATGCCAGTTCATCTGAAATAATACAGATAGTGACGAACATCATTTTTTGACCAATGACTGCCGCATATTTTTCTTAAACAAATAATTCGGTTATTATGTAAATTAGCCCTGTTATAAACAAAATTAACCACCGCTTTAAAATTATTTAGAATAATTATAAATTAGACATTACTGTCAGTAATTTGTCAGCGATACTGTATAAAATTTTACTTTTGTTCGAAATTTATGGGGCACAAAACACGTCCCAGTGTGTACTTTTACCAGTAAAATTGAACTTTATTTAGCATAAATACACCATATGAGGCGTCTCTCATTACTTCTTAAACAATACTCCAGGTCGGTTTTCGTTGTTGCCGGTTTAGCCTTTTTAAGTACTTCTGTGCACGCACAGGGTGATGCTGCAAAGGGGGAGGCGATATACAAAGCCAATTGTACGGCCTGCCACAAGATCGACCAAAAGCTTGTCGGACCCGCGTTAGGACCTGCAATGACAACGGAAACCGATGATAAGTTTCTGACAAAATGGATCCAGAACAACCAGGCTTTGATCGCTGCGAAGGATCCTAAAGCAATATCCGTTTTGAATGCAAATGGCGGGGCAACCATGACTGTATTTGCCAGCCTGTCGGACGGTGATGTGGCAAATATCCTTGCGTATGTGCGTACGACGTGGAAAACCATGCAGACTGCACAGAAAACCGGTGCTCCCGGTCAGACTGCAGAAACCGCCCCGAGCGATCTGACCATCTACGCATTGATCGGTGTAATCTTATTAGCAGTAATTATTATCCTGGTTTTGAACCGCGTGATCGGCACATTGGAAAAGTTACTGGTAAAAAGCCAGGAAATTTTGGCCGCCGAGCCCGAAGTTGAAGCAGTACCGGTTGACCGGTTTGCTATCCTGAAAAAATACGCCAAAAATAAAAAACTGGTGTTCTTCGTGCTGTTAACGGGCACGCTTGCATTAGGCAGCTGGACCTGGGTGAGCCTGTGGACAACCAACGTTCACACCGGCTACCAGCCTGAACAGCCGATACATTTCCCGCATGACCTGCACGCAGGAGCCATGCAGATCCAGTGCCAGTATTGCCACTCGGGTGCTTTCAAATCAAAAAATGCTTCTATCCCTTCGCTGAATGTTTGTATGAATTGCCACAAAACCATCGACAGGCGTAAGGATCAAACTGAAGCTTCTCCCGAGATCGCCAAGATTTATGATGCGATTGGCTTCGACCCGAAAACACAACAATACGACAGCACCAAGGCAAGGCCGATTCAGTGGGTACGCGTCCACAACCTGCCCGATTTTGTTTACTTCAACCACTCACAGCACGTAAAGGTACAGGGATTAAAATGCCAAACCTGCCATGGACCGGTGGAGACCATGAAAGAAGTTTACCAATACTCGCCCCTCACCATGAAATGGTGTATTCAATGCCATAAACGTACCGATGTAAATACCAAGGGTAACGCTTACTATGAAAAAATGGAGGCGGTGCACGATTTAATTAAAGCTGGTAAGCCGGTAACCGAAGCTGCAATGGGCGGCATCGAGTGCGGTAAGTGCCATTATTAATAATTGATCAATACTTATCAATACAGTTTATTTAGCTTAAATGGATAGCAATAAAAAATACTGGAAAGGTTTAGAGGAGCTTAATAAAACCACCGAGTTTGTTGAGCTGAATAAGAATGAATTTGCGGAGCCTTTGCCGATAGAGGAGGTTTTGTCGGGTACCGGGCTTTTGAATAAAACACCCCGCCGCAACTTCTTAAAGGCGATGGGCTTTGGTGTTGGCGCGGTAACACTCGCAGCCTGCGAAAAGGTTCCGGTTCATAAATCTATGCCTTATTTAATAAAGCCCGAGGAAATCACCCCGGGTGTTGCCAATTATTATACCTCAACCTACGAAGGCCAGGCTATTTTGGTAAAAACCCGCGAGGGCAGGCCCATCAAAGTTGAAGGCAATCCAAAAGACATTATCGGCGGCGGGGGCTTAAGCGCAAGGGCGCAGGCTTCGGTGCTTGACCTTTATGATGTTTCGCGCCTGAAAAATCCATTAAAAGACAATGGCGACTATGGCTGGGAGCAAACCGATAGCTTTGTTAAAAGCGAGCTGGCGGCCATCAAGGCGGCCGGTAAAAAGATCGGGTTGATCACGGCAACCGTTAGCAGCCCTTCAACATTGGCTGTTATTGCCGACTTTATCACCGCTTTCCCAACCGCAAAACATATTAATTATGATGCCGTATCCTATACCGGCATCATCCAGGGCAACCAAAACAGCTTTGGAAAAGCCGTTTTACCGCATTATAACTTTGATAAGGCCGACGTGATCGTAAGCTTCGGCGCCGATTTCCTTGGCACCTGGATATCACCTGTTGAGTTTATCCGCCAGTACGTCCAAAACCGCAACAATAAATCGCTGCAGGCTAAAAAGATGTCGCGCCATATCCAGTTTGAAACTTCGATGAGCGTAACCGGTACCAATGCCGATGCGCGCATCGGCATCAAACCATCGGAAGAAGGTCCGGCACTGATCGCCTTATATAATGCTGTTTCAGGATCGGCTGTACAATCAACCGGAAACAAAGTTGCCGACAATGCCATTGCTCTTGCCGCTAAAGAACTGTTGGCAGCCAAAGGCAAAGCATTAGTTGTTGCGGGTACTAACGATGTGGCTACCCAAATACTGGTAAATGCCATCAACGTAAAACTTGGCAGTTACGGAGTTACAATCGACCTGGACAATCCTTCGCACCAATACGCCGGAAATGATGCTGAGTTTGCCGATTTCGTATCGCAGATGAACGCCGGCGAAGTTGACGCCGTGTTCTTCCTGAATGCAAACCCTGTTTATGATTATTATAAGAGCAGCGATGTAGTAAACGGCCTCAAGAAAGTTCGTTTAAGGGTTTCCTTCTCGGATCATAACGAAGAAACTGCCGCTAAATGTAATATCATCGCTCCAAATCATCATTATTTGGAATCGTGGGGCGACGACAACGCCATTGAAGGCTTTTATACGCTTTTACAACCCACCATTAACCCGGTTTATGACACACGCCAGGCCGAACAAAGCCTGCTGCTATGGTCGGATAACCCGGCAAAAGATTATTATACCTACGTTCGCAAGAACTGGGACACGAAACTGCTGGCCGTCGGTGGTTTAACAGGCCAAAAAGGCTGGGAAACTTTACAGCAAACTGGTTTTGTGAAAGCAGCGCCGAAAGCTGCCGGAAGTTACTCATTCAATTACGCACTGGATGGCGTAACGCAAAAAATGCTCGACCACAGCAAGGAGCTTGCCGCCCCGGCCGGGAAAGTAGAGATACAGCTTTACCAAAAAGTTTCGATGCGCGATGGTAAGCGCGCCAACAACCCCTGGCTGCAGGAAATGCCCGACCCGGTATCCAAAGCTACCTGGGACAATTATGCCAACGTATCGCCCAATGATATGCGCAAATGGGGTTATGTAGAGGGGGATGTAGTAAAGGTAGATATTACCAAGGCTGACGGTTCTACTTATTCTGTCACCTTACCGGTTTCCTCACAGCCGGGCCAGGCCCAGGGAACTATCTCTGTAGCTGTTGGCTACGGTCGTACCATTGCTGGCCCGGTTGGCGACAATGTAGGTAAAAATGCTTTCCCTTTCCAAAGCCTGCGTAATGGTACTGTTCAAACGGCCGCGATTGCTACTTTAACCGCCACCGGCGATAATTCACCAATAGCGCAAACACAAACGCACCATTCAATTGAAGGCCGCACCAGCATTATAAAGGAAACGACCTTTAAAGAATACCTGAAAAATCCGGCGTCGCGTACCGGTGAGGAAGAAGATCATAAAGATTACGACCTGTTCTGGCAAAAATACGAGCACCCGACTTATAACTGGGTAATGGCCATTGATCTTAACGCCTGTACCGGTTGCGGCGCTTGCGTGGTTGCCTGCAGCGCCGAAAATAACGTACCGGTGGTTGGCAAGGACGAGGTTCACCGCCGCCGCGAAATGCACTGGATCAGGATTGACCGATACTATAGCTTTAATGATAAAGGCGATGGCGGTATCACCGAAGAACATAAACTGGTAAACCTGGACAACTTTGACGATGTGAAAGTGACCTACCAGCCAATGATGTGCCAGCACTGCGACCACGCCCCGTGCGAGACGGTTTGCCCGGTATTGGCTACCGTGCACTCTTCGGAAGGCTTGAACCATATGGCTTACAACCGTTGTATCGGAACCCGTTACTGCGCAAACAACTGCCCGTACAAAGTACGCCGCTTCAACTGGTTCAACTACTGGAACGATGCACGTTTTGAAAACTACCTGCAGGGCGATCACACCGCACTGGTACTTAACCCTGACGTGGTTACCCGCTTCCGCGGTGTGATGGAAAAATGCTCGATGTGTATCCAGCGCATACAGGCAGGTAAACTAAAAGCAAAAATTGAAAAACGCCCGCTAAAAGATGGCGACGTTAAAGTTGCCTGCCAGCAAACCTGCCCGGCCAACGCGATCATCTTTGGCGACGGTAACGATCCAAACTCCGAAGTTTCGAAAGCATTAAAGAGCGAAAGGACTTATTATGTGCTTGAAGAGCTCGGTGTACAACCAGGTGTAGGTTACCAGGTAAAAGTTAGAAATTTATCCGAATCAGAAGCTTAATTATTTACAAGAGATATTAAAATATGGCATCTCATAGCGAATCAATAATACGCGAACCATTAATTACCGGCGAAAACATCACGTACGCCCAGATCACCAATGATGTGTTGCGCCCGGTTGAAAATATGCCGGGAAGGGCCTGGTGGATAGGCTTTATCATCGCCTCATTAGGCGCATCCCTCTGGGTGTTTTCCGTTAGCTGGACGTTTTGGTACGGTATAGGCGAGTGGGGCCTTAACAAAACGATAGGCTGGTCATGGGACATCACCGGCTTCGTGTGGTGGGTAGGTATTGGTCACGCAGGTACGCTGATCTCGGCTATCTTGCTGCTTTTCCGTCAAAACTGGCGTAACTCCATCAACCGTTCAGCTGAAGCGATGACCATCTTCGCGGTAATTTGTGCGGCGTCCTATATCGTTTGTCACATGGGCCGCCCATGGATGTTCGTTTATTCGCTGCCTTTGCCAAACACGTATACGCTGTGGGTTAACTTTAACTCACCGCTTATCTGGGACGTATTCGCCATATCAACTTACTTTTCCGTTTCGTTAGTATTCTGGTATACAGGCTTATTGCCCGATCTGGCCACTATCCGCGACCGCGCTACAGGCATTCGCCGCAAAATTTATTCTGTTTGCTCCTTTGGCTGGACAGGCTCGGTAAAAACATGGCAGCGTTTTGAGGCAGTTTGTTTGATACTGGCCGGTATCTCAACACCGCTGGTACTTTCGGTGCACACCATTGTATCCATGGACTTCGCGACTTCGCTGGTGCCGGGATGGCATACCACCATATTCCCTCCTTATTTCGTTGCAGGTGCGATTTTTTCGGGCTTCGCCATGGTTCAAACGCTGCTGTTAGTCACCAGGAAGGTATTAGGGCTCGAGAACTATATCACCATGTTCCACATCGAGGCTATGAACAAGATCATCCTTTTAACCGGGTCGATCGTTGGGGTGGCTTATCTGACTGAATTCTTCATCGCCTACTACTCCGGCGGCGAATATGAGCAATATACTTTCCTCAACAGGTTTATCGGGCCGCACTGGTGGGCCGGTTGTATGATGTACGGCTGTAACGTGCTTATGACACAGTTAATGTGGTTTAAATCGGTTAGAAGGAACATACCGGTTTCATGGGTGCTTTCCATCGTGGTTAACATCGGTATGTGGTTTGAGCGTTTCGTTATCATCGAAACTTCGCTTCAACGCGATTTCATACCTTCAAGCTGGGCGGTGTTTCATCCAACCTGGGTTGATATGAGCATTTTCATCGGATCGATCGGGCTGTTCTTCACTATGTTCCTGCTGTTCATCAGGGTATTGCCGTCCATCGCAATGGCCGAAGTAAAATTGATATTAAAGGGTTCGAGTGAACAGGCCAAGAAAAAGCTGCTTGCGCATGGCGGTCTCGATGCGGAGCAGGAAGAGTTTTATAAAGAATCGTTAGTGAAGTTTGATAGCATAGAAATAGCTAACTACCAAAAAGCATAACAATGAGCAATACCAAATATATTTTAGGCCTTTTTGAAGATCCTGATGAAATGATGCACGGGATCGACCAGCTGCAAAAAAACAGCGTACCCATTTACGATGTTTTTACCCCGATGCCTATCCACGGCATCGAAGCAAAATTGGGTATTAAAGATTCGCGCCTCGGATATGCCGCCTTTATGTTCGGCTGCCTGGGCGGTACAACTATATTCAGCATGGCGTATTACATGCTGGTGCACGACTGGCCGATGAATATCGGCGGCAAACCGGCTTTTGCCATGCCCGACTTTGTTCCCTTTACTTTTGAGTGGACGGTGCTGTTTACAGCCTTTGGTATGACGGCCACTTTCTTTTACGCTACCCATTTGTTTCCCGGCCGTACACCACGGGTAATGGAACTAAGGGCAACCGACGACCGGTTCGTTATCGCAGTCGACGCGAAAGGAAGCACACCACACGAGGATATCACTAAAATATTAAAAGAAGCTGGCGCTGTGGAAGTAAAGCACAACGACAGAAAATATGTTAGCTATGAATAAAATAAAAATATTGGGCCCTATGGCTATTGCTATCACTGCCGCGGTGGTTATTTCGTCGTGCAGCGACAAAAGAAGTACCGGCTGGGAATACGCTCCCAATATGTATGAGCATCTTGCATACGATCCGGATCAGAAGAACGACAACTTTAAGGATGGCAAAACCGCGCAACTGCCACCAGCGGGCACAACCCCCGTGGGCTTTGTCCGCTTTGACTATCCGAACACTAAAGAAGGCTATGAAACTGCAGGCACTGAAGTAAAAAGCCCGTTGCCGCAAACACCCGGAAATTTGGCCGATGGGCAGCAATTGTTCGTTGCTTTTTGCTCGCCATGCCACGGACAACAGGGGCAGGGCGATGGGCTGGTGGTGGCACATGGCTTCCCCCCGCCTCCATCGTATTCAAAGGGCGTTTCATCGCGCGGCGGTAACATGAAAGACCTTACCGACGGTAAAATTTATCATACCATTACTTATGGGGTGAATGCTATGGGCTCATACGCCTCACAACTCGACCCAACCGAACGCTGGAAAGTAGTAATGTATGTTCACCATTTACAAACTTTATAAGCTGATTTTTTAAATGAAGACTTCTCATAGTTTCGACGAACAATTTCAATTTCAGGGTAAGGCCAAAACCTGGAGCCTGATCCTGATAGTTATCGGTTTGGCAGGTATCCTGGGCGGATTTGCCTTGGGTTACGGTGAACGTACTTTTGCTAACCTGTTATTAATGGGTTACTATTTTACCTGCGTTTGCATTTGCGGCGTATTTTTCTGCGCTGTTCAGTACGTTGCTCAGGCAGGCTGGTCGGCATCTATCTTAAGGATTCCACAGGCATTCGGCAAAACGCTGCCTATTGCGGCGGTAATATTGCTGGCTATCATATTCCTCGGCTTATCCATTCACCACACAGGCCTTAACGAATACGGAAAACAAACGGTTTTGCCCTACCTGTATAAAGGCTGGTCGCTAAAGGGTGTGACCACTAAAGGCGATCCGAACTATGACCACCTGATCGCCGCAAAATCCGGGTTTCTGAACATTCCTTTTTTTGCCATACGCCTGGTGCTTTACCTGGCCTGCTATACTTTACTTGGCCAGTTGATTGTTAAATACTCTGAAAATGAGGATTCGTTGGGCGGGATGTTCAATTACAAAAAGAGTTTTAACGTGTCGGTTATATTCTTAGTTGTTTTCGGTTTTACCATTCCCTTATTTGCTTTTGACACCATCATGTCGCTGGAAGCACAGTGGTTTTCAACCATGTTCGGCTGGTATAACTTCGCCGCCCTTTGGGTTGGCGGTCTTTCCGTTATCACTTATACGATAATTAAACTAAGAGAGGCTGGTTATGTTCAATGGATCACAGAAGATCATTTGCATAACCTCGGCCAGTTGATCTTTGGTTTCTCCATCTTCTGGACCTACCTGTGGTTCGGGCAGTTCCTGCTTACCTGGTACGCAAATATCCCCGAAGAATCGGCATATTTCTACCGCCGCTGGGAACCCCAGTTTATCGGCTGGTTCTGGTTAAACATCGTGATCAACTTCGTGTCCCCGTTATTGATATTAATGTCACGCGACTCAAAACGTGCGGTTAAAGTTTTAAGGGCTGCCTGTGTTATCCTCATCATCGGCCACTGGCTGGATTACTGGCAAATGATAATGCCCGGCGCCGTTGGCCCGCAGGCACATTGGTACAGTGAAATTGGCCCGCTTGAAATAGCAATTTTCCTTGGTTTTGCAGGTTTGTTTATGTTTACCGTGCTTACTGCATTAAGTAAATTCAAATCGCTCATTCCTAAAAAGCACCCGCTGCTGGAAGAGAGCCTTCATCACCACATATAATAATTGTTAAATTTGCACTAACAAAAGAATACCAAACAAACATCAAAATGGGATTCAGAAAATTAATAAACTCTAATAAGGCGCTTTCACTTTTCACGGCATTGATGCTTTTTGGTGCCGGCACCGTAATGGCGCAGGATGCTGCCCCGGCAACAACGGGCGCTTCCACCGCTGCTACCAGCGGCATGTGGACCGGGGTGATCTACTATACGCTTATTTTCCTCGCTGTTTGCTTCTGCATAGCGATTTTTGGCAAAATATTAAAGGTTTATGACCTCTCCAACAAAATGCAAGGCAAAAAAGGCATCAACTGGAATAATATCATGGGGATAATATGCCTTATTTTCCTTATTGCGGGCATGTACGGCTCATACTGGTCGTTAACTGTACAAGGGAGCATGAAATTGCCCATTGCTGCCTCGGCGCATGGCGGTGAAATCGATGATATGTTTAACCTGACCACGATTCTTACCCTGATTGTGTTTGTTATTACCCAGGTATGCTTATTTGGGTTTGCATTCTTATACCGCGGTTCCGAGAAACGTAAAGGATATTACTATCCGCATAACAATACCATCGAAAAGATATGGACGGTTATCCCGGCTATCGTTTTAACCATCCTGGTTGTTTTCGGTTTCTTTACCTGGCAAAAAGTAATGGACTCAACCGAGCGCAAGGGCGACCTGAACATCGATGTTACCGGTCACCAGTTCAAGTGGGAGCTTCGTTATCCCGGTCCTGACGGAATATTAGGTCCAAAAAACTATAAACTGACTACACCCCTAAATAACCTTGGCGTCGATTTTAGCCAGAAAAGCAGTTGGGACGACATCCATGCCGATACGCTGGTACTGCCCGTTAATACCCCTATCCGGTTAAATATCCATGCGCAGGACGTTATTCACAGCGTGTTTATGCCCCATTTCCGCGTACAGCTGAACGCGGTACCGGGCCTGCCTACTTTCTTCCGTTTTACACCTACTATCACTACTGCACAAATGCGCGTAGAAACGGATAATCCAAAATTTGAATACTTGCTCTATTGCAACAAAATATGCGGAGGCGCTCATTATAACATGCAAAATGTGGTTCGCGTGGTTACACAAGCCGAATACCAGGACTGGATAGCACATCAGAAACCTTACTTAACTGATGCGCTAAGGCAACAATTAAAAATGGCGGCCGCAAAATCAGGCAAAGTCCAGGCATCATCAAATACGTTAGCGTTAAACAATTAATATAAAGATCAGCGATTATGTCAACATTAGCAGTTCACGATCACGGCGTAGTACATCACGAAGAAGGTCACGAACACCATCATAAAGCAACTTTCCTGAATACATACGTATTCAGCCAGGATCATAAAATGATCGGTAAACAATTCCTGATCACCGGTATTACCATGGCCTTCATCGGCATGAGCTTGTCCCTTTTATTCCGGATCCAGCTCGCTTATCCTGATAAGACATTCCCTTTACTCGAAACTTTATTAGGGCGCTTCGCCCCCGGTGGTCGCTTAAGCCCCGACTTCTACATGTCATTGGTTACCATACACGGTACCATCATGGTATTTTTCGTGCTTACAGCCGGTTTGAGCGGTACATTTGCCAATTTACTTATCCCATTACAGATTGGCGCCCGCGATATGGCCTCGCCATTTGTAAATATGCTTTCTTACTGGTTCTTTTTCATGGCCAGCGTGGTTCTTTTGTCATCCTTTTTTGTACAAAAAGGGCCAGCGAGCGGTGGCTGGACCATCTATCCACCATTGTCTGCGCTGCCAAAAGCGATGCCGGGATCTGCCGAAGGTATGACCTTATGGCTCATCAGTATGGTGTTGTTTGTGGGTTCGTCACTGATGGGCGGTATCAACTACATCAGTACGGTGTTGAACATGCGTACAAAAGGTATGGACCTTTGGAAAATGCCATTAACCGTATGGGCTTTATTCCTTACCGCTGTATTGGGCGTGCTTTCGTTCCCGGTATTGGTAGCGGGCTTGGTACTGCTGATCTTCGACCGCAGCTTTGGGACCAGCTTTTATCTTTCCGATATTGTACTCGGCGGCACGGTTCAACCTTTTGAAGGCGGCAGCCCGATACTTTTTGAACACTTATTCTGGTTCCTCGGTCACCCCGAAGTTTATATCATCATTATGCCGGCGATGGGTATTTCGTCCGAAATACTTGCCGTCAACTCCCGCAAGCCCATATTCGGTTACCACGCGATGGTTTACTCACTCATTGGTATTGCTGTTCTATCGTTCATCGTTTGGGGCCACCACATGTTTGTAACGGGGATGAACCCATTCCTTGGCGGCGTGTTTATGATCACGACGCTCATCATTGCGGTCCCCTCGGCGGTCAAAACGTTTAACTGGCTCGCCACGTTGTGGCGGGGCAATATCCGGTTTACGCCGGGTATGCTGTTCGCCATCGGTATGGTGTCGTTCTTCATCTCTGGCGGTTTAACCGGTATATTCCTGGGTAATTCAGCGCTGGACATCACCCTGCACGACTCTTACTTCGTGGTTGCCCACTTCCACCTGGTTATGGGCTCGGCGGCGATATTTGGTATGCTGGCGGGGGTTTATCACTGGTTCCCGAAATTTTTCCGCCGCATGATGGATGAGCGTTTGGGTTACCTGCATTTCTGGATCACCTTCATTGGCGCCTACCTGGTGTTCTTCCCGATGCACTTTATGGGCCTTGATGGCGTTCCGCGCCGTTATTACGCCTTAACGGAGTTCCCATCGTTCAACAGGTGGCTCACTGTAAATACTTTTATCACCTGGGCCGCCTTTATGGCCGGCGCTGCACAGGTAGCGTTCCTGTTTAACTTTATTTACTCGATATTCTGGGGTAAAAAGACTGTTCAAAATCCGTGGAAATCAAATACACTTGAGTGGGATGCGCCAATTGAACATCACCACGGCAACTGGGTGGGAGAATTGCCGACCGTTTACCGCTGGCCTTATGATTACAGCAAACCAGGGCACGACGAGGATTTTATCCCGCAAACAGTACCGCTATCTCAAACCATGACATCAAATCTTCCGCACGACTTTGAGGATAACCCACAAGGTTTGGAAGAATACAATAAATGGGTGAGCACCCAAAAGGCCAGCGAACCGATAAAATAAGTCGTTGGTCTGAAGTCCTGGGTCTTAAGTCGGAAACTGCTTGTTTGGTTGACTTAAGGTTCAGGATTTGTTTTAAACGTGATCTTTAATTAAGCTTAGTCAAAAGTTCAATCTCTTCTTTGACTTAAGACTCCAGACTTGAGACTTAAGACTAAAAATTGGCTTAAGCTTTGAAAAAATGAGTACATCCGCATCGCAAATCAGGTTCCAAAAGTTTAACCTCGCCACAATTTTTCTGCTTTTCGCAGTCATACTTGCGGGCGCGGTTGTGCGGGCCAGCGGTTCAGGAATGGGATGCCCCGATTGGCCAAAATGTTTCGGAAGATATGTGCCGCCAACCAGCAGCGCGCAGCTTCCGAAAGATTACAAGCCAAAATATGTTGCCGGGCGGAAGAAAAAGAACGAGGAGTTTGCCAAAACGCTTGATATATTGGGTTACGGCGACCTGGCCAGGCGCATCCGTGATGATAAATCTATTTTAGTCCCCGAAGAATTTAATGCCGCCAGAACCTGGACGGAATATGCAAACAGGCTTATTGGGGCAATTTCCGGCATATTTTTGTTGCTGATAACGATTTTTTCGTTCAGCTATCGCAGAGAGCGCAAGCTGATCCCATTTTTATGCATCATTAACCTGGTACTGGTCGGTTTCCAGGGTTGGCTGGGCTCGATAGTGGTTTCAACCAACCTGGTGCCATGGATTGTGACCGTGCACATGATGCTCGCCCTCGCGATAGTGGCTATCAGCGTAACCACTTATCATCTTGCGAAAGCTTACGGCAAGCACAAACTGCATACAAGCCCCATCACGCATGTGGTAGCGCTGTTTGTGCTGATCATCTCAATCGTACAGATCGTTTTCGGGACGGACGTCCGTGAAAAAATCGACGCCGTCTCTGGCCACCTGCAGGGTGGTTACCGCGAAGACTGGATAAACAATGCAGGGGTGATCTTTTTTCAGCACCGGGACATCGCCATCCTGGTGGTGCTGGCCAATATTGTTTTGTTTGCGTTGATCCGTTATGGCTTTACCAGGCATTCGGTGCAGCAGCAAACCATGAGCTTTGTTTTTTTGATCATCACACTGCAGGTAGTAACCGGGGTTATCCTGTCCTACTGGTCGCTGCCGCCGTTTGCACAGGCTTCTCACATTGTATTTGCCAGTTTTATTTTCGGCGCACAATATTACCTGATGCTTAACTTATATACTTCGGTGAGAAAACAGGAGGTGCGCCGATGAAGTGGAGCGATTTTTCAAAACTGATCAAGTTAAGGCTTACCTTCCTGGTGGTGTTCTCCGCCTCTATCTCTTTCCTGATCGGCAGCAAAGTAAATGGCGAGATCATCTGGCTCAACTGGATAAAACTGATCGTGGGCGGCTTTTTGGTTACTGCCGCGGCCAACTGTTTTAACGAGATCATCGAAAAGGATTACGATAAATTAATGCGGCGCACCATGGACCGCCCTATACCGGCCGGCCGCATGAATACCGGGCAGGCCTTAGTGCTTGGGTTGGGCATGGGTATGGCAGGCACCTATCTGTTAGGCAGCCTTAACCTGCAAACCGGGCTGCTCTCGGTGTTTTCAATATTGCTTTATGCTTTTGCTTATACGCCGATGAAACGCAAATCGCCGGTTGCCGTGTTTATAGGCGCTATCCCGGGGGCGCTGCCGCCGCTGATCGGCTATGTGGCCGCGCATGAGAAGGTCGATCAAATTGCGCTGATACTATTCGGCATACAGTTTATATGGCAATTTCCGCATTTTTGGGCTATTGCCTGGGTGCTC
>DASRTD010000273.1:0-15379 GCA_035656115.1 Mucilaginibacter sp.
AAATCCTTCTCCAAAGGAGAAGGACTTCAATTTATAGAGGAAATAGTCTTTTTTAAGCCCCTCTCCATTGGAGAGGGGTTTGGGGTGAGGCGAACACAATGCCAGGTCAAAAACTAATTCCTTAAGTAAACGACCTTGATTGGTCATTCGTTGTTAGCTGCTTTGCACTAATGACTAATGACTGATGACTAACTATTCGCTTTTCAGGCTGTTCACCGGGTTACTCAGGGCCGCTTTGAGGGTTTGATAACTGATAACGATAAGCGAGATCAATACCATTGCAACAACGGGTATAACCATTATCCACCAATTGACCGCGATATGGAAGGCATAAGTTGCCAGCCATTTGTCCATGATCAGCAGGGTGAGCGGAATAGCGATAAAGCCAGCAACAACTACCAGTTTCACAAAGTCTTTCGCAAGCAGCATTAATAATTGGCTTAATGCAGCGCCCAGCACTTTGCGGATGCCTATTTCTTTTGTTCGTTGTACGGCAACGAGGTGGGCCAAGCCATACAAACCCAAACAAGCAATCAACACAGAAAGCGCTGTGAAATAGTTGAAGAGTTTAATGGTAGTGATATCCTTTTGATATACAGTATTAAACTTGCTGTCCAAAAAGCTGAAATCAAAAGGAGTATCCGGGAAATAGGTCTTCCATGTATTTTTAACAATATCCAGGTTGCCCGGCGCCACTTTTACTAGGACTGAAATTGGCTTCATCGCCTGGTAGATCAGGATCAGCGGCGCAATAGGGTTATGCACCGACGAATAATTAAAATTGTTTACCACGCCAACCACCCTGCCGGTATGGTCAAATCCTACCAATTTCTGGCCGATGGGGTTTTTCCAGCCCATTTGCAGCACAAAAGCTTCGTTGACGATAAAGCCTTGTTTGGCATCTGTCGCTATTGCGGCTGATAAGTTGCGGCCTGCCAAAAGCTTTAGTTTCAACAAGGGAACAAAGCTTTCGTCAATTGAAAAATAGTTTGACATTAATTGTCTTTTAGCGCCGTTTGCCCATGCAAAGGTGGTGGCTTTAGGGCTCCCGTCATCAGCGCCACCCGAGAGGCCGGTTTGAACAGACACACCACTCACGTGGCTCAATTGTTTTAAGGCGTTTCGAAAAGGTTCAACCTGTTTTAAGGCAATCGAATCATCGGGCAGCGATATATTTAATACCTGGTTTTGATTGTAACCCACGGACCGGTGTTGTATAAAATTGATCTGCCGGTTCATGATAAAAGCCCCTGCAATCATTACTGTAGCGGCAACAAACTGCGTAACTGTTATGATCTTGCGAAGCGACAAGCCTTTTGTTTTATGCTTAAACCCTGCCTTCAACGCAGTAATGGGCTGAAAAGCCGACAAAACGAAAGCCGGGTATAGCCCTGTTAGTAGTGATGAAGACAGCACGATGGCACAGATGATAAAAAAGCTGCTTGCCGATCCGGTAAGCCAAATGCCGGTATGCAATAATCCATTTAAAAAAGGCAGCATCAGGAACATCAGCCCTATCGCGATCAGCAAAGCCAGGATAGTGACAAAAAACGATTCGAACAAAAACTGGCCCACTAAACTCGATTGTACCGCGCCGTTTACCTTGCGCACACCAACTTCTTTTGCCCTTTCCGTAGCCCTGGCCGTTGATAAGTTAATATAATTGAGCAGTGCGATCACCAGAATGATCCCGGCAAGTACCGAAAAGATGTACACCAGTTGCCTGTCGCCTTTTTCGGTGTCGCCCAGGTTGCCTGAAACAAAGTGAACATCTTTTAACGGCTCGATATTGAATTTTAAGTGATATTTTACAGCCCCCATCTTGATAAATTCAGGCTGCACATCGTGTTTTGCTATCTGCGCCAGCTTTTGGGCGAAGTCGTTATAATTTGGCTTTTGTTTAAAAAGCACAAAAGTGTAAACCGAAAAGTCGTCATCCATCCATTTGGTGGTTTTAGAAAAATCGCCCGGAACGATGGCGTTGATCTTCAGGTCGGAGTTTTCAGGGATATCTGCTAAAATACCCGACACGTGATACGGCACTTTATTGTACTCGATCGTTTTGCCGATAGCATCATCCGTGCCGAAATATTTTTGGGCGATCGACGCGGTAATCACTATGTCATGCGGGTCGGTTAAAGCGTGTTCACTATCCCCTTTAATAAATCGGTATGGAAAAACCTCAAATACATTGGCGTCCGTTTTATAAATATTATCTTCATTGAACAACTTATCGTTCACCTTAACGACCGCTTTACCCGGCGCAAAACGCACAGCGGTTTTTACTTCGGGATAGTCCCGTTTTAGCGTAGGGGCCAAAAGCGCCGGAGAGGGAGCCATCACGATGTTATCAGCTTCGGGCGTGTAAACGATGTCGGTAATGCGGACTATCCTGTCTTTGTTGACATTCCAGCCATCGTAGTTCAATTCATGGTGCACATAAAGCGTGATTAGCAGGCAAACGGCGATGCCTATGGATAATCCACCGATATTGATCAGCGAAAAAGCTTTGTGCCGCAGCAAATTGCGCCAGGCTATTTTGAGGTAATTTTTGAACATATAACAGGTGATTGGCAAATCAAATGTATACGCTGCATTTTAGTTAAAAAAGCTATTTAACACTGATTAACAAGTGTTTAACTAAAATTAACAATTGATGCCGGGTTTTTTGAAAGGAAACCTTAGAAGGGTAGTGTCTGCGGGGCTATTTCTAAAATATCTCGCCCACATCAATAAACAAACCATTGGAGCCCTGGCGGCCGAAGCCATAGTCGATGCTGATATTGGTTTTAGAGATGGTGTTAAGCTTTATGCGCAGGCCCGGTCCAAATCCTGGTTGAATGCCCTGCAGCCGGGTGCCCGGCGCTGCCGAAAGCGACTCGCCATTTAAAAAGAACACGCCGCCGATCAGGCCATTGGCCGTAATTTGGTAGCGGTATTCGGCCTCTGCGTAAACCATATCCGCACCGCGGAAACGCCCCTGGATATAGCCACGGCCGGTTGCCGAGTAAGCGTCCCATTGCGTGCTGGGCAAATCGAGATAGGCCGGCCGGCCATTCAGGGTAAGCCATTCAAAATTCCATAAAGCGAGAACGTTTTCTGAATCTTCCGGGATACGGATATACTTCCTCACATCAATGATCAGCGAACGCCAACTGTCTGTACTGCCTAAAAACGAATAATTGTCGCGGTATTCAAATGCCAGGTAAGCGCCTTTGGATGGGTTAATACCATTGTCGCGCGAATCCAGCAAACCATTAAACGTAAAGCCCGACGCTACAGAATGAGCTGATTTTCCATATAATGAATAGTCAGACACTGTACCATTCACGTTCCCTTTATCCGTGACGTTCCAATGGTTATCAAAAATATAGCCCAATCCCATGTAAATGTTCCCGGTAATATGCCGCAGCACAGTTTCATAAAACTGGAAATAGGAATAATCCATCGGGTCTTCATTTTTTATATTCGAACTGCTGCCCAGGCCGAAAGTGCTTTGAGGATATTTGTAAAGGCGGTAATCGCCCACATAATTCCAGTCGTTATTTTTACTCCAGATATTACTTAATATTGGCAATGTGATCTGTCTGTTCTGCGTGACCGAAGTACTCGCCGTAATTGTCGAAATTCGTGAATCGGGCCCGGTGCGAAATGCCGAATTTCCGGAAACAACAATGGCAAATTTTGAAACGAGCGTATAACCAAAAGCGGGCACTATTGAAAAAGAAGGCTTTGAAGTTACAGTATCAGGCTTATCTGTAGGTTTTATATTAAACAAACCCTCCAGCACATCGGCCATGTCTAATTGCTTAACACCTTTTTTAACGGTTATAACAGTGTCGGGCTTATAGCCGGTGGTATCTCCCTTTTTTGGCTTTACCGGAATGGTGCGCACCGGTACCTGGGCATAAACATTTGCACTGGTCAGTAATACGAAAATTAACAGGAAAAATTTACAATATAATTTCATGCCACGGTCGAGTAACACCGGTCCGCCAATACATCCTGGGGTTAAATTATTGTTAACGGCTGGTTTTTAATCGGCGCGAAAGTAATCAATCTGTTACAAATGGTATAAATAAAATTAACCGGTAGTAAAGATGTGACAAGACAATGGCAATGCCATCCGCTTACAAAATGTTTAACGGATTATTTTTAGCCGAAGCTGTTTTTAGCCGGAATATTTCGGCCATTTTACCGGTTTTGCAAGGTCTGCAATATCATATTATTGCAATCAAACCGTAAGAGTTTTGGTTGCCGGTTTGAAAATGCCATTTTTGTCACAAAACATACCTCATTCGGGGAGACTTTTTTAAATGGAATCAACTATTACCGAAGAACCAAAACAGCTTGTTCAAAAAACCCTTTTTGGAGTTTTAATTGCCATTAGTGCGGGGCATTTTCTGAATGATATGATGCAGTCTATCATAACGGCAGTTTATCCGCAGTTGAAGGATAATTTTCATTTGAGCTATTCACAAGTCGGTTTGATCACTTTTACATTTCAGATAACTGCCTCGTTATTGCAGCCCGTTGTAGGTTCTGTTACTGACCGCAAGCCCCGGCCATATTCATTGCCCGTGGGGATGGCGATAAGCTTTTGCGGTGTTTTGCTGTTGTCGCGGGCCTCAAACTTTATTTCGGTTTTAGTTGCTGTCGCGATGATGGGTGTTGGTTCATCGATCTTTCACCCGGAATCCTCCCGCCTTGCACATGTGGCAGCTGGTGGCAAGCGTGGCGTGGCGCAGTCCATTTTCCAGCTTGGAGGTAATTTTGGCAGTGCGCTCGGGCCATTGCTGGTAGCGTATATTGTGGCGCCCTACGGATTGCACAACATCATCTGGTTTTGCATAGCTGCCGTGCTGGGCTTTTTCATTCTAACAAAGGTGAGTCAATGGTATAGCGGTCACCTGGAAACACGCGCCAAAAAAGCTCCGGCTGCTGCGCCGGTTACCGGCCTTTCCCGCAAAAAGGTCACAACATCACTTATCGTTTTGCTTCTGCTCATTTTCTCGAAGTTTTTTTACCTGGCCAGCATGAGCAGCTATTTTACCTTTTTCCTGATCGGTAAATTTCACGTCACCAAGCAGGAGTCGCAATTGTGCCTGTTTGCTTATTTGTTCGCCATTGCAGCCGGCACCATCCTTGGCGGCTTTGCCGGCGATCGTTTTGGCCGAAAATATGTCATCTGGTTTTCTATCCTCGGTGTGGCGCCTTTTACGCTGCTGCTGCCTTATGTCGGTTTCTTTTGGACGATCGCCCTGGCTGTCATCATCGGCCTGATCTTGTCTTCCGCCTTCTCAGCCATCGTGGTTTTTGCGCATGACCTGATGCCGGGCAAAGTCGGCATGGTTTCGGGCCTGTTCTTCGGACTGGCCTTCGGAATGGGCGGCCTCGGCTCTGCTTTATTAGGCAAACTTGCTGACCATACCAGCATCAACTATGTTTTTGAAGTATGCGCATTCCTGCCGCTGATCGGTATAGTCACCTGGTTTTTGCCTGATCTGGAGAAGAAAAAAAGGGCGGCCACCAACTAAAAATAGGGCGGATTTTGTAGCGCTACACTATACTACACCCTTCTACAAAACGCTACAAAACTGACTATTAAGGCTTTAGATACTGACAATATTTTGTCAATGACAGGATCGTGTCACCACGTGCGGGGTTTTTCCAACTATCCTTTCGCGGTAATCCCGGAAAAACTTGCGAAATTCCCCAGACTTCGGATAGTTACATACCAGGATTGTTTGTGAACATCCAGTCCTATATAAAAGTCCTGGCCCGTAAAATCATTTTGTTTTTGCAATTTTGTACGTAGCATAGCGCAGTTATTTAATTGTTAAAATTCGCGAAACTTCAAGTTATCGCTTTAAAATTAAATTTCGGCTCCTACTTAAAACTGTAGGATGACCGCATACACTGCGCTATGCTTTTCTTACATAATTACTTCGTAAGTTTCACCCTACCACCCTACTCGCTTCGCAAACTTTTCACCGGGTTTGCCACCGCAGCTTTTATGGATTGGAAACTTATAGTAACAAATGCAATCACCACCGCAATTAATCCGGCAAGCACAAACACCCACCAGCCGATGCTGATGCGGTACGCATAATCCTCCAGCCACTTATACATGGCAAACCAGGCTACCGGCGTTGCAATTACAATCGCTATAAAGACCAGTTTGACAAAGTCCTGTGCCAGCAGGCCGACGATCCGGCCCACGCTTGCGCCAAGAACCTTCCTTACCCCTATCTCGCGAGTACGCACCTGTGCGGTATACGCTGCCAGGCCCAATAATCCCAGGCAGGAGATAAATATGGCGATACCGGCAAAATAGGTAAACAAAGTCCCCTCCCGTTGCTCCCCTTGGTAAATGCTGTTAAAAATATCATCCAGAAAAGCATACCCAAATGGATAGTCGCCGTTGTATTGTTTAAACTGTTTCTCGGCGGCAGCAAGCGCTTTGGGCGCATCACGGCGGGTAGTTTTGATGTACATTTTGTTTAAATACTGCGGTTGGTACCAAAAAACGGCAGGCGCTATTTTTTCTTTCATCGATGCATAATGAAAATCTCCTACCACCCCAATGATCTTTCCGTTTATCCCTTCCATCTTAAACCGTTTGCCGATGGGATCCTTCATGCCTATTTCCTTAATGGCCTCTTCATTTAAAATAAAACGGGCCGTATCTGTCGGCGCCCCTGTAAAAGATGAACCTTCCACCAGCTTCATCTTAAAAAAAGATATCAGGTCCTTATCCACCACTATCGGGTGTACCATCAGGTTGTTTTTGGGGTCTTTTCCATCCCAGTCATTAGCCCCGCTAAAGCCCTGAAAGCGTACAATATTCTGATTCGACCGGGTCACGGCCAGCACACCGGGTTGTTTTAGCAACTCGGCTTTGGCCACTTCGTAATGCGGCGCCATATCGCGCATCCAAACCGATATTACATCCGACTTATCATAACCTAAATTCTTCGACCGTATGTAGTTTAGCTGTCCTGTAATGATGATGGTGCCTACGATCAATACAATGGAAAATGTAAACTGTGTAACCACCAATATCTTGCGAAACAAAACATCGCCGATACCAGCCGATATTTTGCCTTTTAAGGCTTTGAGCGGCTCGAATGACGAAAGTAGGAGCGCAGGATAAATGCTTGAAGCAGCAAGCGTGCCGGTTATGGCGGTTAATATGACCAGCCAGATGTGGTAATCGCCGAGGTTTAGCACAAGCTGTTTGCCGGAGACCTGGTTAAACAGCGGCATCAATATAAAGATCAATCCCAAAGCCAAGACGGTAGCCAGTGAAAAGAGCAGCGCGGTTTCAACAATAAACTGGATAAAAAGCTGCGCTTTACCCGCCCCCACTATCTTACGCATGCTGATCTCCTTAGACCGGAGCATCGACCGCGCAGTGGACAGGTTTACATAGTTGATACATGCGATCACCAATATCAACACGGCGATGACGATAAAAATCCGGATGGTGGCTATGCCGTTATCACTCATATCCGCATTATACAAATGCATTTTTGACAGCGGCAGCAACAGGTACTCAGCATCGGTATCGTCTGCTTTGTGGTTTAAATGTATCTGCCGTATTTTTGTAGCCATGCTTTTTAAATCGGTTCCGGGTTTTAGCAGCAAAAAGGTTTCGTAATTTAAAAAACTGAAGTTGTTGCTCATATCAGTCTTTTGGGCCAGCATCAGTTTCATATGCAGGCTCATCGGCATGATCATATCGAAATTCAGGTCGGAGTTTTTTGGGAAGTCATCGATCACACCGCTGACCGTGAAATTTGCCTTGTTATCGGCAATGATCACCTTACCGATGGGGTTTGCCTGGCCAAAACATTTTTCAGCCGTCGACTTGGTGATCACAACCGAATTATCATCAGGGAACGGTTTTGAGGAATTGCCCTGCACCAGGCTGAAATCAAAAATGGAGAAAAATGCGGGGTCGGCATAAACCGCATTTTCATCGCCGAAAACCTTGTCCTGGTATTTGTAAAGCGAATAATCGTAGTTGCCTGTCAGGCGCACCTGGTCAATCACATCAGGCAGCTGCTGTTTGGCCAGCGGCCCTATCGGCGCTACACCGACAGTGAATATCTGCCTGCTGCTCCCAGTCCCGCCAAACAGTTCCAGCCTGTAAATGTCAGCCGTTTTTTTATGAAAGGTGTTGAAGCTCAATTCGTCCTGCACCCATAACAATATCAGGATGCCGATAGCCAGCCCGGAAGTTAAGCCGGCGATGTTGATGAGGGAGTAAAACTTGTTCTTTAACAAACTTCTCCAGGCGGTTTTGATGTAGTTTCGTATCATGATTGGAATGTTGGAACGTTGAAAAGTTGGAATGTTATTTCATCCATACACCAAAATAAAATGAAATATTTTATAATTCCTAATTTATTAGTAATAAAACTAATTTATTAGTATTTAACCTCGAAGCACAACGCGATTCGTTGTTTTTTGCAGACGTCCCAACTATTCTCTAACCTCCAGTCTCTAATCTCTACTCCACCTTCAAGCTCAGTACCGGGTTCATCAGCGCCGCTTTTACGCTCAGGTACGAAACCGTGGCCATGGCAACAAACGCCACTGTAATGAACGGGATAACAAAAAACAGCCAGCTGATGTCGATCCGGAAAGCATAGGTTTGCAGCCATTGGTGCACGGCGTACCAACCCAACGGCGCCGCTACGATAAAGGCGATAAGCACCAATTGGGCAAAATCTTTATATAACAATTGAAGAATAGTGTTAACCGAAGCACCCAGCACTTTACGGATGCCGATCTCTTTGGTGCGCTGCACGATGGTGTAGGAAACCAGCCCGAATAAACCCAGGCAGGCCACTAAAATGCCGATGCCCGTAAACGCCGCAAACACCTGCCCAAATTGCTTATCGGCATGATACTGCTCGTTGAAATGTTGATCGAGGAAAAAGTAATCGAACTGATCCTGCGGGAAAAATGCTTTCCAGTTGGTTTTTAAAGTTGCAAGGGTTTGATCCAAATTGGCGGTATTTATTTTTACCGATACGTTGCCGCGCACGTCAGGTATGCAACGGAAAATCAGTGCATCATAGGCATCATGCAGCGATTGCTGGTGATAGTTCTCCACTACGCCGATGATCGTGTACACTTGTCCCCAAAAATCAATTTGCTTGCCTATGGCTTGTTCGGGCTTTTCAAAGCCCATTTCTTCGGTAGCTTTTTCGTTAAATACAACCGTGTGCGGATCGGTTGTAAAATCTTTCGAAAACAGCCTGCCGGCAATCAGTTTGGCCCCATAAGCTTTCAGGTAATCATAATCGCCGCCGATGATGCGGTACTGTTTGCCCTGGGACTGATCGGTGCCTTTTAGTTTTATCCCGCCGGCGTTCCAGCCCACAGGCTCGCCGGGGATGGATGTGGACACGGTTATACTTTTGATAGAAGGATCGCGCAGGCATTCATTTTTAAATGTGCTCATGCTGCGATAAAACGAGTCGATATGCGCCAGCGGCTGTTTAATTACCAGCGTTTGATCGATATTGATACCCAGGTTCTGTTTTTCCATATAACTTACCTGCCGGTAAACCGTAAGCGAACCGATAAGCAAAAAGATAGAGGCCGAAAATTGAAATACCACCATCACTTTCCGCAGGATGATACCACCCGATGAAGCGGTCAGCTTTCCCTTCATTACCTCAACCGGCCTGAAGCTGGATAGCACGATTGCGGGGTAAAAACCCGAGAAGAACGATCCCACCAAAAATAGTCCGGTAACCGCCAGCCAAAATACGGGCGTAAATAGTAAACCGAGGGTAATATTTTGGCCCGATAGGGCTGAGAAGATCGGCAGGAACACGATAATGAGGATGATTGCCAGCACGACGGCAAGTCCGTTGAGCAGCATCGATTCCAGCATAAATTGCAAAATCAACTGTCCTTTGGCCGACCCCAGCGTTTTACGCACGCCCACTTCCTTAGCGCGACCAATGCCCCGTGCAGTAGCCAGGTTGATATAATTGATCCAGGCGATGATGATCACAAAAATGGCTATCCCGGCCAATAAATAAACTGATTTGCCATCGCCGTGAGGCTCGGCCTCGACCATTAGATTCGGCGAGAGGTGGATCTTTTCCAAAGGCAGTAAATGATATACGGCGCTGGCGCCCGACCAGTTGAGCTTTTTGTAGACCGCATCCACATAAGGTTTGAATTTTGCCTCCAAAGCTTTTGGATCAACGCCGGGTCGTAACAAAAGATAGGTAAGGCAGCCATCGTTCAGCCAGGCATTGTCCAGGTCGTTTTTCGGCCCGACAAATTTCATCAGTGTGCTGTACGATAACAGCAAATCGCTCCTGAAGTGTGTATTGTCCGGGTAATCCTTCATCACCCCGGTGACCTTGATGAGGGTGGTATCAAACTTAAACATTTTACCTACGGCATCAGCGGTGTCGAATAGGTTTTTAGCAACCGTTTCGGTAATCACCGCCGAATTAACCTCCTTTAAAGCCGTTTTCGGGTCTCCGCTGAGGAGCGGGTAACTGAAAACATTGAAGAAAGAAGCACTTGCGAAATACGATTTCTCAAGGACTATTTTTTTATCATTATTAATCGCCAGCACCGACCCGGTGCCTACGATCTTTACAAAATCTTCTACCTGGGGGAAGTTATTTTTGAACGCATTACCCTCCGCAAAAGCGCCACCGGCCCATTGAGTAGCCAGTTTGCCGCGATCATACCGGTCCTGGGTTACACGGAATACCCTATCCTTTTTGGTGTGAAAGGTATCAAAGCTGAGCTCGAAGCTTACATATTGAATGATAAGCAGCCCTGCGGCCATCCCGACGGCCAGGCCAAAGATGTTAATAAATGAGAAAGCCTTGTTTTTTGAAAGGTTTCTGAACGCGATGAGAAAATAGTTTTTGATCATGACCAGCTGAGTTTAGCGTGGGCACCGCCAACATTATGCCAATTTTATAACAGATTTATTTTCAGAAATTTACGACAAACTCAAAACTCCTAATACGTTCGGAATTGTTATAGTGACTGTTCGGTGGCGGACGGTTGACTAAGATTTTTTGGATTGAAAAGATTTTAGCATGACTATCGCGGCCAATTGAATTACTAATCCTGTTAGAGTGAGCTTTACAGAAATTGTCGAAGCGGACTTATGCCCCGTTAGGGGCAACCTATTTGTAGCACAAACAATAAAACCCCGATTTGCCCCGTCAGGGGCTACCTATTAGATTCTCTGCCTAATCCGATCATCAAACGGCGAAAATAGGTAGCCCCTGACGGGGCAATATATTATCTGTCGGTTTTTGCTACAAATAGGTTGCCCCGATGGGGCATGATGCCCATCGATCGAGCAGATTTATTCAATAACACCTTATGTAGTATGGTGCGCGTTGCATTGTGGCTTGTGCGCCGAAATAATATCTTTTTCAACCGTCAACCTTCTTTCATCATTGCCTTCCGGGTAAAGACAGATGCAATTCGGGTCAGCTTTGTTAATACATTCGTTGTCCTCATGAGCCTTGTCTCGTTTCCTGAAGGAGTTTGTTTTGCCGACATAGATTAAGGAATGATTGGCCCCACCGCCGGGTGATTCAGCCGGGCTTCTTTTTGTGTAGGCGTAAACGCCGCCAACACCAGGGCATTCTACATTTATAGGGTAAACATCAAACCTGTAAAGCGCTGCGGATGCTCCCTTTATTGTCAGATACTCCATTATTGCCATAACCTGGGGTTTAATATGATTAAAGCTATAAACTATTATCCGAATTTACAACTGCGACAACAATCGGAACCCCTAAGTGTTTAAAAGGGATATATGCCTTACCATAAAATTTTCTCTCTGTATATCAATAGCTTACAAAATTTATCCTACAAATACTAATCAATTAGTTGCAATCCTAATAAATTAGTATCAACTTTGGTTTAAAATTAGATCATCATGCAAAAACTGGCGAAAAGAGAAGAACAAATTATGCAGGCCGTATGGCAGCTGGGGCAGGCTTTTATAAAGGAGATCATCAATGAGATGCCCGATCCAAAGCCGCATTATAATACCATTGCCACTATGGTAAAGATACTGGAAGATAAAGGCTTCCTGGCGCACGAAACTTTTGGTAACGTTTTCCGCTATTATCCTGTCATATCAAAAAAGCTGTACCAGGAACAGGCCATGAGTGATATGGTGAGCCAATATTTCGATAACTCGTATCCAAACATGCTGATGTTTTATGCTAAAGAGCAAAAAATATCCGAAGCTGAACTAAACGAAATTGTAAACCTCATTAAATCGCAACAGAAATGATACCGTACATTTTGCATGTCGCATTACTTCTTTCGGTTTGCCTTTTGTTTTACAAGCTGTTGCTGCAAAAGGAAACATTTTACCGCTTAAACCGCATGGTGCTGGTTTGCTGCCTGGCGCTTGCCTTTGTTTTGCCGCTGGTACCTATTCCGGCGCAATGGTCGTTTCAGGCGGCCACTAAACAAGCCGAAGTAAATTATAAGCCACTTGTTGTACAAGAGCAGTCAGTAGTTTCACCACAGTCTCACAAAGTAGCTACCCCGTCTGTACCGACTCCGCCTTCGGTTTCTCCATCCGTTGCGCCAACGCAGACACAAGCTGTGCCCGCACCTATCGAAAACATTCAAAAACCAGTTCAGCAGGCAGCGGCGTCAACCCCTATTTTGCCGGTCGTGCTAAAATGGCTGTTTTATTTGTACTGGATGGGCGTAGCCGCCTTCGGGCTAAACCTGCTGCTGCAGTTTATTGTGCTACTGTTCCAGGCTTACACAAAGCCGTTCATAAGGGATGGCAAATTCCGGATTGTCGAGCTGAGCGGCGATAAAGCACCCTGTTCCTTCGGCAATAATATTTTTATCAATCCCGAAAAATACGATTGGGATACCTACAGCCAGATATTGCTGCATGAAAAAATACACATCGCGCAGCGCCACAGCTTCGATATCATAATGTCCGAAGTAATGCTGGTATTGCAATGGTTTAACCCCTTTGCCTGGCTGTACCGCAAGGAAGTGGAAAATAACCTGGAGTTTTTGACTGATGATTCGGTACTTGAACACAAAGAGGTAGAACGCCAAAGCTACCAGATGAGCCTGCTGAAAGTATCCGCGCCGCATTTATCGTTGGGCATTACCACCAACTATAACCAGTCGTTACTTAAAAGAAGAATTTTGATGATGAATGCCAAAAAATCCAACATCCATACTATGTGGAAGTACTTTTTCCTCGTTCCGCTGCTCGGCGGTTTGGCCTGCGCACTTAACAGCCCGCTGGCCACAGCAAGCGCGGAGCCGGCGACCAAGGTTAACCCCATGGTAAAAATTAACCCGGTTGTTACACCGAATGTTAAGATCCATTTTGGTAACGATGAAACGGAAGGCGCCTGGTTTGCTACCATTAAAGGCGATAAGGTACGGATTGAATTTAAAAGCGACGACGAAGATCACAACTGGTCGAGCAGCTCAGAATTTAACCTGAGCGACTTTTCGGCCCTGCCAAAAGATAAAAAAGGCGATTTTACGCTGAAACGCGAGGCCGGCAGCATCCTGTTCACCGGCCGCTTTGAAGGCAACGACGGTTACGGTCACTACAAATTTACCGCTGATAAAGATTTTGTAGCCTATCTTAAGTCGCAGGGCATTAATGATATTGAAGACGGCGACTCCTTTGCCTTTTTTGTGATCAACGTAACAAAAGAATACCTCGGCATGCTACAGCGCAATGGCTATAAGGACATTACCAAGGAAAACCTGATCTCGATGGCCGCCCTGAAGGTTGACGAGCCCTATATCAAGGCGCTGAAGGAAAACGGTTATAATGACCTTAGCGTTAACGACCTGGTATCGGGCAAAGCGCTGCATGTTACCCCCGGGTACATACAGGAAATACATAACGCCGGGTATAAGAGTATTTCGTTTAACGAGCTGATCAGCTTCAAGGCCCAGCATATCGACGGCAAATACATCGCAGGAATAAAAAAGGCCAAACTAAAGGGCGATAATGACGAAGGCGATGATCATATGCCGAGCCCCGAGGCAATTTCGAGCTATAAGGCGATGAATATCGACTCCAATTATGTTCATTCACTTGCCGCGGTCGGTTATAAAAACATTCCTTACAACGAATTGACCTCGCTAAAGGCGCTGAATATTACACCGGCCTTTATAAAGAGCTTTAAAGATATTGGCTATACCAATCTTAGCGTAAATAACCTTACCGAGCTAAAATCATTAGGCATTACGCCGGCTTATATACAAAGCTACAAGGCGATGGGGTTCAAGGATCTTACCGTAAACAACCTGACGAACCTGAAGGCTGTGGGCGTAACGCCCGAATATATCAAAAGCATGGAGGCTTCAGGGTTAAAAGGCCTTTCGGTAAATCATCTTTCAAACATGAAAGCGGTAGGTGTTACGCCTGAATATATAAAAAGCATGCACGACATTGGGTTTAAGGACCTTACGGCAAACGGCGTTGAAAGCATGAGGGCAGTGGGCGTGACACCCGAATATGTTAAAGGCTTGCAGCAAATGGGCTTTAAGGACCTTACGGCAAATGGTGTTGAAAACATGAAGGCCGTGGGGGTAACGCCTGAGTATGTTAAAAGTATGCAGGAGATGGGATTAAAAGACCTTACCCTGAACAATATTTCAAACCTGAAGGCGATAGGCGTAACACCCGACTTTGTAAAAGAGTTTGAAGCAATAGGCTACCATAACCTTACCGCCAATAATTTGAACGAGTTGAAAGCCATGGGCATTACGCCCGACTTTGTGAAAGAGTTTGAGGCAATCGGGTTCAAAGATATGTCGGTAAATAACCTGAATGAACTGAAGGCCATGGGCATTACGCCTGAATATGTAAAAGGATTCAGAGATATTGGATTTAAAGACGTAACGATTAACCAGCTGTCATCGGCCAAAGCCCAGGGTGTTACCCCGCAATACGTTACCGAAATGCGCAACAAAGGCTTTAACTCCGACGACCTGGAGAAATACATCCGGCTGAAGAATGCTTTTAATTAGTGATAAGTCCGAAAGTCAGTAAAGTCCGGAAGAAACTGCAACTGACGTCTCGGAAATAATAAACGACAGACAAGGCCATGCGCGATTCCCTGTTAAGGAGGGGGCAGGGGTGCGTCACCCGATTGCGAAGCAGGAGAAATAACTGCAACGAATTGGAAAACAGCGCTATAACGAAAAAAACATTACAACATTACAACATTACAACATTACAACATTACAACATTACAACATTACAACATTACAACATTACAACATTACAACATTACAACATTACAACATTACAACATTACAACATTACAACATTACAACATTACAACAT